>SVSL01000032.1 GCA_015064315.1 Oscillospiraceae bacterium
CCGCCGACAACCACCGCCGATTTGGGATGGTTTTCATCTATATACCGCTTGATCTTCATGGTGTCGGGAATGTTTCGCAGGGTGAACACCCTGTCACTGTCGATTCCATCAATCCTCGGACGAATGGGAGAAGCCCCCGGAGAAAGAACCAAGCTGTCATATCCCTCGGCGTATTCCTCACCTGATTTCAGATCTTTGACCGTAACGATCTTGTTTTCGGTATCAATGGCAACCGCCTCGCTGAATGTGCGAACTTCGATATTGAAACGAGCCTTGAAGCTCTCGGGTGTTTGCAGAGTCAGATTGGATTTTTCGGTGATCTCACCACCGATATAATAAGGAAGTCCGCAGTTTGCAAAGGAAATAAATTCTCCGCGCTCTAAAATAACGATATCGGCTTTTTCATCAAGCCTCCTGAGTCTTGCCGCGCAGGACGCACCGCCTGCCACGCCTCCTATGATCAAGGTCTTCATAAGCTTACCTCCGTTTTTTATTTTGTGATTGTATTTTACCATATTTTTTTCGTGTCCGCTGTGACTTTTGTCACTCAAAGAATGTTAGATATGTTCGATCATCCCATTTTGTAGGGACAGGCGTCCTCGACTGTCCTTTTCTTACATATCAAAAGGGATATTTCGGACAGTCCGGGAGGCCTGTCCCTACAGGACGATATATAGCAGTGCGGTTATCAACCACATTTATTATAGCATATTTTGGGAATTTTATCAATACGAATAAGAGTTGTGACCAAAGTCACGGAATAAGCTATGCTTTCATGCTAAAATAAAGCCGTAATCAAAACACAAGGAGGATACAAAATGAGTATTTTTAATATATTCGCACGCAAGGATATTAACGAGGGAGTCAGAAGCTTCCGTGAAAGCAAAAACGCAATTCTTCTCGATGTCAGAACGAGAGAGGAATACGCAAGCGGACATATTGAGGGAAGCCGAAATCTTCCGCTTGACGAGATCGACAAAGTGGATTCCCTCATAAAGGATAAAAACACGCCTTTGTACGTCCATTGCCTCAGCGGAGGACGAAGCGCACGCGCGGCGGCTTATCTGAGGGGCAAGGGATATCGGGAGGTTCACGACATCGGCGGCATCGGCTCGTACAAAGGAAAAATCGTGGTATAACCGCAGCTCTTATAATCTAACGAATATCGGTATTTTAACGATAGGAAAGCACTACACCTTGACGGGGAGTAGTGCTTTTCTGCATTTTGGGGTTTCGGAGGCACAAGATATAGGCACCGCAGATACCGAAATGCACCACGAAAGAGAAAAAGCCCTTGATTTACAAGGACTTTCGGTCAATTTTTAACGATAACCCATTTCACCTGACGGTGAAATAAAAAACAGTAGGTCGATACGGTTGTATCAATCTACTGTTCCTTATTTGGTTGCGGAGGTGGGATTTGAACCTCACGACCTCCGGGTTATGAGCCCGACGAGCTACCAGGCTGCTCTACTCCGCGATATTTTCCTTCGACCACTCGGGTGGTGCCGGTGACCGGGATCGAACCGGTACGATGCTTTCGCATCACGGGATTTTAAGTCCCGGGCGTCTGCCAGTTCCGCCACACCGGCAAATTGCGTGCCTCTTCGGTTCGCCATGATATTATATCACATTCTTTCCTCTTTGTCAACCCCCTTTTTTCACTTTTATTAAAAATGTTCGATTTTTTCTCTTTTTTCTTTTTCAGTCTCCGCCTTTTCAAAATCCCGAGGAAATCCATTCTCGGAATCTCCTCGGGACCTCTATTCTTATTCTATGCCAAAAGCGTCCGCCTTATTCCACCGTGATTCTCAAAATATGTCCCTTTCCGTAAGGAGCTCCCATGAGAATATACTGGGGAATCACTGCCGCGCTTCCGTCGGCGTTCGTTGCCTTGATCTCGGTATAAAAATCGTTATGGGTATGACCGCAGAAGGCTCCGCCGATGATATCGGCATTATTGGTGATCAGGTCGTAGACCTCTCTCGACGCGCCATTGGAAAGCTTTCCGACGCCGTTGGTATAGAGGTTGCGCACCGAACCATTGGGGTCTCCCACCATGGATGCCGCGGCGCTGTAATCGGCAGGATTTCCCGTTGCCAAAGGAATATGATAAAACAGCAGCACGGTATAGCCCTTCTCTCTTGCCAATGCAAGGTCATTCCTGAGCAGACCCAGCTGGCGCTCGGAGAAGCTTCCGTACTTTTGGCTCGGATCCGAAGCGTTATCCATCTGGATCAGCATCACGCGCTCATCAAGAACCTTGGAAAAATACTCGGCGTCATGGATCCAAGCCTCCTTGACTATCGCCAAGCGTTCCTCAAGGGTGGTATTTTCGGGAACGGTTCCCTGCATCTGACGCACGGCGTCGTGGTTGCCAAGGCAAGCCATCACGTTGGGAAAAGCATCAAAAATATGCTTCTTGGTCAATTCCAGCGTTCCTTGGGAAAGATAATCCAAAACATCTCCCGTGATCACCAGCTGATCGGCGTTCTTGGCGTATTCCAGACAGCGCAGGGCGTTTGCCACCGACTTGCCGTCCCTCAGCCACTTGCGGTTCTCATAAGTGCTCTTCAAAACGGGATCCTTCAGATCCTCCTCGGTGCAATAATTGAAGTGCAGGTCTGTGATCTGTATGATCTCCAGAGGTTCGCCGCCCTTTTGAGTTTTGATGGTCACCTCGCGCGCTGTTACGCCGTCGGCTTCGGTTTTGTATGCCCAAATATTTTTGTATTGATTTTCGGGTGTAGTCACAGGATCGTCCTCCTTTGTTGTCGGGGTATTGGTTGTTTCCCTGGCTTGATCGGTTTCGGAAGGCTGTTCCGTGCTGTCTTTAGAATTGCATCCCGCAAGCAGCATACAAAAGCAGAGCAGAACGATCAAGCATGAGATCCATCTTGCTTTTTTCATTTCTTTACCTCCGTTGACGGCAAAGGTTCTCTTTTTACTGTGCCTTATAAAGCTCATCCAACAAATACCAGATCTCCAGCTCCGACATCGTTGTGGGTTCAACGACCTCGATAGCGGTATAAATGCTGCCACCGTACTTGGCGGGATTATCGATCACCAGCTTTACAACGTCGGCAATCTGACCGTAGTTGGTGTAATGTCCAAGATCAAAGAAACCGGCGTCCTTGATGATATGAAGCATCTTCAAGGAATGCTCGTCCTGCATTGCCTGGTAAGAAAGAATGGTCTCATAGTAAAGCGGGATAACGTCACGGCTTCCGTAGCAAGCCAGCGCCTCCAGAATCAAGGAAGAACGGGAAAGCTTATCCACAGACATATTTCTCACTACCGCGAAGGTGTTGGTTCCCGAGCCTACAAGGCTGGCGAACTCATCGGTCTTCTCTGCCTTGGGGAAAGGAACGATACCAAAATCCAATCCGATTCCCTTGAACTGCACAGCGCATTTTACGTTGTCATCGGTGAAAACAACTCTTCCGGACTTGAACGCGTTACGAACCGCGGTGAGGTTCTTTCCGTAATTCGCCACGCCGCTGTTCTTTACAAAATCGATGTACATCTCGGAAATGTTACCGACCTTTTCGTTGTTCAGACCGATGCTGTAAGTACCATCCTCATTCTTGGCAAGGGAGCTGACACCCGAGCAGAAGGTAGCGTAAATAGGACCTCTCCACTCCTGGGTAGCGTAACCGAAGGAGTCGGTGGCAATGTTACCGGTGCCGTCACCGTTCAGGTTGCCGTCAATCTGCTTTGCGGTCTGCATAAAGACCTCCAGGGTCCAGTTGTTGTTGTAGACCTGATCGTAGGGAGAAGTGATCTTAGCATCCTCAAGAGCGGTTTTATTGAAGAACATGGCACAGTTGTTACCAATCGACTGATAGGAAAGGTCACCGTTCATGGCAAAGAGCCTGCCCGCGGGAGTTGCCCATTCCTCGCGTGCGCTTTGGCTCCACCACTCTCCGTCCAGATTAACATACTCCAGCTCGTTCCAATCGGCATAGTACGCCGAGGTAACGCCCTTGAACACCGATCTTCCGTCACCGACAATCACGTCATAGGTTTCGGGATCAACGCTCACCGCGCTGTTGACCACCTGGGCAAATTCCTGGGGAGTAGTCTGAATAAACACAAATTCTACCTTGTACAGATCCTGCACGTCCATGTTACGTCCGTATACCGCCTTATCAATGGTGGTAGACTCGGTAGAAAGACGCTCCACCGCCATGTCGGCAAGATGCTCGGAGCCATTGCGGATCAAAAAAGTGAATGTTTCGTAGTTGTACGAAATATCCGTGGGAAGAGTTGAGGTAGGATCGGCCTCTGTCTCTTCGGTTCCTCCCGTACCGTCAGCCGTAGTCGCTTCGGTGTTGGAGTCCTCCTCCAAATCCTCGGCAGCGCATCCCACAATGACAAAAAGCATCAACAAGGAGAGCATTGTCGCGAGAAAGCGTACGAAAAATAATTTTGTTTTCATAAAATCCTCCTTAAAATAGATTGCAGCATCATTGTATCATACCTCCCCTCAACAATCAATACATAATTCAACTCAAAATCTTCATTTTTCACTCTTTTTTTATTGACAATTATGAAATTTTATGATATGATACTGTTGTAAAAAAAACAATCCAAAAAGATTTTATATCCAATAAATCGTAAAAAAACAGATTTGGAGCAGAATATGTTTAAAACCTATTACAAGCCCGATCAATCCGACAACTACTATCCGCAAAGCAAAAAAAATACAGAAAGCATCTGTATTTCCTCTATTGGATACAGCAAGCCATGGCCCAATTATGAGACCCAAATCATGCGGCGTGAGCTTTACGTTTTACACTATGTGAAAAGCGGAAGCGTCTTTTATCTGGGCAGAGTTTGGCAGGCTCCGCTGATTCTGCTCATGACACCGGACAAGCCGCAATGGTACAAGATCCCCTCGGATTCCCTTCCCTATGAGCAATACTGGATCGTCTTTTCGGGAACTGTCGCAAAAGAACTTTTGGAAAAAGCGGGGCTGCCCTCCGAAAACGCGGTTATTCCCTGCCCCTATGTGGAAAAAGCTTATCAGATTTTCGAAGAACTGACCGACGCCAAAAGCTATACCGATGTGGATGACAGCTATTATATGTTGAGCGGATTCTTTCGACTGCTGGCGCTCCATCCAGAGTCTCTCTCTCAAAAAGAAAAGGCAAAAAACATCTCTCCCATTATTCAGGAGATTTTGAATCATATCCATCAAAATTACGCCGAGCGCATCACCGAGCAGGATCTGGCAAACCTTGTCAATCTCTCAACCAACTATATGCACCGACGCTTTTGCGCCGAGGTGGGCATGCCTCCCATTCACTATTTGAACCGCTACCGCATTCGATGCGCCAAGCGTCTGTTGGTGGACTCGGAATTTTCCATCGCCCGCATCTCCGAAAGCGTTGGAATTCCCGACAGCAATTACTTTTGCCGTGTATTTCAAAAGCACAGCCAAAACCGTTCCCCCTCCGAATATCGAAAGCAACATAAGCAAACCCAACGAAATTAAAAAATCAAAAACGAAAGGACATAAAAAAATGAAACTCTCCATCCAATCTCAAAATCTCGTCAACGATCTGGGCTTTGAAGCCGCCTACCGCGTCATCAAAGAGGCAGGCTTTGAAGGCATTGACTGGAACCTGAATACCGCATGGAAATTCAAGGAAGTAACCTCCGCCGAGGAGCTCAAGGATCTGTGCATCTTTGAAAAGCCCCTTCCCGAGATCATGGCGCACTACGAGGAGGAGCTTTCCTACATCCGCAAAAACGGCTTGGAGATCTCCCAAGCGCACGCCCCCTTCAGCTCCTACGCCCCCTACCGCGAGGATATTCTGGACTACGCCATCTCGATTTATCAGCAGATGATCCGCTTTTGCTCTGCGGTGGGATGTAAACATCTGATCATCCACGGTGTTTGCATGACCGATGCCGAGCCCGACATGACCATGGAGCGTTACGAGGCGCTGAACATGAAGCTTTACGGCAGTCTGATCCCCACCCTTTTGGAGGTGGGCAACGTGACCGTATGTCTGGAAAACCTCTTTGCCAGCCCCAGACGCTTGGGACACGACTACTGGGAGGCCGCAGGCTCCAATTCCTACGAGGCGGCGGCATGGGTTGACCGACTCAACGCCCAAGCAGGCAAAAAATGCTTCGGCTTTTGTCTTGACACAGGGCATTTGAACCTGCTCCGCAAGAGCTTCCGCACCTACGTTCCCGTCCTTGGCGATCGCATCGTGGCACTCCATATTCACGACAACGATCAAAAGAACGATGCCCACTTTATGCCCTATGTGGGAAGCATCTACTGGAGCGACTTTTTGACCGAGCTGAAGCGTGTGGGATATGCGGGAGATCTGAGCTTTGAGACCTATGCCCAATACACGGAAAAGCGCATTCCCAAGGCGCTGATTCCCGATTTTGTGGCACTGGTTGGAAAAATCGGAAATTACTTCCGTGAGGAGCTTCAAAAATAAGACAGCGCAAAGAAAGGATCCGTTCTTTTTCGGGAACGGATCCTTTCTTTTTTTCATATTCTGTTAACGGCGGAATTTCCGCCTATCAATCCATGAAAGGAAGAACCCCTATGGCGCAATTTACCAACCAAGCGCAATTATCATATAACGGCTCGGTGGTCAATTCCAATATTGCCGTTGGTGAGATTCTGGAGGTCCTCTCCGCCTCCAAAACCGCGGTAATGGATGACTACACGCGCAACGATGACGTAACCTACGTGATCAGCGTGGTCAATTCGAGCACCAGCCCCGTGACGGGTCTTACCGTTACGGATGATCTGGGCGGTTACGCCTTTGGCGAAAACACCCTCTATCCCCTCTCCTACGTGAACGGATCGGTTCGGATGTATATCAACGGCGTGCTTCAGCTTGCCCCCACCGTAACGGCAGGACCTCCCTTGGCGTTCAGCGGCATTACGCTTCCCGCCGGGGGAAATCTGATGATCATCTACGAGGCTGAGGTCACACAGTTTGCACCGCTTGACGTGGGCGGAAGCATTGTCAACACCGCTACCGTGGTGGGCGCAGGGCTTCCCAGCACCGTAACCGTCACCGAGACCGTCACCCCCGAAGAAGAGCCTGAATTGACCATCACCAAGTTCATCGAGCCTGTTCCCGTTACCGAAAACGGCACGCTGACCTATCGCTTTATCATTCAGAACTACGGCAATACTGCGGCGGTTGCCACCGACAACGTGGCTGTCACCGACACCTTTGACCCGATCCTCAACGTGCTGACCGTCACCCTGGACGGCACGCCCCTTGCTCTGACCACCGAATACACCTACGATGTCACCACCGGCGTATTCGCAACGGTTCCCGGTGTGATCACGGTCCCCGCCGCCACCTACACGCAGGATGTGACCACCGGCGCGTGGATCATCACCCCCGGCGTTACCGAGCTGGTAGTGACCGGAACGGTTTGAAAAATTGTAACGGATTGAAAACAAAATCGGGACACCGCCGAGGCGGTGTCCCCTTGTTGATCTCACGAAAAGGCATGCTTCATCGCCTCGGTGGCGCTATCGGCTACGAACAGGCATTTGCACTTCTCCAAATGCGCTCTCTGTTGATGCCCGCAGGCAAGCAGGATACAATCAATGCCCATGGCGTCCGCCACCTTTGCATCGTGATCGGTATCCCCGATCATCAGAGGAACCGCCTCGGGATGCGTCGCGATCCAATCCCGTCCGATTTCCTCCTTGCTGTAAGCATGAATGTTCGAAAGCCCCAAAAGAGTATCAAAATAATCTCGGATCCCAAGCTCACGCACCTGCCCCTCCAGCATTCCCGTTTCGGTTGCCGAAAGAATGATCTGCGCGATCCCCTTCTCCCGCAAGCGCTGCAACACCGTGGGGACGTCTTCAAAGACCGATGCCTTCTTTTTTTCTTCCAGATAATACGCCACCCACTCCACGGCAAGCTCGTCATAGGGGGTCACCTCAAAATCAAAGCCCATGCGGCGGTAATAGTCGATGATGGGAAAGCCGAATTTTTCCCGATACGCCTCCACCGTATGAATCACGGGAAGCCCGTGAGACCGCAAAAGGCGGTTGGCGCTTTCAATGCTCACCTGCACGTCGTCCAGAATCGTGCCGTTAAAATCCCAAATAATGTGTGTATACGCCTTCATGGCCTCTCCTTTTTTGCTTGGTAAAGATTGGGGCTTGTTCCAAATAGCGTGCGAAAAATGCAATCTTTTTGGAGCGCGGAAGGAAACTGCGGAAGGTTCTTCCTCGGTTTCCTGAATCTGTGGGTTGCATTGCTTTGCCTTTTCTGCTACAATATGGACAAGGCTCGTGAGCCGAATCAAAACAGAAAGGAGAAAAGACAATGCAAAAGCGAAAGCAACGCCGACACCTTCTCTCAAAGCTGTTCATCACGTCTCTTGCCTGTCTGATGCTGGCAAGCGGTATGATCCTTGGTGTCGATGCCGCGGTGGTCTTTCCCGAGGCTTCCACTCCCACCGCCGTCTATCTGGACGGCAAGGAGGTGCTCCCCGGTGAATGTATCATTTTAGAATCCGTGACCTACGTTCCTCTGCGAAAATTTTGCAACCTGTTTGAGGATTGCAGGATCACGTGGGACGCCAAAACGTCCACGGCAACGGTCAGAACAAGCGATCTGACGCTGACGGTACAGTCGGGTGCCGTTTACATCACCGCCAACGGTCATTATTATTACACCGTAGGTGAGGTTCGCAATCTGAACGGACACCTGTACGTTCCCATTCGTCCCCTGGCACGGGCGTTTGCCGCAGAGCTTTATTGGAACGCCTCGGCGCGCCGTGTGGAATTGACCTCCGATCCCACGGGCAGAAACGCCGTGGCGTGGGCGAATTACAATGCCGATGAGGTCTATTGGCTCTCGCGGATCATCTCGGCAGAGTCCAAGGGCGAACCGCTCAAAGGACAGATCGCCGTTGGGAACGTGGTACTCAACAGGGTCAAAAGCCCTGCTTATCCCAACACGATCTACGGAGTGATCTTTGATCGCAAATACGGCACTCAATTCTCTCCCGTGGCGATCGGAACCATCTACCAAAAGCCTACGGCGAAAGCCGAGATTGCGGCAAAGATCTGTCTGGAGGGATACAGCCTCTCCGAGGATATTTTATTCTTCCTCAATCCCAGAGCCTCCACCAATTTTTGGATCGTAAAGAACCGTCCCTTTGCCTTCACCATTGGAAATCATGACTTTTATCGGTGACGCTCATGCGAATCAAAAGAAGCCTCCCCTATATAGGGGAGGTGGCACGCGTAGCGTGACGGAGGGGGTGTAAAAGTTAAAAAATCAAACAGTCCCTCAGTCAGCTTTGCTGCCGGCTCCCTTTGCACAAGGGAGCCTTTTTTTATGCGCCTTGCAGGTCCTGCGCGGCGTCCATTAACGCTTCCCTCTCGTTCGGAAGCTCTCCGTCGAGAACCTGCTCCAAAAGAGCATTCAAAATTCTGCCGATTTCCTTCCCCTTGGGGATTCCCATGGCGATGAGATCCTCGCCGCCAACCTTCAAATCCTTTAAGGACAGGCAGGCGTTCTCCTCGCGAAGCCTTTCCACGATACGCGGAATCTCAAAAATCGCCTCGGAGGGCTCGGAATATTCCTTGGCGTGCGCCAAGCGGTCGCATCTCTTGACCTCCATGAGAATAGAAATATCCTCATCCGACATTTTATTCATCAGCCGCTTGACCGATTTTTCGGTAGCGGGAATTTCTCTGTCGTGATAGTCCACCAGAATTGTCACACGGGCGGCGGTTTTGTTATCGAAGCGCAGACGCTTCATCACGTCCTTGACGATCTCAACGCCTGCGTCGCCGTGCCCCTTGAAATGCCCGCCGGTTTCGTCCTCGGTGTAGCACAGAGGCTTGCCGATATCGTGGAGCAGAACCGCAAGGCGGGTGATCAGGTGTGGCGGCGCCTCCAAAAGCGCCTCCATGGTATGCTCAAAGACGTCATAGCAATGGTATTTGCTGTTCTGGGCAAAGCCGTAGCATTTCTCCAGCTCGGGAAGAAAGACGCCGATGACGTCGTGATATTCCCGCAGAATCCGCACCGCGCCAACGCCGCAGATCAGCTTGCAAAACTCCTCGCGGATGCGCTCGGCGGCAATGTTTTTCAAAAGATGGCGGCAAGAATGAACGGCATCCGCGGTCTCGGGCGCGATGGAAAAATCCAGCACCGCCGCAAATCGCAGGGCGCGTAGGATGCGCAAGCCATCCTCGTAAAATCTCTTTTCGGGGTCTCCCACGCAAGAGATCCTTTTTTTCGTCAGATCGGCTTGTCCGTCAAAGAGATCCACAAGCCCCCTCTTTGGGTGATACGCCATGGCGTTGACGGTAAAATCGCGGCGGCAGAGATCCTCCCCGATATCCCTTGAAAACGTCACGCCCACGGGATGGCGGTTGTCCAGATACTCGCCGTCATTGCGGAAGGTGGTGATCTCCAGGGGTATCCCATCGATCAGAACCGTCAGCGTTCCGTGTTGGATGCCTGTTTCGATGGTGCGGAAGTCCTTGAAGCACGCCTTCATTTCCTCGGGCGTAGCCGAGGTGGTCATATCCCAATCGTTGACGGGAAGTTCCAAGAGGGTATTGCGGACGCAGCCCCCCACGATATAGGCTTGGAAGCCGCAATTTTCGAGGCACGTGATGGCTTTTTCCACCGCGCGCGGCAAGGAAATATTCAGTTTTTCCATAGTGCGACCTCCTGTTAATCAATTTTTCATTTTAGAAAAGGATGTTTGAGAATAACATTTTTCAAAGAAAACAACTCTTGAGCCTCCCTCCGGGAGGGAGGTGGCATTTTCGCAAGAAAATGACGGAAGGAGAGCGCGTGTATAAAGAGGATTCCCGTCCGTTTTGGATTGGGGTCCCATAGTTGCGCAGACTCCTTCCACCGCTATCGCGGTCCCCCTCCCTCCCGGAGGGAGGCTTACAACACTCAACGCCGACAAAAGCACCGGTAGGGGCGATTCATGAATCGCCCGCCCTGAATGCCTCTAATTTCCTCAGCCACTTTTTCTTTTGACACCATAGGCGCAAAAGAAAAAGTTATCAAAAAGAAAACGCCGAGGATATTTCGCGCTCTGCGGAGCGCGAGGAGGGCTTCGCCCTTCCAACCCACAAGCTTTTGAAAAAGCTTGACCAAAACTTTCATATTGGGTTTGTGCGGATTTTTAGCAGAGTGCTATTATTCTACCCACAAAAAGCGCTCGTATTTCTTCAGCGCCAGCAAAAGCACGATTCCCAGCACGTATGCCGAAAGGATCTCCCCCGCGCCTACCGTCAGCATCAAAAAGGGCAAGCCCCCCTCCATGTGATAGGCGTAAGCCAGCACAAAGGGCACGATGACCGTGTTCGCCACCACCGTGGGAAGCGGCACCAGCCAAAACACCTTCCTCAGCATCCGCGCGCCAAGAGCACCAATGAGGGTTGCCAGCGTTCCAAACAGAATATCCTGCCATAGGCACCCCGTAAGCAGATTGGAAATCAAGCACCCAATGGTAAGCCCGGGAATTGCTGCAGGGGTAAAAAACGGAAGCACGCACAGTGCTTCCGATACTCGGAACTGCACCGCGCCGCTGGCAAGCCCAAAGGCTCCCACAAACACCGTCAGCACCGTATAAAGTGCCGCGATCAATCCCGATTGACAAACGTAGACGATTCTTTTTCTTGTTGCAGAGCTTCTCATTTCATTTTCTCTCCCTAGTTTTGTTTTTCGTGAGGATGGTTACGAACTCACGGCAAATTTCTTGCTTCCGTTATTATACCACAAAAGGCAAACGCCGTCAAGAGAAAACGTCATACATTTTTCAAAAAAACGAAAGGCTTTCGCATTGAAAAAATGGGTAAATCAGATCGTTTTCAAAAAAATCAAAAAGTGAATCTTGAAAAAATACGATTATCATCTCGATTTATTCAATATTTATGAAAATATATGCGTCTTTTCAAAAAAGAAAAAATATATTTTTTAAAAAAAGTATTGACAAAGGAATATAAATCCTGTATAATTAAATTACAACAAAGGGAACAAAGAGAAATTTTGAACCCTTTGCACAATCATAGCGAAGGCATATGATACAGGGTGTATTCTTATGAGTAATGAGGCTTCTGTCAAAAAATTTTTCAAGTGTCTTTTGGCGTTGATTGCTTTGACATTGTTATTCTTCATAATACTGATCCTTTGCGCCTCAATTTCCAAGGAAGGGATACGGGAAATGATCTCCATTTGGAAAGCGAATCACGTTTTTGAAATCTATCTGATCCTTTTACTGGGCTTTATCGGATACCTTCTTTTAATGCCGCTTTTGGAGATCGGTGTTCCGTTCGCAGCGTTTGCCTTTGGAAAGATCGGCTTTTATTTCAGCATGCTTTTCATTTGCCTGCGAAAAAGATACAAGATCCGCTTTGGCAGATTCCCCTTTTCTTCCTTGAGAGGGATCCGTGAAAAAGCCGATATTCAAATCCGCATGCACGACCAAACCTTTTATCTCCATTTTGTAGACGTTCCCCTCCCCCTTCTCCGCATCATTGATTTTGCAAATGATGGCGAGTACCGTGTTTATTCTACTGTTCGCGGCAAAGTAAAACGTCTTGGCGGCTCAGGAAGAGCAAACATGAGCGGACAGCGGACAATGGCTTTTTGGGGCAACGAGCGCGAAATCAGCCAAAAGCAGTATTGGCAGTGCAAGATCCCCACGTTTCCGACAAATGAAGGGGAATTCCATTTTCTCGTCGTCAATCCCGGCTTTGCCAATGCCAAATATACGGGAGATCATCAATCCTTGGACATCAGCGCAGAAGTTCCCATGGGCAACGTAATCGTTTGCCGTGCAAAAACAATAAAAAAGCGTGTGAGCGGCAAGCTTCATTCCCCATTGAACAAATCAACCAATCATGAAAGGAAAACCGTATGAGACACAAGATTTTAAAGTTATTTATCATCCATGCCCTGCTTCTGTTAGGCTCTGTATTTTTGGTAGATATGCTTACCAACGTACTGCTTTTGACGCTCTGCAATCTCATCTTTGGCTCGAAGCTTGGCATACCCCTGTGCATGGTGCTTGTTCGTTTTCTTCTCCCTGTCATTATCACAATCTCCTTTTGCATCATCAATGCAAAGAATGACGATAATCACAGAGAATATTTAAAATCCATGGAAGGGCGCCCCTACGATGCAAAGGAGGATCTGACGCTGGTTCTGCATGATCGGATGTACTGGGCGGAGTGCATTATCTTTGCCTCCCTCTTCCTCGTCGTAACCTTTACCGTAAATAAGCCTATCTGGATCTTCCCCGTATCGATCCCTCTGTTTGTGGTCTTTGACGGCTGGTGGCGTATGCATTTGCACAAATCCTGGGCAAACGGCAGAATGCGGCAGTGAGCCTTTGAGGTACATACGATATCACGGTATCATTTGAATATCAACCGCCCAGGATACTGACAAACCTTATTATAAAAACAAACGTTCGTTAAATAGCACAAAGTTCTTAGCCGCTTTTCTCTTGGCAATGTAGGCGCAAGAGAAAAGCTCGCAAAAGAGAAGCGCCGAAAGTGGAATTTCGCCCTCTGCGGAGGGCGAGGAGGCTTCCGCAGCCTCCACCGCGCAAACTTTTGAAAAAGTTTGATCAAAACTTTTCGTCATTTTGAGAGTGCTAATACCTTTGTCAGCAAGCAGAGCGGCACACCCCCTGAGCATTCGGGGATGTGCCGCTTCTTTATTTTTTCAATCACGTCTGTGCAATTTTTCAAAAAACAGTATCACTCCACCGAAAAGAAGGTAGCATTCATGTGGAGCTGATCCACGTAGCGGAATACGGGGGCTTCCATGGCGATTTCCTGTCGGTGCATACGCTCCGCAAACTTGGTGGGAATATCCTCATACCGCAAGTGCGAGAAATGACAATCGTTAAAGGATACGTTCTGCACGTGGCAATCCTTGCGTCCGCTCACTCTGGGCATCCATGCGGAAAACGCGTGAATGCCGCTGAAATAAATATTTCGGATGGCGGTGCAAAGATTGTTTTCCTCGATCTGAATGCGGATGGGATGCTGGTAATTGCGGTCAATAGTAATATTGGAAAAGCTGATGTTTTCGATCAACGTCGCTTCAAAGCCTTGATCACTCATACGCGCCTTGGCAGGATTGGAGGGCAGATACATACACAGACCCGTTCTGGATTCGGTAATGTTGAGATTGGAGAAGGTGCAATCTCTCATCACGCCGTCGTTGATCCATCCCACACGCACCGCGCAGGTGTGGCTGGTCAGATTGCAGTTGGTAACGGCAACCTTCTCGCAGACCGTATTCTTTCCCAAGGGTGCCGAATAAGCACGAACGGCAATGCAATCGTCACCGCAGGTGATATTACAATCGGATACCGTCACGTTCCGACAGCAGTTGATGTGAATTCCGTCGTTGTTGGGCATATCCACGGCGGCAAGGATCTGCGCTCTGTGGAAATGCACATTGGTGCAACCGCTGATCCAGTAGCTCCAGCCGGCAGGCTGATTGCGCATGGTCACGTCCTCCACCAAAAGATTGGTGCATCCAAACAGCATGACCACGCGGGCGGGAGCGAGACTGGTGGCACGGGGATCCAGAGGATGGGGATACATACCAACCATTAAAACCTCCCCAAGCGGCTCACTTCCCTCGGGCAGAGGAAAGGGCTTGCGCGAATAGGACATGGTCGGCTTTGCGGCGATCTCCTCCTCGGTCAAGGGCTCCACGTAAGCATGACCCTGACAGTCGATGACACCTCTGCCCGTGATGGCAATATCCTCGCAGTTTTCCGCATAAATAAAGCATCTTTTATTGAATCGCGGCGCGTATTCGGTGTTCCAGAAGTCGGTCACCACCTCGGGAAAATCGCCCACGTCGGTAGAGCCCAGCAATACCGCATCCCGTTCCAGATGCAGCTCCACGCCGCTCTTCAGATCAATTCGTCCGCACAAAAAGCGTCCCTCGGCAAGGGTGACCCGTCCGCCTCCGTGGGCGGAGCAATCGTCAATGGCGGCCTGCACCGCCACGGTATCCTTCGTCACGCCGTCTCCGACGGCACCGTAGGCTTTTACGTCACAATTCAACATAGCAAAATCCTTCCCTTTCAATGACTGTAAAAATAGAAAGCATAACGTACACTACCCATATTATACCACAGTTTTCACGCCGTGTCAACTTTCCAATTCTGTCAAAAATGAATACTATCTGAAACAAAAAAGAGGAAACGCCGCAGCGCTTCCTCTCAAATTTTCTATCATTTTTCTTCTGTCAAGACGGCTTGAAGCTTATCGTAAAACTCCTCATACAAATAGAGCGAGCCGAGGCAGATCAGAGGTCTGCCGCTCTCACGGCTATCCTTGATGGCGGCACGGATGCCGTCCTCCACAGTCTCATAAGCGGTGGCTTTGACTCTGTGCGTCTCAAAATACGCGGCATAATCTCCGGATGCAAGCGCACGGGGATTGTTGGGGGTTACGGTAAACACCTGCTCGGCAATCGGCTTGATCAGATTGATCATCTCGTCATACGCCTTATCTGCCATAACGCCGCTGATCAGATTGACCTTTTGATCGGGAAAATACTTGCCAATGCTCTTGACTGCCGCTTCAACGCCTTGAGGATTGTGACCGCCGTCAAAGATCACCACGGGATCCTGAGAGAGCAATTCAAATCTCGCCTGCCAACGAACGCTCCTCAATCCCTCACGCACGGCTTTTTCGGTGATGGAGATCCCCTGCTCACGCAGAATTTCCATTGCCGTAAGCACCGTAGCGGCATTGAAGGGCTGATAGGTGCCAAGCAAGGAAAGCTCCAGATCATCGTAAATGCCGTAATCGAATTTCGTTCCCGCAAGGGCATATTCCTTGATCTTACAGGAGGAGCGATCTACGCGGAAGAAGGGCGATTTGCGCATTTGCGCCACGGCACTTACGGTTCTGCAAGCGGAGCCATCGGGCTTGCCGCCAAAAAGCACCGGACAGCCGGGCTTGATAATGCCCGCCTTCTCTGCCGCAATGGCTTGCAGGGTATTTCCCAGAAGCGAGATATGATCAAAGGCAATCCCCGTAATGATGGAAAGGAGGGGATTTTCAATGACGTTGGTGGAATCCAATCTGCCGCCCAGTCCCACCTCCAGCACCACCACGTCCACCTTCTGACGGCGGAAATACTCAAAGGCAATGGCGGTGATCAGCTCAAACTCGGTGGGCTTTTCCTCCATAGCATCGGCAATGGGGCGAACGTACTCGGTGATCTCCACCAGCTCCTCGTCGGCAATGGGCTCGCCCATCACCTGCATCCGCTCGTTGAAGCGGCGCACGTAGGGAGAGGTATAAAGACCGGTTTTATATCCCGCGGCGCGCAGGATCGACTCCAGCATGGCACAGGTGCTGCCCTTGCCGTTGGTTCCGGCAACGTGTATATAGCGCAGCTCCTTTTGGGGGTTGCCCAGCCTTTCGCAAAGCGTGCGCGTGCGCTCAAGTCCCGGCTTGCAAAAGCACCAGTTGATATTGTGGATATACGCAAGGGTTTCTTGGTAGGTCATAAAAAAACTCCTTATATCTTATCGATCAGTTTTGAGAAGCTCTTCCTACGGAAAAGCAGGCAGATTAAAAGGATCTCCAGGGACGCGATTACAAGATAAACGGGGATACGCCAAAGCACGGCAATGCCGTAGAATTGATACAGACCAATGGATTTTACCACCACCGAGCCGCAAAGATGCGCCAGCGATGCCGAGAAGACAATTCTCAGGGTGCGATTTTTCATGGGAACGCGGAACAAAAGCCCCGAAAGGAACCCAATGAGAAACGCGCCTGCGGTAACAATGAGATTGGGGGGATATATCTGATTGGAAAGCAGATAGCTGATCAGATCGGTGGCAATTCCCACAAGCCCTCCCACCACGGGGCCAAAGCAGTAGCCCGAGAGAATAATGGGAAAGTTCTCAAAGGTGATGCGGAACAGTCCGCCGCCGAAATTGAGAAAGTTCTTGCAGAAAATTCCGATCACAACGCTGATCGCCGTCAGCATGGCGGCAACCGTCAAATGTCTGACACTTTGGAAAACAGGTGCGCTCTTTTTCATAAAAATACCTCCTTTTTTCCACCCATACGGCAGAAAAAGGAGACCTTGAAGCATTCAAAAGTCTGGCTCTGTCTGACCTCTATGAAGCGGGATGCAAAATGCGAATCGCTTGAAGACGCAGGTCTTTTTTCGTCCGCTTGACAACTCCCCGTTCAAGCGGCACTGGCGGAATTTGATCCAACGCTCGCATTTTTACTCTTCATTTTGCCCACGAAGGGGCACATTGCTCTATTGTATATTATATATGAGAAAAACGTCCTTGTCAAGACCGCAAAACCACAATCATTCATTCGATTCAAACTGAATATTTTGGGCAAAATTACCCATGCCGTAAGAAAAAATATTTTCAAAAATCGCCATTTCGTTCTTGACCTTTTTTTCTTTCCATGGTATAATGAATACAGCATTGAAAAAGGTGGAAAAAATTCCGCCTTTTTTCCGTCTCATTCCATGAAAACAGGAGGTTTTTTGCGAGAAAATGGTATTTTCCGAGTTGTTTTTCGTCTTTTTCTTCTTGGTGCTTTGCACGGGCTGCCTCCTGTTTGCCAAGAGCATTAAGCGGCAGAATCTGGTGCTTCTTCTCTTCTCACTGATCTTTTACGCCTGGGGAGGACCGCTGTTGATCCTTCTTCTGGCAGGCATGACGCTGGTATGCTATCTGGGCGCCCTTGCCATTGACGCGCTGGAGGACAGATTCTATAAAAAGCTGGGGCTTTTGATGACGGTAGCCATCTGTCTGATTCTGCTTGGCTTCTTCAAATACTCCACCTTCATTGCAGAGACCGTCAAGGGCATTGTAGGCTTTGACGGAAAGATCCCCAATATCGTTTTGCCCATTGGCATCTCCTTTTATACCTTCCAGCTGCTTTCCTACGTCATAGACGTTTTCCGCGGCGAGGTCAGGGCGCAGAGAAAATACTGGATCCTGTTGCTCTACTCCGCTCTCTTCCACCAATGCGTGGCGGGTCCCATTGTGCGCTATCAAACCGTTTGCGAGGAGCTGGAGTCGCGAACCGTAAGGCTTGCCGACGTTTCGAGCGGCATTGCCCGCTTTGCCTCAGGACTTGCCAAAAAGGCGGTGCTTGCCAATACCTGCGGTGCTTTGGTGGCAGAGCTTTGGGCAAAGAACACGCTGGAGGAAGCCTCCGCGCTGACGGTCTTTTTGGGCGGTCTTTGCTATATGCTGCAGATCTACCTCGACTTTTCGGCGTATTCGGATATGGCGATCGGCATGGGTAGAATGGTAGGCTTTCACTATAACGAAAACTTCAATTACCCCTACGCCGCCACCTCGGTCACCGATTTTTGGAGACGCTGGCATATGTCCCTCTCCTCCTTCTTCCGCGATTACGTTTACATCCCCTTGGGCGGCAACCGTTGCTCGGTTGGGCGTCAGATCTTTAATCTCTTTGTGGTTTGGGGACTGACCGGACTCTGGCACGGCGCGTCCTGGAATTACGTTCTGTGGGGACTTTACTATTTTCTCTTTTTACTGTTGGAAAAATTCATCCTCAAGCCCAAAAAGGATTGCTCCTTCCTCACAGCACTTTGGCGCAGGATCCCCGTGCTCATCATCGTTTACTTTGGATGGATGCTCTTTTACTTTGAGGATCTGTCCATGCTGAGCAGTGCCTTGAGCGGTCTGTTTGGCGCGCACGGATGGATCGATCTTTACGGCAAGACAACGCTTCTCTGCAACGTCTTTTTCCTTGGCGTGGCAATTCTTGCCTGCTCCCCCATCATCCCCGCCCTGGGAAGGCTTCTGCTGCCCAAGCAGGAAAAGCCCTACTCTGCGGCGCGACAGGCGATTGTGGGCGTTCTCTATTCCATTCTGCCCGTGGCTCTGCTCTTGCTCTCCCTGATCTTTTTGGTGGGCAATACCTATAATCCCTTTTTGTATTTTCAGTTCTGAGGAGGTCTTGCAACGTGAATCAAACACCCTTACAGGAAAAAACCGCAGAGCAGGTCTCTTCTCCCAAGCAAGCTTTGCAAGAAAAGCCCCTGCCCTCGCTCCACCCCAAGTGGCACGCCCTGCGAATCCTCACCTTTGCCGCCACCATGCTCATTGTGGCAGTCATTGGTGTGTTGATCTTTCTGCGTCCCACGGAGTCTGAAAGCGAGAAACGCGAGCTGACAAAGTTCCCCGAGCTGACCTGGGATGCCCTGATCTCGGGCGACTATTTTTCGGATATCACCACATGGTATGCCGATTCCTTCCCCGGACGCGAGGGCATCATCAAGATGAACCAAGGAATCAAATCGCTCTTTGGAATCCGCACGGTGCAGATCATCTCCAACGACAAGGCGGATCCCAACGATACCTTTGATCCCAATTCTCCCGAGGCGGATATTCCCATTGACCGCTTGGGAAGCGTTTACGTCAAGGGCAACACCGCCTACGAGCTTTACAAGGAGACTCCCGAGAACTCCCAAAAATACGCCGCGCTGATCTCCAAGGCGGCCGAACAGCTGAAGGGCAAGGCAACGGTCTACGATATGATCATTCCCCTCTCCTCCTCGGTCAACCTTTCGGAGAAGGAATTGAAGCAGGTTGGCTCCTCGGATGCCGAGGCTGCCATTGACCGTATGTTTGGACAGATGTCGGATATCGTTCCCGTGGAGGTCTACGATATTCTGCGCGAGCACAACGATGAATACCTCTACTTCCGCACCGACCACCACTGGACGGCGCTGGGCGCTTATTATTCCTACGTCAAATTCTGCGAAGCCGCGGGCATGACGCCCTATTCGCTCAGCTACTGGCAGGAATATCAATTCGAGGGCTTTTTGGGAACCCTCTACGCCGAGGCGGGAAGCCCCGCCCAATTAGGCGATACACCCGATACGGTACACGCGTGGGTGCCCAAGGGAACGAATGATATTTACATCGTTGATAAAACAGGAAACCGCCTGCGCTATCGCGGAGGCTTGGTGCGCACCGACACCGATACCTTCTACGCCAACGCCGCCTCCAAGTACAACTGCTTTATCATGGGCGACAATCCTCTCTCTGAAATTCATAATGAGAAGATCACCGACGGCTCCTCCATTGTGGTGATCAAGGAATCCTTTGGCAACGCGCTGGTTCCCTTCTTGGTCGATCACTACGAATACGTCTACGTCGTCGATTACCGTTATTTCACCAAGACCACGGGAAAGACCCTGCAGGAATTCGTCACCGAAATGAACGTGGACACGGTGCTGTTCATCAACAACCTCACCGCAACCTCCACCTCGCAAAGGCTGTATGAATTGGAAAAGCTGTTGAAGGATTGAAAAAGCCCGTAGCAGTCTTTTTGCAAAATCCCCCTTCCACTCCTTGTCGGAAGGGGGATTTTTGGCAAAAAAGGATTTTTTGGAAGCTTCTGTAACCTTTCGCCCTCCAACGGTGCTTATTGGGGTGAAGGACCTTCTATTCAAACAGAAAGGAGATGAAAGCCTTGGACGATCAAAGCATTGTCGAGCTCTATCTGCAACGAGACGAGCGCGCGATCCGTGAAACCTCAGAAAAATACGGTTCCCGCTTGCGATCCTTAGCTTACGGAATTGTTGAGGATGCGCAAACTGCCGAGGAGTGTGAAAACGATACCTATCTGGAAGCCTGGAACTCGATTCCCCCGCACGAGCCAAGAGACTATTTATATGCGTTTCTTGCAAGGATTACCCGTCATATTGCCCTGAACCGCTGCCGTGACCGCGACCGTCTGAAGCGCCGCGCATTGATCTGCGAGCTCAGTGCCGAGCTGGAGCAATGCATTCCCGCTCCCGATGACGAAGGCTGCCGCATTGACGACATGGCGTTGAGCCAAGCGATCAATAGCTTTTTGGGCACTCTTGACGAAGAAAAGCGCAACGTTTTTATTCGTCGGTATTGGTATCTGGATTCTGTCGCCGCCATCTCCCGTCGCTTTGGCTTGTCTCAAAGCAAGGTAAAAACCACACTCTTCCGTTGCCGCAATCGACTTCGGGAGCATCTTGAAAAGGAGGGGTACACTCTATGAGAGGAAATGAATTCTTAGAAAAAATGGAGCTGATCGATCCCGCTTATATGGAGGCGGCTGACACTGCTCCGCAAGTAAAAAGATGGAATTGGTTGAAAAAGTGCGGAACCATCGCCGCGTGCTTGATTCTGCTGGCGTCCACCTGCCTGGGAACCTACGCCTGTACCGTAGAGGTCAGAGAGTACAACGATGCTATGCAGTTCTTTGACGAATACGATCTGTCCACAGAAGGGCTGACCCGCTCAGAGATCAAAAAGGTTTACCGCGATATCACCACCAAGTCCTTCTCCGACCCTAAAACCGCGGAGGTGATCCTGAACAGTCTTTCCTCCGATCAGATTGGAGGACATGAGATCCTTCAGGAAGATCCCACACCTGAGGATCTGGAAAATCTTTGGAATTACCAATACTTCAACGGAAAATATTGGGTAAAGGATCCGGAAAATGTACCAAGCATTCGGTATTCCTACGGCAATGAATTTACAGACGGAACCCGCGGAAAGGGCTACGTTGAGAAATATGAAGACAACGTTCTTATTTGGCGAACATATGTAACGGATTGTCTGATCGATCACCCTTATCCTGTCTCTGATGGCGTTATCGTTCATTGGCAAGACGATTTTATGTCCACCGAAGAGTTCCGGCACGTATGGATCGCGAAAATTGATGAGGACGGCAATCATCTGTGGACACAAAAATTGGAAAACGAATTTCAAAGATTCGAGCGTTGGGAAGCTGTTCTGGAAAATCCAAACGGAACCTACGCCGTGATCACCAGCGGTGACAACAATTATCTCTGCTTGACGCAATTCACACCGTGGGGCAAGGAAATCCACTCCAAAAAAATCGAGATTGGCAAACGCCGGATCAAAATGGCAAAGCTCTTTGGTGATGGCTACGCCGTAGTACTTGACTATGATAACGCATCCGAAAAGCCCAATGTCCTGATTATGGATTACGCAGGCAACGTTACAAGCTCCTTCTCTCACAGCGAGGACGGCATCTATTACTGTATCACCGATATGATCGATTTTAACGGAAAGCTTTACCTCTCCGGCTACGCCGTCCCAAAAGAAGGCAATCAAAATCAAACCACCGGAACCCGGCACGAGCTTCATTTTGTTTCGGAATACTTGATCCAAAACAACCTTTGGAAAATTCCCAGCGAAGAGCTCACTCCCATGATACGGGATAACTATACCGCAATCTTGATCGCATGCGACCCAAGCACCGGCAGCATGCAGGACTTTTACTCGGTCAAGGGCTCCTGCGGCGGACTGCTCTCCATCAGTAAATTCGGAACGCTTGCGTGGAACGTAGAAAGCATTACCACCACTTTCTACTCACCTTACACCAGTTCCTTTACCTATGGCGGAAGCTGCTACGTATTCCAATACGTCTTTGGTCCAAACGGTAATTTGATCGGGCAGAAAAAGAGCGACAGGGTTACAAGCTTCCGGAGGTAAACACAAAAAACCACATATTCATAGTATGCCATCGACTTTCATTTTTTAATTTTTTCCATTTGTAATTTTTTTGACCTTGACACATACTAAACGCGGACAGAAGTGTTTTTTTCAAAAATGAAACCGCTTGGAAAGGAGTTGGGGTCTTACTATGATTATGGATCGCATTGCGCTGATTCTTACCGTCCTGGGCGCTCTGAACTGGGGTAGCATCGGTCTGTTCCAATTTGACATTGTAGCTT
>SVSL01000033.1 GCA_015064315.1 Oscillospiraceae bacterium
ATGTTCCGCCTGAGCAGCTTGCGGCTTTCTTCTTCACGCTTGGCTTGCTTCTCGCGGCGGTAATCCACGGTGGTCAGGCGGAACATCCATTTTTCTACGGTTTCGGGGTTTGCGAGGTATTCGTCAGCGTCCATGAATTCTGCCAGATGGCGGTCGCCTGCGGCGGCAATGAAGCCGAATCGGCGGAAGAGATCAAATCGAACGCGGTAGGCGAAGTGGAAGGGATTTTCTCTCCAGTCGGCACCTCTGTCCTTTTCGTAGCCGCTTTCATAGTAGCGGTCCGCGAACTCCCGATAGATGGGAACAATGTCCATATCCCGGTACTGTGCTTTGGTGAACCAGGTGAAGTGGTTGACGCCCACCACGTTCACGCAGATGTCCTTTCTCTCGGTGTCGGTGATGCCGCGCATTTCTGCCAGCGCGTGAGAGAGCAGCTTTTGCGTGCCAAAGACCTCGTGGCAGCACCCAAATGCCTTAATGGCGGGAAATTCCTTGTAAAGAGCCTTGACGCAGTTTGCCATGGGGTTGGTATAGTTGACGACCCACGCGTCGGGGCAGAAATCGCGGATGGCACGGGCGATCTCGCGGATCATGGGGACGGTGCGCATGGTGCGGAAGAAGCCGCCGGGACCTGTGGTATCGCCTACCGACTGATAGATGCCGTACGTTTCGCAGGCGTGAACGTCTGCTTCCATTTCATCGAAGGTGGCGGGAAGGATCGAGATGATGACGAAATCGGCACCTGTCAGCGCCTCGCCAATGGTTTTGACTGCCTTGTAGGTCCAGCCCGAATTTTCGATCTTGTTTCCGATCAATTCGTTGTTGTACGCTGCGGGGAAGTCGATGTCGTAGAGCGCGACGCTTCCCGAAAGATCCTTGGTTTTGGTCAGATCGTTCATCAGCGTCCAAGCCCAGCCACGGGATCCACCGCCGATGTAGGCGATCTTCAGATCGCTCACCCGATTGTTTTGATAAATCATACTGTTCTCTCCTTAAGGATTGCTTTTTCTAAATTATACCACAAAAAAGATCAAACTTCTGTAAATATGTTGCCTGTTTCAATATTTTCTTGTAAAATATTGCTCTTATTTTTCAAAAGGCATTGCTTTTTGAAAAAGATTGGTTTATAATGATGGCAAAGGAGTTGGGAAGGAGGAAAACGAATCTCATGCAAACCAAGATGATTGCGGGGAACGAGGATTTTTTCATCAAAAAGGACGTATACAAAACGCCCATGGCAGCCATGCATTATCACGTTGCCTTTGAGATTTATTATCTGGTACACGGCGAGCGGGAGTATTTCATAGAGGATCGCTTTTTGCGGATGGGGAACGGGGATTTTCTCATCATTCCTCCCGGGCTTCTTCACCGCACGGCGGGAAAGGGAGCAGACCGTGTGCTGATCCATTTTTCCGAGAGCTTTCTGCTTCGTTACTTTACCAAGGAAGCGTTGGAGCTTTTGGAGATTGGAGAAAAGCCCTTTGCCTTTCATCCGCAAAAGGAGGACGCGCCCTTTTTTGAGAGCGTGATCGCCGAGCTGTTAAAGTGCTCCGACGAGGAGAGGCGCGTATTCTATTTGTTTGAGCTGTTGTTTCGAATGCGTTGTTCCCGCAATGAGTACACCGAGCAGAAATGCTCGGATCAGCGGATTGGCGAGATCGTGCAGTACATCAACGAACATTACGGCAGGATCACCACCATCGAGCAGATTGCCGAAAAATTTTATCTTTCCAAATTTTATCTTTGCCGTTTGTTTGCCAAGGAGCTGGGCGTGTCCTTGATCTCCTATTTGAACATGATCAAGATCCGAGCCGCCTGTGCCATGCTGGAGGCAAACAAGATGAGCTTGACCGAGATCGCCGCGTGCTGCGGCTTCAATTCCGCCTCTTATTTTTGTAAGGTCTTCAAGAAGGAGGTTGGGGTGTCTCCCAAGACCTACCGCTCCGAGTCGCTGGAGAACGGCTCGGGATTGCACATGCAGGAATGAAGATCAAAAAAACCGCCGTGAAAGCGCAGAGGATTCACGGCGGCTTTTTGTAAGACGAAAACCCCGCCATAGTGGCGGGGTTCCATAAAGGCTTTGCCGATGAGCAGAAAGCAAATAAAAATTCAGCGTAGAATGATCTTGTGTCAAAGGCTCCCTTGTGTAAAGGGAGCTGTCAGCGAAGCTGACTGAGGGATTGTTTTGTGTAGATTATCGCTTTTTACAATCCCTCCGTCACGGCAAGCCGTGCCAATTTGCTTGCAAATTTTCTCCCATTTACACAAGGGAGGCTTGGTTTTAGTCCCGCTTGAGCGGGGTTTCGTAACAAATGCATGGCTGACAGGCCAATCTAAAACGCACTTGTACGTAGCCAGTAACATTTAGGGTTTTACCCGAAAATGAAATACCCCCGGTTTGTTCATTGACCGGGGGATTTTTATTTATGGAAGCACCTCAGCGGGAGGGGCTTTTACGATCTGATAATCGGCGATCATACGGAGCTCAATCTCGGATCGCAGATCGGCTTGCGCGTCGGTAATCATCAAGCGCATATCGTATTGCGTCAGAAAATAATCGGTGCTTCCCAAAAGATCAACCACGGTAGGAAGGCTGCCGTCATCTCCCGTTTTTATCGAGGTGACGTCCAGAACGCAGAAATCGCAGACCTCCAAAAGCGTGGAAAGAAGCTCCCATCCATTCTCGCGCTGCGCGATGGAAAGGGGAACCGCAACGCCCAGAGGCGTTTCTCCCAATGCGGCTTTGACCGACTTGACGTAGGAAAGAACGTCGGTGATCGAAACGCTTTCAAAGGGGATGGATGCCAGAATCACGTCACGGGCGCCGCCGCGGACAAATTCCCGAAGCAGAGCCCCCTCGGCGGCGGTTGCCGAGAAGCGAAGGTCCTCGGTGTCATAACGAAACGCCTGCGGATAGAAAACACCGCTGAAGTAGACGGTATAACGGGAAAGCGCGTCCATGGATTCGGTCAAGGAGACGTTTTTGTTTCCCGTGAGTCCCAGATAGTCCGAGACCTCGGAGGTATAGGCAAGGGCTCCGTTGGGCTGATTGATGGAGATCGATACGGCAGGGAGCTCCAAGACCTTTGAAGGGTCGTCTCCAAGCACAAAGGGATAGGCGTTGACATTGGGAACGTTGGTTTTGTGAAGCACCTCGGCGGGCTCCTCCTCAGGTGTCCCCTCTGTCAGCCGCGCGTAGGTTTCATCATCCAGCCAAAGGGTCAGGAGATTGCCCACAAGAACCGTCAAAAGAATCACGGCGGCAGCTGCGATGCCGGCAATGGCAAGGGGAGAGAGCGCTCCCGCGCGCCGTGCCTGACGGCGATATCTTCTTCTCACGTTCGGGGTTCTCCTTTCTTGAATTTTTGGTCAAAGGGAATCAGTCGGGCTTTTTGATCTCCAACAGATCAATGCTTTTTCCGTAATCGTTGAGCGAAATGGAAATGTCGGATCTGTGGCGGTCGATCTCCTCCTGCACCTTTGCCCATTGGTAGGAGTGGAGCAGAGAGGAAAGCTGGAGAAGCAGGGTATCGGTTTTGTATTCCATGCAAACGAAAACGTAAAATCCGTCATCGGTCTCCACCACCTCGGAAACCTCACCGGGCTGCTCCATTTTGAGAACCGCGGAGGTGATGTCCTCACTGTAAACATCCTGCACTACAAAATAAGGCGTCATGACAGCGGTATCCTCATGGGTCTCGGCACTTCCGAGCATCAGCTCCAGCTCGCTTTTGTAATCCATGCTCTTATAGAGTCGCTCGCGCGACTTTTCGGCAAGTGCGCGGTTGGCTTCCACGTCATCGTGAGGGTCATTGCGGATAAAGAGGTGCTGGACGTAGGTACAGTTGCCGTCCTCCAGCCAGTCCAGGAAGGTCTCCTGATCATCCATGATCACGCCGAGGTCATCGGTGAGGGTGTAATAGAGCTCGTATTCCATTTCGGTCACCGCGAGACTGAAGCGCATAAAGTTTTCGGTCATGTAGCTGTCCTTGAGCATCTGCTGAAAGGCTTCCTCGCCGCCCGCTTCTGCTTTTGCCTGTGCGATCTTCTCGTCCACGGCATTCTGAATGGCGTCGCTCTCCATATCCTTTTTGGTGATGCGGTACTGAGAGCAAGCCGCGAGAACGGCGTAATTGTTGAGCATCATATCCCAAACGGTTTCCTCCAGCTCCGCGCGGTACTGCTCGGCGGTTTCGGGATTGTCCCAAATATCCGCTCCGTAGGTGGCGGCAAAGCTGTCCTTGTAGTAAAGGGTCACAAAGCGAAGCTCCTCAAACAGCACGTCGTATCCGGCGCACTCTCCGATCTTCTTTTTCCCTTCTTTTTCCCACTTGTTCTTTTTGCAGGCACAGAGGGTTGGAAGCAGCAGCAGAAGTGCCAAAGAGACGCAAAGTATTTTTGTGATTCTTCTCATGAAAAATCCTCCGGTTTTTTGTTTAGTACCTCTCTATTATACAGGATACTTGTGTCTTTTTTATGAATACGGGAAAAAAAGCCGATAAATTTTTCAAAAAGGTATTTTCTTTCCTTGATTTTTGTGATAAAATAAAGACATCACGACAAAACGCCCCAGAACACACGGAGGAACATGGTATGAATCAATCCTATAAAATTCCGCTTTCCAAATTGGTGGAGGATTTTCATTTTGAGGTAATTGTAAGACCCGAACACTTTGACGAGATCCAGATCATCACGCCCGAGGTCAACCGACCGGGCTTGACGTTGGCGGGCTTCCACGAGGTCTTTGAGCAGGATCGTATTCAGCTGATCGGAAAGGCGGAGACCCGCTACCTGCAATCCCTTGGCGCCAGCGCTCGCCGTGTGGCACTGCAGAATTTTGTGGATGCCGGTCCCGTGGCAATTCTCTATACCACCAATCTGGAGGTGGATCAGGCGCTGATTGAGCGTGCGCAGATAAAAGGGATCCCCGTGCTTCGCACCGAGGCAAAGACCAGCCATATCATGGCGGCACTCATCGGCTCGCTCAACACCTACCTCGCTCCTCGCATCACCCGCCACGGCGGCTTGGTAGAGGTATACGGCGAGGGTATCTTACTGCTTGGCGACAGCGGTGTCGGTAAGAGTGAGACCGCCATTGAGCTGGTGAAAAGAGGACACCGTCTCATTGCCGATGACGCGGTGGAGATCAAGCGCGTATCCGACAAGACGCTTGTGGGCTCGGCTCCCGAGATCATCCGTCACTACGTGGAGCTGCGCGGCATCGGACTTGTGGACGTGCGCAGAATTTTTGGTATGGGTGCGGTTAAGGAGACCGAAAAGATCAATCTGGTGATCCAGCTGGAGAACTGGGTGGAGGGAAAGGTTTACGATCGCCTTGGCATGGATGAGGAGAAGATCTCCATCCTCGGCATCGAGATCCCTTGCATTACGGTGCCGGTTCGCCCCGGACGAAACCTTGCCATCATTCTGGAGATCGCCGCCATGAACAACCGCCAGAAGCGCATGGGCTACAATACCGCGGCAGAGTTTAATAAAAAGCTGATGCAGCAGATGGGAATTGAGGAATAACCAATGCGTGCGGAGAAAGGATCCGTAAATATGGAAATCAAAAAACAGAAAAAGTCGGATCAGAAGAGCGAGCTCGCCGTTCTTTTGCGTAATAGCGAGATCCGCAACGGGGAATTTATTCGCTATTACGGAAAGGCATCCGAGCTTGTGATCCCCGATGGCATTGTTGCCATTGGCGAAAAAGCATTTGCAGGCAACCGTACCTTGAAGCGTGTGACCCTTGGAGGCTCTGTTGGCGTGATCCGCGAGAGTGCCTTCCGCGGCTGCGAGCAGCTACAGGAGGTTCTCTTTGCCGAGGGCTTACGGGAGATCGGTGACGATGTCTTCCGCGATTGCTTTGCCTTGTCTTCGGTAACGCTTCCCAAAACCTTGAATACGATGGGGAACGGTGCTTTCCGCGGATGTCGCAGGATGACCGCGATTGAGCTTCCCGCATCCTTGCACCATATGGGTGCCTTTGCGCTGGGAGAATGTGAGAGATTGGAAGCTTTGACGATCCCCGACGCGCTGGAGGCTTTGCGCAGAGGTGTGTTCTTCCGATGCAAGGCGCTCAAAAAGATCAGAAATCTCAAGGCGGTTCGCCGCATTTCCCGCTTTGCTTTTTCGGGGTGCGCATCCTTGGAGGAGCTTTCCTTTTCCGAGGAGCTGACCTACATTGGAAACGGTGCTTTTTCCGAATGTGCATCGCTTCGTGAGTTGACGGTTCCCCCGAAGATCCAATTTGTGGGAGACGCTGTATTTTCCTGCTGTACCTCCTTGGAGCGCGTGGAGATTCCCCATCACGTAACCTATATCGGCATCGATGCCTTTTGTAATTGTCGCAAGCTGAAAAGCATAAAGCTTCCCGATCGTTTGGAGGTCATTGGACAGGGAGCCTTTTTGCGATGCGATTCCTTAAAGGAGATCGTCATTCCCCCCGGGGTGACCGAGCTTGCCAAAAAGGCGTTTGCCTTCTGCTCGGCACTGGAGCGAGTGGAGATCCTTGCGCCCTTGACCGAGGTTGAGCCCGAGACCTTCCACAGCTGCTTTGCCCTGAAGTCGATCAGTCTGCCCGATAGCGTGGAGGTGATCGGTGAAAAGGCGTTTTACCGTTGCATTTCTCTCGCCTCGGTGCGGACGCCGCGCTTTTTGAGGCTTTTGGACAAATATGCCTTTGCCGACTGTCGCGCGCTCACCTCGGTGAGTCTGCCCGTAACGCTGAAGCGCATCGAGGATTATGCTTTTGCAAGATGCGTGGGATTGCATACCATGCTGTTCCCCGACCATCGGGTATCGGTGGGCAACGCGGTGCTTACGGGATGCAATTCCTTGGGTGTTCTCGTGCTTCAGCATCTTCCCGTGGGATACCGCAGAGTATTGGATAAGTGGGACGTTTCCCGCAGTGCGCAGATCATTCTTTACAGTGACCTGCGATTGGCGTTCCTGTTTGCCGAGCTGACCGACCGAAACGTATCGAAGGAACGAAAGCAAGAGCTCAGACAGGAGATCGAAAGCCGTCTGGAGAAGATGCGAAAGAGAAATCATCTGAGCACCATCGAGCCTCTGCGCGAAAATCTCCGCCGTATTACCCAAACCATGGAGGCGGAGGAGAAGAATAACGAATAATGCACGATGAAAAAGTGATATGCACCCCAAAAGTGTCTAACTTTTGGGGTGCATATCACTTGACTGCCTTTGTTTTTTGAAATTGTAAGGAAAAGGATTGGAGGGATAAAATCCGTCCATGCGTTTGCCGCCTTTCACCGATTTGAATTTCTTTTTTGGGGTCGTAACATAGAGGGGAGCGAGGGAAGTGATATTTTTCAGTGAAATATTCGGCTTGTGCCGAATGTGAAATAATTTCCTTGCGGAAATTGTGAAATATCTCACGTCGCCTATGGCTTTGTTCGATGTGAAATGAAATTTGCCCACATTCGCGTCAGCGAATATTTCACATTTGCGAAGCAAATATTTCACAGCGAAGCTATTTCACTTGCCCGCAAGGGCAAATTTCGTTGAAAAAAGCGCATCTGCAAAGACAGATGCGCTTTTTTCTGGAGCTGGTAATCAGAATCGAACTGATGACCTCGTCATTACCAATGACGTGCTCTACCGACTGAGCCATACCAGCATCCCTTAGGACTTTGATATTATACCAAATAAAATCTCGTTTGTCAAGGGCTTTTTCAAAAATATTTTGTTTTTTTTCAAATATTTCGTCAAAAAAATTGATATTTTATATTCTAAAGGATAAAAACTTGTTTGTTTGGTGTTGACATTCGCAAAAATTTGTGGTATACTTTTCTAAACGCGTTGAAAAAGAGGAGTAGATCCTTGGAACTCTCAGAGAAGGGGCGGTTGGTGCGAGCCCTTGAGGGAAGAGAATTGAAGGTCGCTTTTGAGCGGTGCGGGGGAAGATGTCTTCTTGACTTTGGTAGCTCGCAACGGTGCCCACCGTTATGGGAGAGTGCATACGCAGGGAAGGGGAGCCTTCTTCCGTGTATGAAATCAGGTGGTACCGCGCATCTCGCGTCCTGATCCTTTGGATCGGGAGGCGTTTTATTTTTTGCTCCACTCTTAAGGAGCGCACTTTGTAAAGTGTCTCCCAAAAACAAACTTGGTGGAGCAGATGGGGTAGTGGCCCCCAGCTGCTTGCGGCAGTACCTTAGGATAGAAAGAAAAGCTTCCCCTTTTTCCCCAAAAAAGAAAAGCTGTGAAAGTTTTGGAGGTGTCGGAACCTTTTTCAAAAGGTTCTGACAAAAAAGAAAAAAAGAAAAATAATAAATCTATATAAACTATATAAACAATCGGAGGTTCTTTATGAATCAGTACAACGAGCTGCCAAAAACCTACGCCCCCGGCGAGTTTGAGGACAGAATCTATGAAAATTGGTGTAAAAAAGGATATTTTACGCCTGACGTCAACAACAACGCCGAGCATTTCTCGGTGGTAATTCCTCCTCCCAACGTAACCGGTCAGCTTCACATGGGTCACGCTCTGGACGAGACCCTGCAGGACATCCTGGTGCGCTATAAGCGTATGCAGGGCTTTAACACTCTGTGGATTCCCGGAACCGACCACGCAGGTATCGCAACCCAGATCAAGGTTGAGGAGCGTCTGCGCGTGGAGGAAGGACTCTCCCGTTACGACCTGGGACGCGAAAAGTTCTTGGAGCGCGTATGGGAGTGGAAGGACAAGTACGAGGCTCGTATTACGGGTCAGCTCAAAAAGCTGGGCGCGTCCTGCGACTGGACCCGTCAGCGCTTCACCTTTGACGAGGGCTGCTCCCGCGCCGTTCGCGAGGTGTTTGTAAATCTTTACGAAAAGGGACTCATCTATCGCGGCTACCGCATCATCAACTGGTGCCCCAGATGTCTCACCGCCCTTTCCGATGCCGAGGTTGAGTACAAGGATCAGCCCGGTAACTTCTGGCATATCAAATATCCCATCAAGGGCGAGGATGGCTACGTTGAGGTAGCGACCACCCGTCCCGAGACCATGTTCGGTGATACCGCCGTTGCGGTCAACCCCGACGATGAGGATATGAAGCACCTCATCGGCAAGACCCTGATTCTTCCCATGGTTGGCAGAGAGATCCCCGTGATTGCCGACGATTACGTGGAGATCGGCTTTGGCACGGGATGCGTAAAGATCACTCCCGCCCATGACCCCAACGACTTCCTCGTGGGTCAGCGCCACAACCTGGAGCAGATCAAGGTTATGAACGATGATGCCACCATGAACGCCTATGCCGGCAAGTACGTTGGCATGGATCGCTACACCTGCCGCAAGGCGCTGGTTGCCGATCTTGAGGCAGAGGGCTATCTTGTAAAGGTGGTTCCTCACGATCACAACGTGGGCGTTTGCTACCGTTGCGGCACCACCGTAGAGCCCATGACAAGCGACCAGTGGTTCGTTAAAATGAAGCCCCTTGCCGAGCCTGCCATCAAGGCGGTTGAGGACAAGGAGATCAACTTTGTTCCCGAGCGCTTCTCCAAGAATTACTTTAACTGGATGAACAACATCCTTGACTGGTGTATTTCCCGTCAGCTTTGGTGGGGTCACCGCATTCCCGCCTTCTACTGCGATGCCTGCGGCGAGATGACCGTCTCCCGTGAGGATATTACCGCCTGCCCCAAGTGCGGTGGCGCGGTTCATCAGGATGAGGACGTGCTGGATACCTGGTTCTCCTCGGCGCTGTGGCCCTTCTCCACCATGGGATGGCCCGAAAAGACCGCCGATCTGGCAAAATACTATCCCACCAGCGTTTTGGTCACCGGCTACGACATCATTACCTTCTGGGTTTCCCGTATGATCGTATCGGGACTTGAGCAGATGGGCGAAAAGCCCTTTGGCACCGTGTTTATTCACGGCTTGGTTCGTGACGCACAGGGCCGCAAGATGTCCAAATCCTTGGGCAACGGCATCGATCCTCTGGAGGTTATTGAGAAGTACGGTGCCGACGCGCTCCGCTTTGCCCTCTCCACCGGTAACTCTCCCGGAAACGATATGCGCTTCTCGGATGAGAAGATGGAGGCTGCCCGTAACTTTGCCAACAAGCTTTGGAACGCGTCCCGCTTCGTTCGCATGAATCTGACCATTGACAAGGTGGAGCTTCCCGAGGAGGGCAAGCTTGCCGCCGAGGATAAGTGGATCCTGACCAAGTACAACAAGACGGTTGCCACCGTTGTAAACGCGCTGGATCACTTTGAGGTGGGCGTTGCGCTGGCTGCCATTTATGATTTCACTTGGGATATCTTCTGTGACTGGTACATTGAGCTTACCAAGAGCCGTCTTTCCGAGAAGGACACCGAGGGCAACCTCACGGCGCAGAACGTTCTTTGCTACGTTCTCACCGGAACCCTCAAGCTCCTGCATCCCTTCATGCCCTTCATCACCGAGGAGATCTATGGGGCGCTTCCTCATGACGGCGATGCCGAGAGCATTGTGATCTCCAAGTATCCCGAAGCAACCGACGCCCTTGTATTTGAGACCGAATCCGCCGAGATGGAAAAGGTCATTGCCGCCATTAAGGCGATCCGCCTGCGCCGCAATGAGATGAACGTGGTTCCTTCCCGCAAGGCAAAGGTTTATATTGCCACCAAGTATCCCGAATCCTTCGGCGCATCCACCCATCCCTTCTTTGCCCGTCTTGCTTCGGCATCCGAGGTAGAGGTTGCGGCGTCCTTTGACGAGAGCGTGGTTTCCGCCGATAACGCGGTGCAGATCATCACCGATTCGGCTACCGTTTACCTGCCTTTGTCCGATTTGGTGGACACCGAGAAGGAAAAGGCACGTCTTGAGGGTGAGCGCAAGAAGCTGACCGACGAGATCGACCGCGTGAACAAGAAGCTTTCCAACGAGAGCTTTGTTGCCAAGGCACCCGCCGCCGTGGTTGATGCCGAAAGAGCCAAGCTGGATAAGTACACCGAAAACCTCAGAGGTGTGGAAGCAGCTCTTGCGAAGCTGAAATAAGCTTTTCTAAAATTACTTTGTTCCAAAAAACAATCAGATCCGATAGAAAGCCTCCCCTGTGTAAGGGGAGGCGGATCGCAAAGCGGGACGGAGGGGTTGTAAAAAATCCGTTTGCTTTTTGACAATCCCTCACCCGACTCCGTCGGGAGCTCCCTTTACACAAGGGAGCCTTTCTTATTGCCCAAATGGATACGGTTGATTTTTACACGGCAATTTCATTCAATTTTGAACAAAGGAGCATCAAAAAGACTCTATGAAAGCCATTTCATTCGGAAAAGATCTGATCCAAAAAGGCATCGGCTTCGTGCGGCGCAATCCCGTGATGTGCATTGCCTTTCTGGCGGCGGCGATCACCTCTTTGATCGTCCCCCCCGACAAGGAATACCTCGGATATTTTGACGTCAAGACCCTGACCTGCCTCTTTTGTGTGCTGGCGGTGGTCTGCGCCCTCAAGAATATCGATTTCTTTTACATCCTTGCGCGCAGGATCGTGATTCTGTTCGGGAACGCGAGACTCTGTATTCTGGCGTTGGTGTATATTACCTTTATCGGCTCTATGCTCATTGCCAACGACATGGCGCTCCTTACCTTTTTGCCCCTGGGGTATTTTGTGCTTTCCACAACGAATCAAAAGCGATATATGGCGTTCACCTTTATTATGCAGAATATCGCGGCGAACCTTGGCGGTATGCTCACCCCCTTCGGAAATCCTCAAAATCTGTATCTCTATACCAAATTTCAGATCCCCACGGGGGAATTCATGTCGATCATGGCGCTCCCCTTTGTGCTTGCCATCGCTCTGATCACGGTATGCTGTATCGTTTTTGTTGCGTCCGAGCCCATGCATCTTGAGGGAACGCCCATTGCCTTGAACGCCCCTCGCGTTCTGCTTTATGCCATCCTGTTTGCGCTTTCCATTGCCATTGTCTTCCGCGGAGTCCCCTACGGCATCGGCTTGATCGTCATTCCCGCGGTTCTGTTCTTTGCGGATCGCAAGGCGCTGAAGATGGTGGATTATCCGCTCCTCTTTACCTTTGCCTTTTTCTTCGTGTTTTCGGGAAATATGGCACGTATGGAGGCGGTGCGAAGCCTGTTTTCTTTCCTGCTGGGGAAGAGCACACTGCTGTTCAGTGTGGCATCCTGCCAGGTGATCAGCAACGTGCCTTCGGCGATTCTGCTTTCCCGGTTTACCGAGAACTACGCCGATCTGCTCATAGGCGTGAACATCGGCGGCGCGGGAACACTGATTGCATCCCTTGCCAGTCTGATTACCTTCCGCGAGTACGTCAAGCACGAGCCAAAGAAAATCGGATATTACGTCAAGATGTTTTCGATCTTCAATTTCGCGTTTTTGATCCTGCTCACGGCTGTGATGCTTTTTGTAAGATAAGAATATGGGGGAACCTTTTTGAAAAAAGGTTCCCCCGCATAACGTATATTCGTTTTAAGCCCAGGACATGGTGGTGGGCTTTTCCTCGGTGATGATCACGTTCTTGAGGAAGGCAACTGCCTTTTGCAGACCCTCGTCAATGGTCATCAGGCTATCCTCGTGCTCAATGGAGAGCACACGGTCGTAGCCGCACAGACGCAGGTTAGAAACCAGATCCTTCCAGTAGGTCTCGTTGTTGCCGTAGCCAACGGTACGGAACACCCATGCGCGGTTGATCTCGTCGCCGTAGTGCTTGGTATCGAGAACGCCGTTCTTTGCGGTGTTGTAGTGATCGATCTTGGTATCCTTTGCGTGCACGTGGTAGATGGCGCCCTTGAGCTCGCGGATGGCGGCAACGGGATCCATACCCTGCCAGATCAGGTGAGAGGGGTCAAAGTTTGCGCCAATCACGTCACCCACTGCCGCGCGGAGGCGGAGCAGAGTCTCGGGATTGTAAACGCAGAAGCCGGGGTGCATCTCAAATGCGATGTGGGGAACGTTGTGAGCCTTTGCAAAGGCGCCTGCTTCCTTCCAGTAGGGAATGACCTTCTCATTCCACTGCCAATCAAGGATGGCAAGGAAATCCTCGGGCCAGGGGCAGGTTACCCAGTTGGGGTACTTTGCGCCCTCGTGGTCACCGGGGCAGCCGGAGAAGGTGATCACGGTGTCAACGCCCATCTTCTCGGCAAGGAGAACGGCGTTGCGGAAATCGGTATCAAACTGCTCGGCAATCTTCTGATCAGGGTGCAGAGCGTTTCCGTGTGCGGCAAGAGCGCAAACGGTAACGTCATACTTCTTCAGAGTTGCCATGAATTCGTCGTACTTCTTTTCATCTGCCAGAAGCTCGGCGGGGTTGCAGTGAGCCTTTCCGGGATATCCGCCCGCACCGATCTCTACGGTGTGAACGCCCAGACCGGTCAGGATCTGCAGGGTCTCATCCAGCGACTTTGCGCCGTACAGGTTTGCAAGAACACTTAATTTCATATCAAAAAACCTCGTTTCTTTTGATTTCTCCAATGTGGTATTACTATCATACCATTTTTTGAAAGAAAATGCAATAGTTTATCGGCTTTTTTCTGCACTTTTGACGTCTTTTTTTATCCAAGCCCTTGTAAAAAGCGTTAAATTATGATAAAATAACGTGAATGAAGAAAAAGGAGCGTCCTTTATGTATACCGATCTGTTTGGAAAAAAACGATATAAAGTCAATCTGCATATGCATACCAATATGTCGGACGGAAGAAAGACGCCCGAGGAAGCCGTTCGCATTTACAAGGAGCACGGCTACGATGCAGTGGCGCTCACCGACCATTGGGTAGCGGGCGAGAACACCTCCCTGCACGGTGTAACGTTGCTTTCGGGTGCAGAATACAACTGCGGCGGCTCGGATTGCCGCAACGGTGTCTTTCATATCGTTGCCATCGGTTGCGAAAAAGAGCCCAACGTGAACAAGCAAATGGGCGCGCAGGAGATGATCGACGCCATCCATGCCGCAGGCGGTCTTGCCGTGCTGGCGCATCCTGCGTGGTCGCTCAACTCCCCCGCGCAAATTCTTCCCTTGAAGGGCTTTGACGCCACCGAGATCTACAATTCGGTATCTGCCGTGCATCATTCGCGCCGCCCCGATTCCTCCATTCTTGTGGATATGCTGGGGGCTGAGGGAAGATATTATCCCCTTGTTGCCGCCGATGATGCCCACTATTATGACGGAAGCGACGAGCGCAAATCCTTTATTATGGTGCAAGCCGAGGACAATACCCCCGAGGCGCTGAAAAAGGCGATCAAGGCGGGCAGATTCTACGCGTCGCAGGGCCCCGAGGTGCATCTCTTCCGCAACGGAAGCGAATTTGTTGCCAAGACCTCGCCCGTTTCCTCCATCATCTTTCTTTCCAACTACGTTTGGTCCCAGCGCGCCTTTGACGGTGAAGGCATCACCGAGGCAAGATACGTTCCCCGTGAGGGTGAAAAATTCATCCGCGTGATGGTAGAGGATGCCGAGGGAAAGATGGCGTGGTCGCAGATCATTCCCATTGAATGACGTAAAAATCAAGGCGCTATGTTTCATAAGGCTCTCCCTTTGGGAGAGCTCCCGACGAAGTCGGGTGAGAGGGCACTCTCCGTCTCGCTGACGCGATCCACCTCTCCCGAAGGGCGAGGCTTGGTTGTGACCGTCTGTTTTCATGCTTTTATTGCTATAAAAAGAAAAGGAATTGTTTATGAAAGTTGGATTTATCTCTTTGGGCTGTCCCAAGAATCAGCTGGACACCGAGGTCATGCTCCACGAGATCCTGCAGGCGGGCTATGAGATTACCCCCGAGGATATTGATGCCGACGTGATCATCGTCAACACCTGTGCCTTCATTGAAAGCGCAAAAAAAGAAGCTATTGATAATATTCTCGACGTGGCGTGGCTCAAAAAGAACCGCAGTCTCAAGGCGATCATCGTCACGGGCTGCCTTGCCGAGCGTTACGGCGAGGAGATCCTGGAGGAGCTTCCCGAGGTAGACGCGGTGCTGGGCGTTGGCAGTATCCACAACATTGTGGAAGCCATTGAAGCCGTGACCGCAAAGAAGAAAAAGGGCTCTAAGCAAAAATATTTCTCTCACGAGGACAAGGACACGGTACGCCTTGGCGGCGACCGCGTGCTGACCACGCCCGAATACGCGGCGTACATCAAGATTGCAGAGGGCTGTGACAACCGTTGCGCCTACTGTGCCATTCCCTCGATCCGCGGCAAGTTCCGCAGCCGCCCCATGGAGGATCTGATTACCGAGGCAAAGCAGCTGGAAGCGCTTGGCGTCAAGGAATTGACCGTGGTGGCACAGGATATCACCCGTTACGGCTTGGATCTCTACGGCAAATACAGCCTTGCCGAGCTGCTTCATAAGATCACCGAGGAAACGAGCATTCCGTGGATCCGTTTGCTTTATTGCTACCCCGACAAGATCACCGACGAGCTCATCGCCGAGATCCGTGACAATCCTCGCATTCTCAAGTATCTGGATATGCCGCTTCAGCACATCAGCGACCATATGCTCACCGCCATGAACCGTCACGGCGACGGCAGGATGATCCGTGAGGTGCTTGCGAAGCTGAGACGGGAGATTCCTGATATCGTCGTCCGCACCACCTTCATCGTGGGCTTCCCTGGGGAGACCGAGGAGGATTTTTGCGAGCTGTGTGAGTTTGTCAAGGAGCAGCGCTTCGATCACGCGGGCGTCTTCACCTATTCCCGTGAGGAGGGAACTCCCGCCTATGATTTTGAGGATCAGATCGACGAGCAGGTCAAGCAGGATCGCATGGACATTCTCATGCGGATGCAGATGGATATCAACGAGGATCTGAACCGCGACAAGATCGGAAAAACCGTGACCGTGCTCTGCGAGGATTACGATCCCGTTGCCGAGGTTCACTTTGGAAGAAGCGCAGCCGACGCTCCCGAGATCGACGGAAAGGTCTATTTCAAGGCAGAATCCCGCATCGCCCCCGGCTCCATGGTAAGGGTCAAGATCCGCAAGGTGGTGGACTACGATCTCTATGGTGTTGTGGTGACCAAATAATTTGATCGGAAAGGAATTTTACAGTCATGAAAATGAATCTTCCCAACAAGCTCACCGTTCTGCGTTTGATCCTTGTTCCCATTTTCGTGGTGATCATGATGATCTCCAACGCTCTTTGGGCAAGTGCCATTGGGCTTGCGCTCTTCATCATCGCGTCGCTCACCGATATGCTGGACGGCAAGATCGCCCGCAAGTACAACCTCGTAACCGATTTTGGTAAATTTATGGACCCTTTGGCGGATAAGTTTATGGTCATTGGCGCCATGTTCGTCATCCTCTACCGCTCGCTCTCTCTTTATTCCGACGAATTGTTCTCCAACGTCTTTTTCTGGGCGTTTATGATCGTGATCTTCCGCGAGCTGGCGGTGACCTCCATTCGCCTGGTGGTATCGGGCTCCAGCGGCATCGTTATTGCCGCCAATATGCTGGGTAAGATCAAGACCTGCACCCAGATCGCCTGCGTCATCTGCTGCATCGCAGAGCCTGTGATCTATGACCTGGCGGGAATGGATACCGATTTTCTGCCTGTGTCCTTGGTGACCGCGGCACTCATGCTCATCTTTACTCTCTGGTCGGGCATCAACTACATCGTGTCCTACTGGAAATATCTCGATCCCGAGAAATAATTGAAATAGAATAAGGTCGTGGGGGAAGGGGCTCTTCTTTTCAAAGAAGAGCCCCTTCCCCCACACCCCTATCCCCCAAGAAACCGCCAATAAGAGGAATATGAGTACCATTTTTGTGTCACCCTGAGCGGAGCAACGAAGGGGTCTACAAACGATATTGATTAGACCCCAACGCCTGCGGCGTTGCCCTCCTTATGGTCGGGGTCGATTCCGAAAACGCCGCGGTTCGGCAAGACCTTCTCATTTGATTGTAGGGATCGGTGGCGATAGCCTTTCGATGGTCCGAAACAAAAGAATTTCCGCTCCGTATTGGCGTGTTGATGCGGTTTGATTTTTTTGCCTGTAGGGGGCGACGTCCTCGACGCCCCGAGAAACAACAAATTTTGCTTTTTATACGGCTACCAATCATAGCCGGTTGCAAATTAAAAATTCTTTCGTTTCCGGGGCGTCGAGGACGTCGCCCCCTACAAGGTTTGAGGAAAATCGGACGAAAGAGCGTAGCCGGATAATTTCCGATTTCGTCCACCCTTGATCGTAAGGGCGATTTGACAAAGGACTTTGATAGATTGGAGAGGGGCAAAACTTTTGCAAAAGTTTTGCCCCTCTCCCAAGGTCTTTATTAAACTAATTCGCCAAGGTAATATTTCTTCTTACCTCTGCGGATGACGATATACTTACCGCCAATGGTGGTGGAAGCGTCGATCACAATGTCGGTTGCCTTGATCTGTTCACCGTTGAGGGAGAGGGAGCCGTTGGAAAGGAACTCTCTTGCCTCACGCTTGGAGGAGCAGATCTTTGCGTTTACCAGTACGTCCATAATGGGACCGCCCTCGGTGGTAAAGTGAGGAACGTCCTTCAATCCTGCCAACAGATCGTTGACGGGGATCTCCTTGATGTTGCCCGCAAAGAGCTGCTCGCTGATTCTCACGGCGGACTCGTATGCGCCCTCGCCGTGGAGGTCGCGCAGGATCTCCTCTGCCAGCTTCTTCTGTGCCAAACGCTTTTCGGGAGCGGCGTTGTGCTCCTCGGCAATGGCTTCAATCTCTTCCTTGGTAAGGAAGGTGAGTCTCTTGAGGTATTCGATTACCATGCTGTCCTCGGAGTTGAGCAGGAACTGGTAGAGCTCGTAGGAGCTGGTCTTGTTCTTATCCAACCAAACGGCGTTGCCCTCGCTCTTACCAAACTTGTTGCCGTGAGAGTCGGTAACAAGAGGCATGGTAAAGGCGAACACCTCGTCGCCGGTGGTCTTGCGGATCAGCTCGATACCCGTGGTGATGTTACCCCACTGGTCGGAGCCCGCAACCTGCAGATCTACGCCGCGGTTCTCATGGAGGTACTTGAAGTCAAGACCCTGAATGAGCATATAGGAGAACTCGGCATAGGAAATGCCGCTCTCCATCTGACGGCGGATCAGATCCTTGGAAAGCATATAGCCCACGTTGATGTATTTTCCGTAGTCACGGAAGAATTCCACCACGTTGATGTCCTTGACCCAGTCGTAGTTGTTAACGACCTCGTAGGGGAAGATGGTGGCAAGCTGCGCCTTGAGTGCCTCAAAGTTGCGCTCTACCTCGGCTCTGTCGGAAAGCTTGCGCTCCACGGTGCCGCGGGGGTCACCGATAAGAGCGGTTGCCATACCTACCAGAAGCAGGGGCGTGTGTCCGGCGTTTGCCAGACGGCGGGTGATGAGGAAGGACGAATAATGTCCCAGGTGCAGACTGTCTGCCGTGGGGTCGGTACCAATGTAGAAGGTCAATCCGCCCGCGTTCAATTTATCAATCAGCTTGGGATCGGAGATGTCCTGAATCAGACCTCTCCATTTCAGTTCTTCATAAAGTGTCATTGTAGTTCTCCTGTTTTTTTCGTCTGTTGGATTTATCTTTCAAATTATATCACGAAAACGGCGTTTCGTCAAGTCACAATCGCGTTTTTGTTGATTTTTTGACAAATACTTTTTGAGGATCATTTCAGAGTGGGGTATCCCGAGGAGGAAAATACCCAGTTGTCGGCATTCCAGCCCAGCGTTCCCGTGCAAAAGCTTTGACTCCTCAGATCAGCCGCGCTTGCTTGGATGCCGTCCTCGTTGTGAGCAACCGCCTTATCCTGCTTCAGTGCCGAAACCGTGCTGCTTTGACTGTAATAGGAATTTTGAAGCACACCGCTTTCATATTCGCTGACGCTGTATCCGTGCAGATATCCCGTGTAATTGTTCAGAATCAGCTCATCGCTTCTGTTCTTGTCGGAGCCGTCTACCTTGGTCAAGAGGTTAACATCGGCAAAGCAGTTGACGATCTCGCCCAGATTGCTGCCCGCGATTCCTCCTGCCTGCAAATTGGAGATGGCATAGGAGCCGTGCACACCCGAGAGGGGGGATTCGTTTCGTGCAACGGAAAGTACATTCATTTGCAGAACGCTGTAGCATTCTTCGATGCGCGCGTCATTGTATGAAGCGATGCCTCCTACCACAACGGTTGCTTCAACCCGGATGCTGTTTCCGTGATTGGCAATCTCCGCATCGATCGAGCTGCCGGAATAGCAGGCGGAGACCGTTCCGTAATTGTTTTTTACGATGCCTCCAAACTCCAGTCGACCGAAGAGCTGAAACGTCATATTGGTGTAGCATCTGAGAATGCGCCCTTCCGTATCATTTTGAAATACGATTCCGCCGCCCTCAATATAGCCTTCTGATATCCCCGATTCGGTCACCGAGCAATCCTCCACGATTCCCGAATTATAAACCGCAAAAAAACCAAAGGAGTAGGCGCTTTTCAACGTGGATTGCGTTACGGAGCAGTGAGAGATCGTTCCCTTGTTGTGAGTTACCATTCCGATGTGTGGGTGTTCTTGACTGTCCAAATAGTACAGATGGAGATTGCTGACCGTCAGATTTTTGATGGTGCCGTTGTTCTCGGAGAACATACAAGGAAAGGTGATGTTCAAAAGCCTGTGACCGTTTCCGTCCAGCTCTCCCGAAAAGACGATGGGCTCCCAGGTGGTAACGCCCGAAAAATCAATGTCGTTTGCCAGCTTGAATTTTTCGCCGGAATCCTTCAAAAGCTGAAAATCCTCGATGCTTTTGATCCAAGTAAAGTCCAACGCCTCCTCTTCTGCAGCGGGCGGCGCTTCGGGAGTCTTCCTGTTAAAGAGAACAATGCAAGCAACGGCAACAATCACAAGGATGACTAAGATCGCGATGATCTTCTTTCGGTTGTTGGGATTGGAGCCGTATTCCTGATCTTCTTGGTAATTCATGGTAATTCCTCCTTTTTTTGATCACGTCACCATTATATCACATGAGAACGAGAATGTCAAGCAAAGGGAAGAGAGATAAAAAATCCGATCCAGAAGCGGAATGCTTTTGAATCGGATTTTTTAAAAGGCTCAGAAGCTTGCGTCCTGCGCGATCTTGTAGAGAGACTTGATCTCCTCGGTTCTGCGATGACAGATGGTACGCATCTTGCCGCACTGCTCGGGAGTAAAGGCGTCCAGATCGCCGTCCTTCAGCCTGTTTTTATACATACGGTCGGTAATCAGAGCAAAGTTGATGTCCATGGGGATGATGTTGCTGTCGATCTCGCACATGACCAGATTGCTCTTGCCCTCAACCAAAAGCTCAACGGCTTTTACGCCCATGGCAGTTGCAAGGGTGCGGTCCTTCATAACGGGCTTGCCGCCGCGAACGATGTGAGCAAAGCGCGCAAACTTGGTCTCCACGCCGGTCTCTGCCTGAATGTGCTTTGCAAGGGTCTCTGCGTAGGGAGTGCCGTCGGGATTGGTCATGCCCTCGGCAACCACAACGACCATGCTTCTCTTACCCTGGGCGCGGAGCGTGCGGATCTTTTCGATTGCAGCCGCTTCGTCAAAGGGAACCTCGGGAACGGCAACCGCAACGGCGCCGGAGGAAATTGCCGCATAGAGCGCGCACTGACCGCAGTCACGTCCCATGATCTCCACCACGTTCAGGCGTGCGTGGGATTCGCAGGTGTCGCGCAGACAGTCGATCATGTCAACGGCAGTCTCAACAGCGGTGTAGAAGCCGATGGTGGTATCGGTAGCGGTAATATCGTTATCAATGGTGCCGGGCAGTCCAATGGAGGGAATGCCGTGGTTGGTCATGTCGGTAGCGCCGCGGAAGGTCCCGTCGCCGCCAATGCAGACCAGTGCGTCAATGCCGTTATCGCGACAGGTCTTGACAGCGGTTTGAACGCCCTCTTCATATTTGAATTCGGGGCAACGGCTGGAGTAGAGCATGGTTCCGCCCTGTCCGATAATATTGTTAACCGATTGATAGGTCAGAGGGATGAGATCTCCATTCATCAGTCCTGCGTAGCCACCGATGATGCCAACGACCTCAATGCCCATGGAAAGAGCCTTGTTTACCACAGCTTTGATGCAGGCGTTCATGCCGGGAGCGTCTCCACCGGATGTCAATACACCAATTTTTCTAAAAGTTGCCATTGTCCTAAAAACCTCACTCTTGTATCATTCCTTTGCGCACCGCGCAAAATGTCATCAAATTTTTACAACACCCTATATTGTAATATATTTTTTTGAAAAAATCAAGATGTTATGCAAAAAAAGATTGGAAAATTGTTAAAATTTCGACGCAAAAGGGAAAAATAGCAAGAAAAAAGCTGTTTTTTGCAGGATGAAAGAAGGGAAGGCTTCATTTTTTGAGGATTTGTTCGGATTTTCTGTTTTTAGGGGGAAAAATATTTTTGAAAAAGAGATTGACAAACCAAGAAAAAAATGATATACTATCATGGTGCAGTAGAACGTCCGCCGTTCTGTCCCGATGATTCATCATTCATCATTCATCATTCATTATTCATTATTCATTATTCATTTATTATCCAGCGAGGTGTGGCTCAGTTTGGTAGAGCGCTACGTTCGGGACGTAGAAGTCGTGGGTTCGAATCCCGTCACCTCGACCATAAAACAAAGGGATAGAGGCAACGCCTCTATCCCTTTGTTTTACGATTGAAGTTCATCGATTCGAGCCCCGCAAATGCGAAG
>SVSL01000034.1 GCA_015064315.1 Oscillospiraceae bacterium
GGCTCAAGGGATTCCAGACCGTAACCGAGGTTCTGGAATCCCTTGAGCCCGTTGTGGAAAAGAGCCCCGAGTTTATCGAAAAGGGCGTTATTGATATGATGGTAGAGCCTGAGCGTATCATCAAGTTCCGCGTTCCGTGGGTTGACGATCAGGGCAAGATCCAGGTGAACCGCGGCTACCGCATCCAGTTCAACAGTGCCATCGGTCCTTACAAGGGCGGTCTTCGTTTCCACCCCTCTGTAAACGAGAGCATTATCAAGTTCCTGGGCTTTGAGCAGACCTTTAAGAACTCCCTCACCTCTCTGCCCATGGGCGGCGGTAAGGGCGGCTCCGACTTTGATCCTCAGGGCAAGTCCGATGCAGAGGTTATGCGCTTCTGCCAGAGCTTTATGACCGAGCTGTCTAAGCACATCGGTGCTGACACCGACGTTCCCGCAGGTGATATCGGCGTAGGCGCTCGCGAGATCGGCTACCTCTTTGGTCAGTACAAGAGACTGCGCAACGAGTTCACCGGCGTGCTGACCGGTAAGGGAATCCCCTACGGCGGCTCTCTCATCCGTCCCGAGGCTACCGGCTACGGTGCCGTTTACTACACCGAGAATATGCTCAAGTACTTCAAGGATGATATCAAGGGCAAGACCTTTGCCATCTCCGGCTTCGGTAACGTAGCTTGGGGTACCGTTAAGAAGGTTCACGAGCTGGGCGGTAAGGTTGTTACCATTTCGGGTCCCGACGGTTACGTTTACGATCCCGACGGTGTTGCTACCGAGGAAAAGATCAACTACATGCTGGAAATGCGCGCATCCTGCCGCAACCGCGTACAGGACTATGCCGATAAGTTTGGCGTAGAGTTCTTCCCCGGTCAGAAGCCTTGGGGCGTTAAGGCTGACATCCTGATGCCTTGCGCAACCCAGAACGAGGTTGGCATGAAGGAGGCTGAGGCAATCGTTGCCAACGGCGTGAAGTACTACGTTGAGGTTTCCAATATGCCCACCACCAACGAGGCGGTTGCATACCTGAAGGCAAACGGCGTGATCGTTGCTCCCTCCAAGGCAGTAAACGCAGGCGGCGTATCCGTATCCGGTCTGGAAATGTCTCAGAACTCCATGCGTTACAGCTGGAGCGCAGAAGAGGTTGATGAGAAGCTGAAGACCATTATGAAGAACATCTTCGATGCTTCCATCGCTGCTGCTCACGAGTACGATCTGGGCGACGACCTGGTTGCAGGCGCAAACATCGCAGGCTTCCTCAAGGTTGCAAGAGCAATGCTGGCTTACGGTTGCGTATAATCGACCGAATACAAATAGAAAAGAGGCTCTCCCCGGAGAGTCTCTTTTTGTTGTTTGTGTAGAATGGGATTGACAAAATCGGATTTTTATGTTAGAATAATCATGGAATCAACAGAAAGCCGCCGGCAACGTATTCTGCCACATTTTGGAAAGGAGTTCTGTCATGAAAAAGCTTCGGTTATTATGCTTGCTCTTGTCGGTTTTGTCCGTGTGTCTGCTTTTATGCGGCTGTAGCAGTGAGATCGTTCTTCCGAGAGATCCCGATGATTCATACGTTCCGAGCGGGCAGAAAAAGCCTATCGGTGCGAGCTCTTCTTATGAGATATCCTATACCTCGGGCGGTGACGGAACCTGCTGCGTGAGCGGTATTTCCTTGAAGAATGGAAAGACTCCGGATTCTCTTTTGGAAATTCCCGAGCGTTCTCCTCAGGGAGATACGGTGACCGCGGTGGAATGCAAGCTTGTGGAAGGAGGCTTCAATACCGCCATTACTCGGATCAAGCTGCCGGATAGCGTAAGCGAGATCAACGAGGGCTTTTGTTCGAATTTTCCCAATCTGGAGCAGGTCGATCTGCCCGATTCGCTGACCGCCATTCCTGAAAAACTGTTTTACGGCTTGAAAAATCTGAAATCGGTTTCCATCCCGGAGAGCGTAACCTCTATCGGAGATCACGCGTTTACCGATTGCGATGCGCTGGTGACTCTTACCATCCCCGATAGCGTGCAGCACATCGGCACCCGCGCGTTTTCCAACTGCGATTCTCTCAAGCGGATCGTCATCCCCCATGGCATCAGTAAAATGGGAACCGACGCGTTTTTGGGGCTGAATTACTGCGCGGTCTTCTATGAGGGAACCCGTACCGAGTGGTACTCGGTCAGACCCTCCACCACCTCGGTAGACTACGTAACCTACTACTATTCCGAAACGAAGCCTGCCAATGCAGGTAAGTTTTGGCACTACGTGGATGGCGTTGCCACAACATGGTGAATACCGTTTGAATGATTTTATAAGGAAGAACCTCTTATAGTTGGGGCTCTTCCTTTTTTGTTTGAAGCAAGATAAAGGGCTTGTTTTTCTTTTTGGCATAGTTCAGCGTGGATTGCGCTCCGCGTGAAATGCCGTCCCATACAATGAGAATTTTATCAGCGAGATCGACCATGCACTCATTTCTCTTGATGGGGGCGGCTTTCCCGTACAGATGATACTTGGGGCGTAGAATCAGCTTGGAAATTTTATGCTCATCAGCATATCTTTCCGCAAGCGTATCCACCCCGGCGGCGCCGCCGCTGATGATAAGGTCGGTTTCATCGGAAATATAAGGTGACAGATCAAAAGACGTGATGCTTCTGGAACCTACAATCAATAATTTCATATTTTCCTCCCATTTTCGCATATACTTATATAAGTATATACCCAAAAAGGGGGATTGTCAAGAGAGTATATGTTTATTAAAATATATATCGAAAGGGAGTGATCGTATGATTCGCTTAAAGATTGACCGTTATTTGGATGAACGCGGAATTACGCGGTATGAGCTTGCCAAGCGTACCGGAATTCGCTTTCAAATCGTCGATAATTATTATAAGAATAAGGTGGTTCGGTATGACAGCGATCTGTTGGATCGTTTTAGCCAAGCGCTTGATTGCGATATTGCCGATTTGATTGAATATGTGAAATGAGAAGAGACGCGAATGTGATTGGCATTTGCGTTTTTTCTTATTTTTAATTGACTTTTCTTCCTTTTTCGTGTATAATACAGGTATCAGTAAAACGGAAACGAGGATTTACAGCTATGAAAAAAACAATTTTGAGAAAATACGCCCGTCTTATCGCGGAGAAGGGCGGCAACGTACAAAAGGGTCAGGACGTGATCATTCAGGCGGAGCTGGATCAACCCGAATTCGTCAAGATGGTGGTTGAGGAATGCTATCGTCTGGGCGCGCGCAAGGTGACGGTGGAATGGAGCTATCAGCCTATTACCAAGATCAACCAGCAAAAGAAAAGCCTTAAGACCCTTTCCAAAATGGAGGATTGGGAAATCGAAAAGCTTCGTCACAATTCCAAGACTCTCCCCGTTCGCATTTATCTGGAGTCCGAGGATCCCGACGGACTCAAGGGCGTGAACCAGGCAAAGATCTCCAAGGCGACCCAGGCGCGCTATCCCATCATCAAGCCCTTTATTGAGGCAATGGATAACAAATATCAGTGGTGTATTGCCGCCGTTCCCGGTGCGGCGTGGGCAAAAAAGGTATTCCCCGGCGAAAAGCGCAACCGTGCCATGGAAAAGCTTTGGGAAGCCATCCTCTACACCTCCCGCGTGGATGAGGATCCCGTAGCGGCTTGGGATGCCCACAACAAGGATCTTGCAGACCGTTGCGCATATCTGAATAGCCTTGGCATCGAGACGCTGGAATACAAGGCATCCAACGGCACAGATTTTCGCGTTGGCATGATCGAGGATGCCCTCTTTATGGGGGGCGCCGAGGCGGCAGAGGGAAGCGGCATCGTGTTCAATCCCAACATCCCCTCCGAGGAAGCCTTCATTTCCCCCAAGAAGGGTGTTGCCGAGGGAATCGTCTATTCCTCCAGACCTCTTTCCTACCGCGGCGAGCTGATCGAGAATTTCTCGGTTCGCTTTGAAGGAGGCAAGGCAGTGGAGGTACACGCCGAGAAGGGCGAGGCGCTCCTCAAGGAGATGATCTCCATGGACGAGGGCGCGGCATATCTTGGCGAGTGCGCGCTGGTTCCTTACGATAGCCCCATCCGTCAGTCGGGCATCATGTTCTATAACACCCTCTTTGACGAGAACGCCGCCTGCCATCTGGCAATGGGACGTGGCTTTACCAACGTGCTCAAGGATTACGATAAGCTCAGCGTCAAGGAGTGCTACGAAAAGGGCATTAACGAGTCCATGATCCACGTGGACTTTATGATCGGAACTGCGGATCTTTCCATCACCGCCATCACGAGAGACGGCAAACGCGTTCCCGTGTTTGAGAACGGAAACTGGGCATTTTAAGTGCCTTTTTATGCAGGGGGAGAAAACTTCTTGCAAGAAGTTTTCTCCCCCTGCACCCCCTCTTTCAAGAACTGCAAAAAAAAATATAGATGTTAAATTTCACTTCACTCAAACTACTTATATGGAGCGGGCAGGGGAGTGGTCCCTGACCGCTATCGGCAGTGCCGTTCCGTCTGTTTGAAAAACTGACAAGAAACAGTTATCCAACTATCGACAGAGGCAGAGTACTAAAAACAAATATAAAAAACTTTTTTGTGAAAAGTTTTGGTCAAGCTTTTTCAAAAGCTTGCGGGGTCGAGGGGCAGAGCCCCCGGAGCGTTCCGCAGAACGCGAAACACCCCCCTCATCTGTAAGAAAAGGAGCTTTATCATGAACGTAACAGAACGCTTTTTAAAATACGTCAGCTTTGATACGCAATCGGACGAGAATTCCGAGAGCGTTCCCAGCACCCCAAAGCAGATGAAGCTGGGCGCCCATCTGGTGGCAGAGCTTTCGACGCTGGGGCTTGAAAATGCCCACATGGATCAAAAGGGCTACGTGTATGCTTTTTTGCCCGCAAGCAAGGGCTGTGAGGCGCTTCCCACCATGGGTCTGATCGCCCATATGGATACCTCTCCCGACGTCAGCGGCGCCAACGTGAATCCGAGAATCGTTCGCTACGAGGGAGGCGATCTGCCCCTCGGGAACGGCGCGATTCTGACGCTGAGTGCTTTCCCGTTCCTGCAAAAATACGTGGATCAGGAGCTGATCGTCACCGACGGCAGCACTCTGCTTGGTGCCGACGATAAGGCGGGCGTTGCCGAGATCGTCAGTGCGTGCGCTTATCTTTTGGAGCATCCCGAGATCAAGCACCCGAGGATCGCCGTTGGCTTTACCCCCGACGAGGAGATCGGACGGGGCGCGGATCACTTTGACGTGGAAAAATTCGGCGCATCCTACGCTTATACCGTGGACGGCGGCGAGATCGGTGAGATCGAATACGAAAATTTCAATGCGGCTTCGGTTAAGGTCACCGTCAAGGGCGTGAATATTCATCCCGGCTCTGCCAAGAACCGCATGAAGAACGCCATTCTCATGGCAAACGAGTTTCTTTCCATGATGCCTCCCGCAGAGACGCCCTCTCATACCGAGGGCTACGAGGGCTTTTATCATGTCCACGATTTTAACGGAAGTGAATCGGAGGTGGTGTTCGCCATGCTCATTCGTGACCACGACCGCGAAAAATTTGAGGCACGTAAGGTCTTTTTGGAGCATCTCACCGCTTATCTCAACGGCAAGTGGGGCGAGGGAAGCTTCACCTTGGAGATCCGCGACAGCTACTACAACATGAAGGAGAAGATCCTGCCTCACATGGAGCTCATCGAGAACGCCAAGGCAGCCATGCTGGCGGTTGGCGTGGAGCCCGAGGTGATCCCGATCCGCGGCGGCACCGACGGCGCAAGACTCTCCTATATGGGACTTCCTTGTCCCAATCTTTCCACAGGCGGCGCCAATTTCCACGGCATCCACGAGTTTGTTCCCGTGCAGTCCTTGGAAAAAATGGTGCGGGTGTTGGTGGAGCTTGTGAGGGAAAAATAATCGGCGTTAGCCCAATCGAATTACCCGGATCTCCATCTTTTTTGCGTATTGGAGTCCCTTATAAGAATTGCCTTTGTTTTCTTGAACAAAGGCAATGAGTAAATTACAATTTTCGATCATCCATTGATTTCGCTTGGTGATGGCGGCTTTGAAGTGGGTGTGCGGATCCAGCGGAAGTATCACCTCGTTGTAGTAGGCTTGATAATATGCGAGATCCTTCACAGAATAGGGAAGCACGAGGATCAGAGAGCTGTTGTGATCTCCCACGGCATTTTGCAAACGCTTGATAACCGAGGCGGCTAAAATATCAAACTCCCCGTTCCGTCCCACGTAAAATTCTACGTACTCCTTTTGCAGGAGGAGATCTTTTGCTATACGTTCGATTTGTTTTTCGATCGCCATTGCATCGGAGGTGGATAGATAACGATGTCCGAGGAAGGCTACGCGATAAATCTCCATGATTGTTCTCCTAAAATAAAAAGTGCGGCAACCGAAGCTACCGCACCGAAAAACGCAAACTCCGATTGTCGCCAAACAAATCGAACAGGTTGATACATTTGCACACATCTAACACCGCTTGGAATTTGCGCTTTTACCCAATCCAGCAATATTAAAAATGTGTGCAAAAAAAAGTATAGTATCCCTGTTAAAAAATACTATAAGTATTTATTCGATTTGTTTGGCACTTTTATTATACCACGCTTTTTGCGGTAAATCAATAGGATTTTTGAAAAAATCAAAGCTTTGTTATTATTCGGTTCAAAAAAAGGTGTATAATAGAGACAGACGAAAAAAGAGAGGTAAGACAAAACCATGAGAGGCTTCTTTGGACGCATGGGCGCACGGTTTGCCCGATTTATGTACGGACGCTACGGAAACGATCAGCTCAATCACTTTCTATCGGTGACCTCGCTGATCCTCTTGGTGCTCTCCATCATCCCCTTTCTGTGGCCCTTGTGGCTTGTGGCATTGGGGCTTATGATATGGAGCTCCTTCCGTTGCTATTCCAAAAATATTTATCGGCGCAGACGCGAGAACGAGCGCTTTTTAAAGCTGATACAGCCCATGAAGGATCATTTCCGCCTGCAAAAAAACAAGCGGCGAGATCGCAAGACCCACCGCTATTTCAAATGCAAGCATTGCCGCGCCGTTCTGCGCGTGCCAAAGGGGAAGGGAAAGATCGACGTTACCTGCCCCCGTTGCCACAAGATCACCGTGAAAAAGACATGAAAAGAGAAGGCAACCCTTGGGGCACCTACCGTAAAGCGGTTTTATATCAAAGCACAAAAGGGACGAAAAATTCTCGTCCCTTTTGTATATAATCTTGCTTGCAAGGTATCGTGTGTTATACGATATTTTGTTTTCGGAAGATATATAAGTGATGTTTTTGCTTACGCAAAAGTGATGTTACTCACTTCGTTCGTAATGATGTTGCTCCCGACGGTCGCAATGATGTGATGTTTGCCCACTGTGCCGCAGGCACAACATCATTACCGAAGGCTACATCATTAGGCGAAGCCGACATCACTTGCCCGTAAGGGCAAACATCGCTCGGCGAACCTGCTTTATCGCAGGTCGCCGTTACAGGATTCCTTCTCTCAATTTGTATCCCTTTCCGTATTCGTTTACCACGAGGGGACGGGGATCAATGCGCAGAGCCGCCTCGTTGATGTGATGGATCTGCACCGCCAAATTGTTGGATTTTTCATGTCCCTCGGGATAACAGAGCGCCATAAGATCCTCGGTAGAGACCTGATTGGGGTAGCGGTAGAAAAGGCACCGCAACAGGTGAAAAGCCCGTGGAGAGAGCTTCATGGGGTATCCCATATAAAAGACCTCGTCGGGGGTGCTTCCAACCGTGAGAAAATAGGAGGAGAGTGGCTCGGCGGAAAAATCGCACACACGTCTGCAAAATTCTAAGATATCGGGGAGCAGATCGCCCGGCGGCGCGTCTCTGAGAAGCATATCCGCCTCCACGTTGGGACGGCTTTCCTTGGATGCCAGCACAAGGATCGGTATTTCGGGATAGGCTCTGCGCAACTGTCGGCAAAGCACCTCGCCCTCCGTTTGGTTGGGAACGCAATCCAGAATCACGCCGCCCGTGTCCTTTTCCTCGCAATAAAATGCCCCCGTTTCTCGGGGGCATTCAAAGCTGAAGATTCCACGGTCAGCCAAAATCGACGCCAACGCCTTTCCAAGGTCGCGCCGATCGGTAATGATCATCAGCATCTTACTGTGCGGTGGTGGGCTCTTCGGTGGGAGCTGCGGTAGGCGCTTCGGTGGCGGAGGTTGTGGGGGCAGGAGCATTGGTGGTAGCCTCGGTGGGCGTTTCTCCCTTGGGAACCACAAAGGTCATGTAGTTGATGGTCACTTGATTCAAGGGTTTGTCGTTTCTGTCGGTGGCAACGCCGGCGATGATATCAACCATTTCAATGCCAAATACCACCTTGCCAAAGGCGGCGTACTGACCGTTCAGATGGGGGGCATCCTGATGCACGATAAAGAACTGGGAGGATGCCGAGTCGTTCGCCTGACTTCTTGCCATGGAAATGACACCGCGGGTGTGGCTGATGGGATTGGAGATGCCGTTGGCAGAAAACTCTCCCTTAATGTTGGTGCCGGATCCGCCCGTGCCGTTGCCCTTGGGATCGCCGCCTTGGATCATAAAGTCCTTGATCACGCGGTGGAAGATCAAACCGTCATAAAAATCCTCGCTGACAAGCTTTTGAAAATTCTTGACGGTAATGGGAGCGGCGGTGGGATTGAGCTCTACCACAATGTCACCGGTCTGCTTTTTGCCGTTGGCATCGGTGTAGGAAATGTTCATTCTGACCAGATTGGTGGTCACGTCGGTCTCGTCGTAATATTGGTCGCAAAGAGAGCCGTTTTTCTTCTCGTTCTTACAGGAGACCAAAGCCCCCAGCAGCATTGCGCCGATGAGCAGTACACAAAGTAATCTTCTCATGAAAAAATCCTTTCTTATTTCGTAATACCTAATGATTTTAACAGAAAAACGATCAAAAGTCAAGATTTTTGGGAAAATTGAGAAATAATTTACATTTTGTTCGGATATGATAGGATAAAGAGCTTGTTCAAAAGGAGAGTGCGGCATGGAAAAAATGGCGTGGGAGAGATGGGCGTCGATCCTGTTTTGTCTGTTGGCAGGGGGAGGCTTGCTTCTGCTTTTTTGGCGTTATTTGTTGCCGATTTTGTTGCCCTTTCTGGTGGCGTGGCTGCTGTCGCTTCTGATCCGTCCCTTGGCGAGAAGAATCTCCGCGCGTACGGGACTTTCGCAAAAGCTTTGCGCGGTGCTTCTTTTCACGCTTCTGTTGGTCTCTTCGATCCTTTTGGCGGGCTTTGCTCTGCGGCGTCTGATGGGGGAGCTGAGCCGACTTTTGAGCCGACTTTTGGAAAACGGCGGAAGTCCCCTTGGTGTGGTGGACGATTCCTTTGATCTGTTCGAGTTTCTCATGGCAAGGCTTGGGATCTATCCCGAGGCGGGCTCCGGCTATGCTCTCTTTCGGGAACGCTTTTACGAAATGCTCACCGATATGAGCAACCACCTGATCGAAAGCCTTGGGGAAGGGCTTCCCGCCTTTGCCGCAGGGCTGATTTCCTCTTTGCCCACCCTGTTTTTTGCACTGCTGATCACCGTGATCGCCGGATTTTATTTCTGCATCGACGAAGGAGGGGTCACCCAAGGACTCTGTTGCTTTTTGCCGCGCTTGGTCAGGGAGCGGATCCCTGCTTGGAGGGAGCGGGCGAGACAGCTTTCATGGCGATACGTCAAGGTTTATTTGCTATTGCTGGCACTCACCTTTGGGGAGCTCTTGATCGGCTTTCTGATCCTTGGGGTGGACTATGCCTTTTTGCTGGCACTGATCATTGCCGTGCTGGATATGCTCCCTGTTCTCGGCGTGGGAACGGTGCTCATTCCCTGGGCACTGGTGGCGTTTTTTCAAGACCGCTTTTTTCTTGGCTTTGGGCTTTCCATCCTCTATCTCGTTATGCTGATCCTGCGGCAGATCACCGAGCCGAGGCTGCTTGGCAAGAGCCTTGGACTGCATCCGCTTCTGACTCTTTTTGCAAGCTATGCGGGCTTTCGCCTGTTCGGCTTTTTGGGGATGCTGGCAGGACCTGTGATCGCCACGCTGATCAAAAACGCGTTTTCTATGCCCCGGCCCCTCGACAAGGATCGCGCTCTTTAGACAACACGCTCGAAAAATGAAGAACGGTTTTTTTCAAAGATTGTATAAAACACTTGATTTTTTCGGCGTTTTATGGTAAAATAGAAAAAATAGGTTTTTATCAAATTGCGCCTCTTGGCGCAAAAAGTAAGTGGAAGGAATCTATTGATTTTTGGAATGAAAAAGAAACTGATCAACGCATTGCTCTATTATAAGGATCTGCGCCCCGGTAATCTGCGATCCCCAAAATATAAGCATCTTTTTTTATTGCTCTTTTGGCCTGCCTTTGGGCTGGTGTTTATGAGCCTGGAGCGTTTTGCTCCCGTGATCTGGGAAGCCGTTACGGGCAGTCCCTTGGTCTATTACGATATTGTCAGCCCCTTGGATGCGCACATTCCTTTTTGTGAGGTCTTTGCCATTCCGTACTATTTTTGGTTCGTCTTTCTCATTGGCATGATCCTTTACAGCCTTTTGTTTGACGTACAAGCGTTTCGCAACTATATGTGGTTTGTGATCCTGACCTATTCGGCTACGGCGATCATTTACATCCTGTTCCCCAATATGCAGTCGCTTCGTCCCACCGAGCTGCCCAGAGAGAATCTTTTTACCATGATCATAGCGGGGCTCTATGAGTTTGACACCAATACCAACGTATGCCCCTCGATCCATGTGCTGGGATCGGTGGCGGTCTGCCTTGCGGGCTTGCATAGCGAGAGACTGAAGCAGCTTGGCTGGAAGCTGTTCTTTATCATCTCCACGGTTCTGATCACCCTGTCCACCGTCTTTTTAAAGCAGCATTCGGTGATCGATATCTATGCGGCGCTGGCTCTTTCGGCGTTGGTCTACCCCTTGGTTTATATTCTTCCGCGAAGAAAAAAAGAAAAGAAGAAAGAATGAAGGGAGAGGTTTTATGCCTTTTCTGTATAGTGTGATCTACGTGGCGTTTCTTGGAATTGCGTCACACGTCATCGGGGAAGCCCTGCCTCGCAGATGGTTTGCGTGGGGAAAATTCCCATACCGTGCGTGGAAATGGGAGAAGAACGGCAAAATCTACGACGCCCTGAAGATCCGCGCATGGAAGGACCGTATGCCGGATAAGAGCCGCGTGGTAAAGAGCATGGTCCCAAAAAGAGTGGGGGCTTGTCCCACCTCCGAGTCGGTCTATCGACTGATTCGCGAGACCTGTGTGGCGGAGGCGGTGCACGCTTGCCTGTGCCTTCTGGCCTTTCCCATCTGCTTTTTCTGGGACAGTGCCGTCGGTCTGCTTTTGGCGATGATTTTTATTCTTTGTAATATCCCCTTTATTATGATCCAACGCTATAACCGTCCCGCCTTGGTCAGCTTGGCGGAGCGACTTGAAAAAAGAGAGGAGAGAAGACGAAATGCGGGTACTCATTCTGTCGGCTAATACCGGCGGCGGACATAACGCCACGGCAAGAGCACTGGGCGAACAGATGGAACGCCTGGAAATTGCATATGAAATTGCGGACACGCTGTCGTTTATCTCCGAAAAGGTGTCGGATTTTATCAGCTGGGGACATTCCTACGTTTACCGTCGTCTTCCGCGCTTGTTTGGTATTGGCTATCGCTACGAGGAAAAGCACTCGGTCAGCTTTATCTACAATCAATGCGCCAAGGGGGCGGATGCTCTGCATGAAAAGCTGGAGGCGGATCCCTTTGATGCCGTGATCTGCACCCACGTATTTTCGGGGCTGATGATGACCGAGCTTCGCTTGCGTTACGGTGCCCTGATCCCCTGTTATTTTATTGCCACCGATTATACCTGCAGTCCGGGTGTTTCGCAAATGAATCTGGACGGATATTTTATCCCGCACCGTATGCTTTTGGGGGAATTTACTCACAACGGACTTGCCGCGGATAAGCTTTTCTCTACGGGAATTCCCATTGGGGAGGTCTTCTATAAGAGCTTTGACAAAGCCGAGAGTCGCCGTGCGTTGGGATTGCCGCAGGACAAAAAGGTGATTCTTTTCAGCTGTGGCAGTATGGGCTGCGGAAAGCTGGAAAAATCCGCCAAAATGTTCTTGCGTCGGATGCCGCAGGATGCTTGCCTTGTGGTGCTTTGCGGAAACAACGAAAGAGCCTACGAGATCCTTGGCAAATACGCAAGCGACCGTTTGGTGGTGCTCCCTTTTATTCAAAACGTATCGGAATATATGAGCGCGGCAGACGTTTACATGACCAAGCCCGGTGGACTGACCACCACCGAGGCGATTGCCAAAAAGACCCCTATGATCCTTGTGAATGCGGTTCCCGGGTGTGAGACCCGAAATTATCGCTTCCTGACCGAGCAGGGCGTGGCGTTTGGTGCCAAGAGCTGGCATCATGCAAACGCGATTCTGAAAAGGACCTTGCAAAGCGATAAGGAGATCGTGCAGCAAAGGAAGGCGATGGAAAGCTTTGAAGGCCCTCATGCCGCTGAGGCAATTTGCAAGCATCTTTTGCGTTCGCTTGCGCAATAACTGCTATCAAATCCATAAAAAGCCTTGGAGAAGACTCTGTTACGAGTTTTTCTTCAAGGCTTTTTTGTTATTGGATATGCAGGTCCTTGGGATCGATCAGCGAATGCCCGCAGACGTGACAGTGGGATTCCTCATCAATGGCGATCTGTCCGCAGGCGGCACAGATCCTTTTTTGGGCATCGGGATGCTGATTTCCGACGGCGATGGGATAGGGAAGCCCATGCAGCTTGACGATCTCGGTTCCCTCGTAATAGTAAAAATAGAAGCCCAGCTTCTGTTCAAAATGAATGCGGCTTTTTTTGCTCCTGCCGCGCTTTTGAATCTGCAGAGCCGTGTTCAGACGAAAATCGTAGTCGGTGGCATTGTGAAGTCCGGGGTCACGGGATGCCTCATAGGATTGGGAAAGCCCCGAACGGGTAATGACAGCGCGATAGGTGCGATCCGTAAAGAACATCCAAAGCCGAAAGAGCACAAAGCCCAAAATTGCCGATGCCAGCATCCAAAGAAGAAGCTTCCACCCCTCCATTCGCCTCTCGGGAGGATAGGTTTGATGGTTTTGATTATACGCATAGGCGCCAAAGTACCAAATTGCCAACCAAATGGCGTATAGGAAGAGCTTGCGCAGATCCCTGAACAGAACGTACCGCCGCAGGTCTTGGTTTTGGGATGGGATTTTTGCCACGTTTTTTGCCTCCTTTCGGATTTTTCCCTTTTATTTTATCATAACCAAGCCGAAAAGTCAACACAAAACGAGAAAATCATCCTGTGATACGGCAAGGCTCCTTCGCGTTGTAAAACAAGAAAAAAATAGGATTTTTCTATCCATCAAGCCCCTCTTGGAGGGGCTTTTTCAGAATCTGCGACAAATACTCGACAAAATCGATTATATTGTTATTTTAGCATATAAAAAAATACAATATCTTGTAAAAAATGTCAAAAAAATATTGACAAAATTTGTCGAATATGGTATAATAAAAGGGTACAAAAATCATCTTTTTCAGCGCAAAAAAGCAGGAGGGAGGAGCTCGGCATGCAGGGAATGTATTATAAGCCTCGTCGCAGACACCGTCACGGCAAGGGAAAGCTGGCTGTTTTGTTGCTGCTTTGCACGCTCTTTTTGGTATCCTGTGTGGCAGGCTCCAACGCGCTTTGGCTCAAGGGACTTTTTGGGCTGGATCTGATGGATTACCGCGCGGAGAGAGTTGAGGCAACTCATGCCGTTGACAGCTCGCTTTCCGCATCTCTTTGCGATACGCTGGAGCTTTTAACGGTTGGAAGCACCGAGCTTACCACGGTTAAAAAATCCGGAGATTTTGTCAAGCGCTATCGGGATGAGCTTTTGAATCATCTTTTGGAGGAGGGTTATTCCCGTTATACGGGGGATATGGATGCCATTCGCGAGGCGGAGCTGGCATATCCCAATCTGACCCTTTCCGTGCTGATCCCTGCCGAGGATCTGGAGGCTCTTGCGATGCGTCATTTCGGATTGCAAAGTGTTTCTCACGGGGACGGGGAGCTGTTTACGTATTTGGAAAAGATCGATTGCTATACCTTTTCCATGAAGTCATGGGAAAAGAGCGTTCGTGTGATTCCCGAGAGTATAGAGGAAACCTATCACACCTATCGAATGGTGTTCTGCTTGGAGGAGAGCGGCAGCCGCTCCGAGAGCTATCAGGCAATCTTCGTCAAGCGAAGCGATGGCAGCGCATATCTGCGAGCATTGGAAAAGGTATAAAAGGGGCTGAATCATTCAAAGAATGAAAAGCCCCTTTTTGTAAACCCAAGCCTTGTGGCTACGCTGTTTCTTGAAAAATTCCACCATAATGTGTAGGGACCGGCGTCCTCGACGGTCCAAGAAGAGAGAGTGCTTGCTTTTTATACGGCTATCGGTATGTAGCCATGTGCAAGGCAAAAGTTCCTTCATTCTTGGACCGTCGAGGACGCCGGTCCCTACAAGTTTTTCTATATTTTAAAGAGATTGCGTAGCCGTGAAGTTTGCCTTTCACGGCTACGCTGTCTTTTTATTTTCGGGGCGTTATCGTTTTTTATGACTCCGCGCCTTTTTATGTAAATTTTCAGCGAAGCTTCATTTCTTCTTCCTTGGCTTCCATATCGGCTACCAAGGCAAACTGGCAACGGCAACGGTCCAGATTGTGACCGGGACGGGAGGTGCGGAAATAAACGTCGCCCTCCAGATAGTCGGTGAGGAAGCGCAGACCGCACTCCAGCGTCATCATCCGCGCGCCAATGGGCATCAGATCGATCTCGGTATCGGTGAGACGTCCCTCGGCACCGCGCAAAAAGCCCTCTGCGTAAGCGCGGTAGAGATCCAGATCAAGGGAGACCTTGGAAAGGTCGGTTTCATCCTCGGCGGCGGTGTTTGCGCCAAAGCGGATGGAATCACCAAAGTCGTTGACCGAATATCCCGGCATAACGGTATCCAGATCGATCACGCAGACGGGAAGCTGGGTGTCGGCATCGAAGAGGATGTTGTTGAGCTTGGTGTCGTTGTGGGTCACGCGCAGGGGCAGGGAGCCGTTGGCACGGGCGTTTTCCAGCACCTTCACGAACTCGGCACGCTCCATGGCAAATTGGATCTCCTTCTGAACCTCTGCCGCTCTGCCGCAGATATCCTTTTTGGCGGCACGCATCAGATTCTCGTAGCGCACGGGGGTGTTGTGGAAGTTCTTGATGGCTTCGTGAAGCACCGATGCGTCAAAATCCGCCAGCTGTCCCTGGAATTTTCCAAACGCCTCGGCGCAGTCGGTGAATTCCTTTTTGCAGGAGACCTTTTCCTTGGCAACCGTATGCTCGCAGAAATCGTACATTCTCCAAAAGGAGCCGATGCTGTCCTTGTAGAAGCTGTCACCGCCGTCGGTCTTGACCACCGAGAGGGTGCAGCGCTCGGTATCCAGTCCCTCTGCCTCTCCCTTTTTGCGAATATGCTCGGTAACGGCGAGGATGTTCTCCATGATCTCATCGGGACGGGTGAAGATCATGTGGTTGATGCGTTGCAGGATGTAGCGGCGACCGCTTTGGGAGATCGCCAAAAAGGTATCGTTGATGTGGCCGTTTCCGTAGGGCTCACAGGAGGGAAAGGGGCCGTTTTTGCCAAAGGCGGCAAGAGCCTCTTCTTTTTTTGCGCACAGTTCTTCTCTTGTCATTTTGTCTGTCTCTTTTCTTTCTTGAATTCTTCCATGTCAATCACCCTTCCGGTCAGTCTTGCTTCCTCTGCGGCAAAGGCGATCATGTGATTGTCCACCGCCTCGGAGATATCGCAGAGCGAGAAGTTCTCCACGCCGGTGAGCAGATCGTAAAAGGCGTTTACAATGCCCGCGTCGCCGCCGCCGTGACCGCCAACGATACTGTGATCCACGGCTACGTTCTCGGTGCTGATCTCACGGGTCTCTTTGGTTTCAAAATCATAGAAGTGCAGATTGGGCTCGCCGTGCTTACCCCAGAGCTCGCCCTTGGTACCCATAATGCGAATGTCTCTGCCGCCCTTGTTGAAGGCACACATACTGAAGGTAACGGTGGTTTGATCCTCAAATTCCAGATTCACCACCTGATGGTCCACCACGTTGTTGTTGCAATGGAACACGCACTTACCGTATTGGGTATTGCGAAGCGCCGCCTCCACCTCCTCATCGGTGGGGCCGATCTTTTGGGTTGCCGCGTTGCGGAACCATGCGCTGTCACTCTCCAAATAAAGCTTAACGGCGTTGTAGGGGCAGGTATCGCCTGCGGGACAGCCGTCCATACAACGCTCGGGCGCGCCTGCGGGAGCGTTTTCGGGCTTGAAATAGGTCAGAGAGCCAAAGGACTGTACCTTGGTGCATTTCTTTCCCAAGAGCCATTGCAGAATATCCATATCGTGACAGGACTTTTGCAGGAGCATGAAGGAGGACTCCTCACTGTTGCCCCAGTTGCCGCGAACGAAGCTGTGGGATTGATGCACGTTGCCCACGTCCTCGCGGTGCTGAACGTTGATCACACGTCCCAGCGTTCCGTTATCGATCAGCTCCTTGATGGCGCGGAAGAAGGGGGTGTAGCGAAGCACGTGGCAAACAAGCGCTCGGGTTCCGTATTTCTTTGCCTCGTTTTCAATGGCGTAGCATTCCTCGGGGGTGGGGCAGACCGGCTTTTCCAAAAGCAGATCATAGCCTGCGCGGATGGCGGTGAGGGCGGGCTCCAGGTGATCTCTGTCCATGGTGCAGATGAGCGCCGCGTCTGCCAGCTTGGGAAGCGCCAGAAGAGGCTCCCAGGTGGTAAAGCAGAGCTCGTCGGGAATCGAGTGCTCGGTTTTGATGTATTCGCGTCTTGCGTCGATGGGCTCGGCAACGGCTACCACCTCAAACTTATCGCCAAGCTGCTTGGCAATGTCGGTGTATCGACGTCCGCGAGAGCCGGCACCGATCACGATTAGTTTTTTCCTTTGATTCGCCATTTTCGTTCTCCTTTTGTATTGAAAGAGTGGATTGTATAAAGCTATTCTTATCATACAATTTTTTTTTGAAATTGTCAATACATTATTTCACTAAAAAGGTGGATTTTTTTACTGTTTTAAAGCTTTCGAAAGGGGCTTTTCCCCCATGGGATCCAAATTGTTGATTTGCGCAATCAACTACTTTTGTCAGGTTTACCAAAAAGGGCTTTCCGATCTCTTCTACTTTTCACAAAAAACGAATTGACATTTTTTTCTCTTTGTGGTACAATAATAGAATGGAAGAAACTATGTAAAGAGACGCGCTCTTTACGGAAAGGAAAGATGATTACGTTTATGCTGAAAAGACTTGCCAAAAGTGTAAGACAGTATAAGACTGCGGTGTTTTTGACCCTCTTTTTCATCGTTTTGGAAGCGGTGATCGAGACTTTTATCCCCTTTATTACCGCCGACCTGATCAACAACATCAAAAAGGGTGTGGAAATGGAGGAGCTGATCAAAAAGGGCATCCTGCTGGTGGTTCTGGCAGTGGTCTCCCTTTGCTGCGGCGGCATTGCCGGCTTTACCTGTGCCAAGGCATCCTCCGGCTTTGCCAAGAATCTGAGAAACGACATTTTCGGGAAGGTACAGACCTATACCTTCCATAATATCGACAAGTTTTCCTCCGCGTCCTTGGTTACGCGTATGACCACCGACGTTGCCAACGTGCAAATGGCGTTCATGATGATCATCCGCACGGCGGTACGCAGTCCTCTGATGCTGATCTTCTCGGTGGTCATGGCGTATGTCATGGGCGGCGCGCTTTCCACGGCGTTTGTCATTGTCATTCCCGTGCTGGCGTTCGGACTTTTGATGATCGGTAAAAAGGCGATGCCCGCCTTCCGCGCGGTCTTCAAGAAGTATGACCGTCTCAACGAGTCCATTGAGGAAAACGTGCGCGGTATGCGTGTGGTCAAGGGCTTTTCCCGCGAGGAATACGAAAAGGAAAAGTTTGGCGGGGAAGCGGAGAAGATCCGTGCCGACTTTACCAAGGCGGAGCGCATTGTTGCCTTGAATACGCCCTTGATGCAGATCTGTATGTATTTTAATATGGTGTTCATTCTTTTGGTGGGCTCCAAGCTTGCCGTTGAGAGCGGCGGAAAGACCATTGACGTGGGACACATCTCGGCAATGCTGAACTACGGTATGCAGATTCTCATGTCTTTGATGATGCTTTCCTTTATCTACGTGATGATCACCATGTCCACCGAATCGGCAAAGCGTATTATGGAGGTGCTGAACGAGGAGCCTCTGCTCACCAATCCCGCGTCTCCCGTTTATGAGGTTGCCGATGGATCCGTAGTGTTTGACGGCGTCAGCTTCAAATATTCCGAAAAGGCAAAGAAGAACGCTCTTTCCGACATCAATCTGAATATCGAATCGGGCATGACGGTTGGTATCATTGGCGGTACGGGTGTGGGAAAATCTTCTCTGGTACAGCTCATTCCCCGTCTTTACGACGTGACCGAGGGAAGCATCCGTGTGGGAGGAAGAGACGTCAAGGAATACGATCTGGACACGCTGCGCGGCTCGGTTGCCATGGTGCTGCAAAAGAATCTGCTCTTCTCGGGTACCATCAAGGAAAATCTCCGTTGGGGCAACGCCAATGCAACGGATGAGGAGCTTGTGGAGGCTTGTAAGCTGGCACAGGCGCACGATTTCGTTTCCTCCTTCCCGGATGGCTACGATACCATGATCGAGCAGGGCGGCACCAACGTGTCGGGCGGACAAAAGCAACGTCTTTGCATTGCGCGCGCCCTTCTCAAGAAGCCTAAGATCCTGATTTTGGATGACTCCACCAGCGCGGTGGATACCAAGACCGATGCACTCATCCGTGCGGGATTTTTGCAGTATATTCCCGAGACCACCAAGATCATCATTGCCCAGCGTATCGCGTCGGTACAGGATGCCGATCTGATCATCGTGATGGACAACGGACGTGTTTCGGCTTGCGGAAAACACGGGGAGCTGCTGAAGACCAGCGAGATCTACCGCGAGGTCTATGAGCAACAAACGAACGGGGGTGACGAGAATGCCGAAGGCTGAGATGATGAAAAGACGCCCCAAATTCAAGGGCAACGTGCTCAAGCGTCTGATTAAGATGCTGTTTGGATATTATCCCGTTTTGGTTCCCCTGACCATTCTCTGCATCCTGTTTACCGCCGTGGTATCGGCAATTCCCGCGGTCTTTTTGCAGCAGGTAACGGCACTCATCGAGTCCTATCAGGTAACGGGTAGCTGGGAGCTTGCCAAGACCGAGATTGTTCCCAAGATCACGCTGCTTGCCTCCATGTACGTGCTTTCTCTTATTTCGATCACGGTGGAGACCCAGCTCATGGCGTATATTACCCAAGGCTTTTTGTCCAAGCTTCGTCGCACCATGTTCGAGGGAATGCAGAATCTTCCCATCAAGTATTTTGATACCCATAAGCACGGCGATATCATGAGCTATTATACCAATGATATCGATACCCTTCGTCAGCTGGTGGCGCAATCGCTGCCCACCCTCATCCGCGCGTCGGTCATTGTGCTTACGGTGCTCTTTATCATGCTGTTTTACAGCGTATGGCTCACGCTGCTTCTGCTTTTGGGCGTGGTGGCAATGATGTTTGTCACCAAAAAGGTTGGCGGAGGCTCGGCAAAATATTTCCTGCGCCTGCAAAAGGCGGTTGCCAAGCAGGAGGGCTTTGTGCAGGAGATGATGAACGGTCAGAAGGTGATCAAGGTCTTCAGCCATGAGAAGGAATGCGCGGCGGAGTTTGAGGCGCTGAACGAGGCGCTCTATCAGGAAAGCTACCGCGCCCATGCCAACGCCAATATGCTGGGACCCATCATTATGAATATCGGTAACGTGATGTACGTGATCGTTGCCATTCTGGGCGGTGTCTTCCTGGTTACCGGTCTGCCCAACGTCAGCATTTCGGGCATGGCATTCGGTATTGATATCATCGTTCCGTTCCTCTCCATGACCAAGCAGTTCACGGGTAATATCAATCAGATCTCTCAGCAGATCAACTCCATTGTAATGGGTATGGCGGGGGCTGAGCGTGTGTTTGAGCTGATGGATCAGGTTGCCGAGGCAGACGAGGGCTACGTAACCCTTGTCAACGCCAAGATCGCCGAGGACGGAAGCATTACCGAGACCGACCGTCACACGGGGCACTGGGCATGGAAGCATCCCCACGCGGCAGACGGAAGCGTGACCTATCAGCTTCTCCGCGGTGACGTTCGCATGACCGAGGTGGATTTTTCCTACGAGGAAGGAAAGCCCGTTTTGCGTGACGTGACGGTGTTTGCCGAGCCCGGACAGAAGGTTGCCTTTGTAGGCGCTACGGGCGCGGGAAAGACCACCATTACCAATCTGATCAACCGCTTCTATGATATTGCCGACGGTAAGATCCGTTACGACGGCATCAATATCAACAAGATCAAGAAATCCGATCTGCGCCGCTCCCTTGGAATCGTGTTGCAGGAGACCAACCTCTTTACGGGAACGGTCATGGAGAACATCCGTTACGGAAAGCTGGACGCCACCGATGAGGAGTGCATCAATGCGGCGCGTTTAGCCGGCGCCGATGATTTCATCACCCGTTTGCCAGACGGTTACGAGACCGAGCTGACCAACAACGGCGCGAATCTTTCTCAGGGACAGCGACAGCTGATCGCCATCGCCCGTGCGGCGGTTGCCGATCCTCCCGTGATGATTCTGGATGAGGCGACCTCCTCCATCGACACCCGTACCGAAGCCATCGTGCAAAAGGGCATGGATGCCTTGATGAAGGGCAGAACGGTATTCGTTATCGCCCACCGACTTTCCACGGTACGCAATTCCGACGTAATCATGGTGCTGGAAAAGGGACGCATCATCGAGCGCGGCAATCACGAAAAGCTGATCGCCGAAAAGGGTCAGTATTATCAGCTTTACACCGGCGCGTTTGAGTTGGAGTAAAAAGAAAAGGAACGGCTTTAGGCTCCTTCTCATAAGGATGCTTACTCGTAGGGGCGACCATTGGTCGCCCGCAAACAACCACAAAACAAAAACGGGCGACCAATGGTCGCCCCTACAAACAAATTTCGGCAGAGAACTTGTTTTCTCTGCCGATTTGTGTTATAATGGAACTAACGAAAAGCCTCCCTCCGAGAGGGAGGTGGCACGGCGTAGCCGTGACGGAAGGAGCCTGCGTGACTTTAGGTGTGTGCTAACTTTATTGTAACGCACTCTCCCTCAGTCACCTTCGGTGACAGCTCCCCCCCGGAGGGAGCCTATGGACGCGTGCATCTTCAGGGGTATGGGCTTTGCCCGATGCCAGCGTTGCTTGCAACGCTGTAATACAATGGCGAAACTGGTGATAAAACGGAACGATAAATAAGAATTTGCAGGAATAATTAGTAATTCCACTTAGATTCTCCAAATAGGGGATGTTGTTTTTCAGAGAAAAGAGGTATGCTTTTTCTACAAACAACAAACGGAGGTAGAGAAAATGAAT
>SVSL01000035.1 GCA_015064315.1 Oscillospiraceae bacterium
AAAACCGCCGAACCCCCCGCGAAACTCCCCCTTGCTACCGTTCGCAACGATTGAAAATACACATTCAGACAGGAGAAGAGCATGCCAAACGAGATTAAGATACGCGGAGTTCGCGTGCACAATTTAAAGAATATAGATGCAGAGATACCGAGAGACAAGCTGGTGATTCTCACGGGGCTTTCGGGATCGGGAAAATCCTCGTTGGCGTTTGACACCATTTACGCCGAGGGACACCGCAGGTTTGTGGAGTCGTTATCTTCTTACGCCCGTATGTTTTTGGGACAGCTGGATAAGCCTGATTTGGATTCCATCGAGGGACTTTCGCCGTCGATTTCCATCGATCAGAAGACCACATCCAAGAATCCCCGTTCCACCGTGGGAACCGTTACAGAAATATACGATTATCTTCGACTTTTGTATGCCAGAGTAGGAATTCCCCATTGCCCGATTTGCGGCAAGGAGATCCGCCAGCAGACCACGGATCAGATCATCGATCGCATCCTGACGCTTCCCGAGGGCGAGCGCTTTATGGTGCTGGCGCCTGTGGTGCGCGCGCAAAAGGGAAGGCACGAAAAGGTTTTTGCGGATGCCAAGAAGAGCGGATACGTCCGCGTTCGCGTGGACGGAAGCATTTACGATCTTTCCGAGGAGATTCTTTTGGATAAGAACAAAAAGCACACCGTGGAGATCATTGTGGACCGCTTGGTTATGCGCCCCGATATCGAGTCGCGTCTTTCGGATTCGGTGGAAAGCGCGTTGAACGCCGCCGACGGGCATCTCATCATCGTGACCGTTCCCCGGGAGGGTGAGCCCGTGGAGATGGAGTTTTCCCAAAGCTATGCCTGCGAGGAGCATAATATCTCCTTTGGCGAGCTGGAGCCCAGAATGTTCTCTTTCAATAATCCTTCGGGAGCGTGCCCTCGATGCGCGGGCATCGGAGACCTGCAACGCATCTCTCCCGAACGGCTCATGCCCAACAAAAAGCTTTCCCTTTCTCAGGGCGGTATCAACGTCAACGGCTTTAAGACGCTGGAGGCGGAAAGCTGGAACGGACCTTTGTTTTCTGCCGTAGGCACACGCTTCGGCTTTGATTTAAAGACCCCGTTAGAGGATTTTACCAAGGAACAGACCGACGTGCTTTTGTACGGAAGCGGCACAGAGATCTATGATATTCACCGCTATTTCGGACACGAGGAGCATCATCAAAAGGTCATGTTCGAGGGCATTATCAAGATGATGGAGAACCGCATGAAGATGTCGGGCGGCGAATATTACGAGCAGTTTGTGGAGGATGCGCCTTGCCCCGAATGTAACGGACAACGGTTGGCACCCGCGCCGTTGGCGGTTACAGTGGGAGGCTTGAATATCCATCAGCTTTGCTCGCTTTCGGTGGGAAAGGCGTTGGAATTCGTTAACGGCTTGAAGCTGAACGAGACCGAGCAGAAGATCGCATCCGAAATTCTCAAGGAGATCCGCGCACGCCTCGGCTTTTTGATCAGCGTGGGACTGGATTATCTTACCTTGTCGAGAAAGGCGGGAACGCTTTCGGGCGGTGAGGCACAAAGAATCCGTTTGGCAACGCAGATCGGCTCGGCTTTGGTGGGCGTGCTTTACATTTTGGATGAGCCCAGCATCGGTCTGCACCAGCGCGACAACTCCAAGCTCATTGCAACCCTGAAGCGACTGCGTGATCTGGGCAATACGGTCATCGTCGTTGAGCACGATGAGGAGACCATGGAGAACGCCGACTATATCCTCGATATCGGACCCGGTGCGGGTATTCACGGCGGTAGGATCGTTGCCGCGGGAAGCCCGAAGGAGGTCATGGCATGCGAGGAATCGATTACGGGCGCATATCTTTCGGGCAGAAAGAAGATCGTCGTTCCCGCTCGCCGAAGAGCCGGAAACGGTCATTATCTTTCGGTTAAGGGCGCTGCGCAGAACAATCTGAAAAACATCAACGTGGATATCCCCTTGGGATGCTTTGTCTGTGTCACGGGTGTTTCGGGATCGGGAAAATCCTCCTTGGTCAACGGTATTTTGTACCCCGTCCTTGCGGAAAAGCTGAACCGCGCCATCACTTACGCGGGCAAGCATACCGAGGTGAAGGGGCTGGATGCACTGGATAAGGTCATCGCCATCGACCAAAGCCCCATCGGGCGCACGCCACGCTCCAATCCTGCCACTTATACGGGATTGTTTGGAGATATTCGTGAATTGTTTGCCCAGACACGCGACGCCAAAGCCAAGGGCTTCAAGGCGGGAAGATTTTCCTTCAACGTCAAGGGCGGACGCTGTGAAGCCTGCGAGGGTGACGGCGTTAAGTGTATTGAGATGCACTTCTTGCCCGACGTTTACGTGACCTGTGACGTTTGCAAGGGCAAGCGCTACAACCGCGATACCCTGGACGTACACTACAAGGGAAAGAATATTTCCGACGTGCTGGAAATGACGGTGGAGGAGGGCTTGCAGTTCTTCGATTCCATCCCCACCATCCAACGCAAGCTGCAGACCCTTTACGACGTAGGACTGGGATATATCAAGATCGGTCAGTCTTCTACGACCCTTTCCGGCGGTGAGGCGCAACGCGTTAAGCTTGCCACCGAGCTTGCCAAGAGATCCACGGGAAGAACGATCTATATTCTGGACGAGCCCACCACGGGACTGCACACCGCGGACGTTGCAAAGCTCCTGGAAATTCTGCAGCGTCTTTGCGACGGCGGAAACTCGGTGTTGGTCATTGAACACAATCTGGACGTGATCAAATGCGCCGACCATATTATCGACCTCGGACCCGAGGGCGGCGATGGCGGCGGATGCATTGTGGCACAGGGAACGCCAGAGGAGGTTTCGCAAATCGAGGGCTCTTATACGGGACAGTATCTCAAAAAAATGTTGAATAAAAACCAATAAAGTAAGGGGCTGTCTCATTAAGAACACCTCAAAACCGAAAGATAGCGTAGCCTTGAAGTTATTTCATGGCTACGCTATCTCTTTGAATGACCCAAAAACTTGTAGGGACCGGCGTAGCAAAGCGGCGCGAGCGTAATGAATGACACCACGGTGTGGTGTCAGAACGGGAGCGTGACCGAGTCGCAACGAGAACTCGACGGTCCGAGAAGAAAAAGCGTTTGCTTTGCGTATGGCTACATACCAATAGCCGTTTAAAAAGCAAAATTTGTTGCTTTCCGGACCGTCGGGGACGCCGGTCCCTACAGGCAAAAATTCAAACCGCATCGACACGCCGATACGGAGCGAAAAAACCATCGTTTCCGGGGCGTCGAAAGGCTATCGCCGCAGGTCCCTACACCGATAAATTGAATTTTTCGGTTTGTCGTTTTATTCTGTAAATACAGGTATTTGTTGAAAAAACTTTGAAAATGCTTTGAATAAGGGGCTTTCTTAATGAGACAGCCTCTTGTTTATCTTTTCTGATAATCCCTTGGCGAGCACCCCATCATGCGTCGGAATTCGGCGGAAAAATAACTGATGCTGTCAAAGCCGGCTTGCATGGCAACCTCGGTGATGGGGTAAAGCTGGGTTTCCAAAAGTCGGCAGGCAATTTCGATCCTGCTTTTTTTGATGTATTCCAAAGGGGATGCGTGGTAGCATTTGCGAAATTCACTGCGGAAATAGACCTCGCTGCATCCGTAAAGCTCTGCAAGCTCCGAGACGCGCAGCTCGGGATCGCAAACGTGATCGTCCAAATATTTTTTGCAGACAATCATTTTGGGATTTGGGGCTTGGGATTCCCCCAAAAAGAGGGGCGCGGCATCGGAAAGCAAACGGTAGGCATCCGCCATGACCGCGTACGGATCCTGCTTTCTTTCGTGGCGCAGTGCGCGCTCGAAAAGATTGCCAAAGGCATCAACCGAGGGCGGAGTAATGCATTTTGGAACATTCAAAAAATTCTGCCCGTCTTCCAAAAGCCAAAAGTGGAGCAGATACATCTCCCCGGCCTCCAGAACCCGTGTTTCGTAGGGGGAGCCTTCGGGAACAAAGGTCAGAGAATTTTTGGCGGAGACAAAATCTCCGTCGGTTGTGGAAATCAAAACTTTCCCGCTCTTGCGCAGTGTGAGAGAAGAGAAAGGGCGAGGGGAAACCGCGCCGCTGGTTTTGAATTCCGTGTCGTGGAAAAAGACTTTTGTAATAACGGGATGCTCCTGTAACATGGTATCTCTCCTTTTTTGGAATATCTTTATTATAGCACAAAAAAAATAAATTGCAAGCTTTTTGTTTCCAAATCCTAAAAAACATTTCTTTTTCTTATTGTTTGATGCAAAGAAATGTGATATGATAAAGCGAACAATAAAATAAAGGAGAGTTTCTTATGAAGAGCTTGGAAGAATTGATTTGTGAATCGGTAAAGCGCGAGGGCATTGACCTGATCGGCTTTGCCGGCAAGGAGCGCTTTGCGGGCGTTAATCCTCAGAACGATCCCTTTGCGATCTTCCCCGAGGGCAAGACCGTGATTATGCTGGGTAAGCGCATTCCGCGCGGTGCGTTGCGCGGCGTAGAGGAGGGCACCAATTTTAACGATTATACCCGTTTTGGCAAGAACTGGCTGGAGGATGAATTCCTGTCCCTCGCTTGCTATAACTTGGTTCGCACCCTGGAGAACGAGGGCTGGGAGGGGGTTCCGATCTTCCCCAATCCTTCCGAGATCAAGCCCATGGGTGTATCGGTTGCCGAAGGTCGCCCCGAGCCCAACGTATTCCCCGACTTTGACTATGCGGCTGTTGCTTGCGGTTTGTGTGAGATTGGCCTTGGCGGACTTCTGCTCTCTCCCAAGTTTGGCTCCAGACAGAGATTCCACATGATCATCACCGACGCTCCCATTGCTTCTACCCCTCTTCTCGAGACCTCCGTATGTAACATGTGCGGAAAGTGCGCAGAGAGCTGTCCTCTCGGTGCCATCGACGTGGAGAATGCCAAAATCATCGATATTTGCGGCAAGCAGATGAAGGTGGCAAGCATCAACTACGATCTGTGCCGCAAGTGCGGAAACGGCGCTTGTGCCAACCGTTTTGCACCCTATGCAAAGCCCGACCGTATCGCGGCTCTTTGCAACCGTACCTGCCTGTGCGAGCTGGAGGAGCAGGGACTTCTTGAGAACAAGTTTGAAAGAAACTTCCGCAAGAGACCGGCGTGGTCCAAGGACGTTGACGGTAAGCCTGTTGACGGTGCAACCGAATCCATGGGCAGACAGTACCTCAAAGGAGCGCAAAAATGAAGCTGACGTCACAAATGATCAAGGATAAGGCGAAGGAGCTTGGGATCGATTGCATTGCCATCGGTAACATTGAGCGCTTCAAGAACGCTCCCAAGCTGATGTCGCCTCTGACCTACTTTCCCGAGGCAAAGTCGGTCATTGCCGTTGCTATGCGAATCCCCCGAGGCACCTACCGCGGTATCGAAGAGGGAACGCACTGGCACAACTATACCTTCTATTCTTACAACAAATTGAACTCTTGGTTCCGTCCCCGCCTTTCCTATGAGCTTGCTTGCTTCATTGAGGATCACGGTTGGGAAGCGGTGCCCCACTTCCCGGGCGTTCCCGAGGGACAGGCAACCACCAAGGAGCCCGTAGCAGAGGGCAAGCTTCCTCCCGACATCATCTGCAGCGTTCGTGTCATCGCCGCAGGATGCGGTCTTGGTGAGATCGGCTTTTCCAAGGTCTTTTTAACCAAGGAGTTTGGTCCCCGCGTTCGTCTCGGACTGATCTTTACCGACTGCGAGCTGGAGCCCGATCCCATTCTCGATACGGGTGACATCTGTCTGCATTGCGGTGCTTGTACCCGTGAGTGTCCCGGTAATGCCGTTCCTCCCGTTAAGGACGAGGATAAGCGCCTGACGGTTGACTTTGGCGAAAAGTCGATCTGGTACGGCGACGTGCGCATGGGTCGTTGCACCCTGTCTCACCACGGTATGAACAACGAGTGCTCTCCCTTCCTCAAGAAGGAATTCCCCAATATGGCATTCGACGTTCGTAACAGCGAGATGACCGAGGAAGAGGCATACATCATGACCTACACCATGGCAAAGGGCAACTGGGGACGCAAGCCCGAAACCACCAAGGTCATGGGATATTACGATTACATTCTGACGCATACGGGATATTTCGCAATCTGCGGCGCAAGAGGATGTATCCGCGCTTGCATGAATATGCTGGAAAAGACCGACAGGATCGAGAACAAGTTCCACAATCCCTTCTATTACAAGAAGAGCTGGTTGCTTCCCAACAAGCCCGAAACAGTCTCCAAGGGTGTCAACCCCTACCGCGAGGAATATCTGGACGAAAGATATCCCGGTATTCGTGAAAACGAGTACGAGATGGCAGGAAGCTCCGAAGACAAAGAATAAACAAAGATGCGCAGCCGCTTAGCGGCTGCGCGTCGATTTTTTATCAAGCATTGGATTTTACGCAAAACCAACTGTGAAAATTTTGATCAAACTTTTTTAAAAGTTTGCGCGGTGGAGGCTGCGGAAGCCTCCTCGACGCCCGCAGGCGTCGAAATGTCCTTTTTGGCGTTTTTCTTTTTGTTAACTTTTTCTTTTGCGCCTATTTGGTCAAAAGAAAAAGTGGCTAACAACTTTGTGCTATTTAACGAACCGTTGTTTTTGTAAATAGGGTTTGTCAGTGATCTGTTGCGCAGCCGCTAAGCGGCTGCGCATCTTTTCATTCTTCATCCATTCGATTTTGCTTGCAAAAATCCTTTGGAAGCACCCCCACGTATTGCTTGAAGGTCTTTGTAAAATAGTTTGGAGCGCCAAAGCCGCAGACCCGACTGATCTCGTAGATGGGCAGCTCTTTTTTCAGGAGCAGCTTTTTGGCGTATTCGATGCGACAGGAGCGGATGTAGTCTGAAATCCCCATGCCAAAGGCGGTGCGGGAGATGGTATAAAGGGTGCTTCTGGAGACCGAAAATCTGCGGCAGATCTCCTGCATGGAAAGGGTAGGGGAGGAGAGATTTTCCCGCACGTAACGGTCTACCTCGCGGCAGAGCGTATCCTGCTGAGAACGGATAATGTTTTTTGCGCAGAGGTAGCAGGCGCACATTTCCATGATCCGTGTCGCAGAGGAAAGGATCTCATGGGTCACGGGGATGATTTCGTTCAGATAGCGGTACAGGGCGTCTCTGTCCACAGGCTCGTCGTGAGGGAGCTTATCGATCTGCTCCGTCACGTCTTGTCGGTGGCACTCCGTCAGCGTTTGTCCCAGCATCAAATATCCAATGATCTCGTTCCCCTCCATAATGGGCGCCACCGCTTCGGTCATGCCCATGTGACATTGATAAATAAAAAGCTCTTTTTTTTCGCGGCAGAGGTTCAAGCCGTAGCGGTCGCATTCCATACACCTTTCAAAGAGTCGTTTCGAGCGACGCACCTCGGTGCAAAAGGGCGAGAGCTTTTGGGGATAACAATGGACGATGTTGAAGCTTTCGTCATACAGAACGATCAAAAGCCCCGTCAGATTGTAAAAATCAATCGTGGCATTTCTTAGCTGTTGAGGATCGTATTGCAACATAATGGAGCGCACTGCCTTTCTTTGCTTTTCTTCAGTATAGCACGGCGCAAAAGACTTGTCAAGGAGATTTTGTCAGTCAGGAACAAAAAACAATCCAAAATAGCATTTTTGTGTGCCAAAGGGAGTTTACATTTTGGAAATTCTATGGTAGTATGGTGACAGAAAGAATTTCGATTTGAGACTTGAAAAACCAATCTACAAAAAGGAGCTTCTTATGGAAAAATTAGCACAACTGAAAAAAGTGTTTGAAGAAAACGGTGGCGTGCTGCGCCTGCTTCCTACATGGGTTCCCCGCGCCTTTTGCCGTCCCGGAAAGCGCATCAAGCTGCATCCCGATGATTACTATGCGTTGGGAGCCGAAAGAGGCGGTATTGACGAGCGTTGGTTTGCTTCCACCACCCACGCGGAAAACGGACCTGATACTCCCGATGATGAGGGACTCAGCTATATTGCTTTGGGAACAGGGAAGGATGATAAGATTCTGCTCAAGACCGCCATTGAGGAGATGGGCGAGGAGATTTTGGGCTCTTATCTTTGGAACAAATACCACGGTTGGATTATGTTTTCCAAGTTTTTTGATAATCTCGGTCCTCTTTCGCACCACATCCATCACCGCGAAGAGCACGCCGCACGTGTGGGATGTAAGGGAAAGCCCGAAATGTATTTCTTCCCGTCTCAGGTAAACAACTACGGCGGTGAATTTGACTATACCTTTCTGGGGCTGACTCCCGACACCACCAAGGAGCAGGTTAAGGAAGCCCTCCAAAATTTCACCAAGGGAGACAATCAGCTTTTGGGTCTTTCACAGGCATACAAGCTGTTGCCCGACACCGGCTTTGACGTGCCTCCCGGACTTCTGCACGCCCCGGGAAGTCTTTGCACCTACGAGCCCCAGCTTGCTTCTGATGTTTACGCCATGTATCAATCAGTGCTTCTGGGCGGTCATATCGTATCCGAGGATCTGCTTTGGAAGAACTGTCCTCCCGAAGAGATCGGTAACCACGATTATCTGGTGGACGTTATCGATTGGGAACTGAATGTAGATCCCGATCTGCATAAGAATCGCTTCATGCGTCCCATTCCCGTCCGTCCCGTGGAGGAAATGGAGAAGGAAGGCTACGTGGAGGAGTGGATCTGCTACAAAAACGCTCTGGTGAGCGCAAAGAGACTTACCGTCCGTCCCGGCGCGCGTGTGGTCATCAAGGATGCCGCTCCCTACGGTCTGATCAATTTGCAGGGACACGGAACCATTGCGGGGCTCCCCCTGGAGACACCCACGCTCATCCGCTACGGGGAACAGACCTACGACGAATATTTTGTTTCCGCATCCGCGGCAGAAAATGGAATTGAGATATTCAACGCCTCGGCAAGCGAGGATATCGTTATGCTTAAGCACTTTGCCGAAAATCCCGAGCTTCCGAAAGGACTTTAAAAATGAACAAACAATGGTATCAAAGCAGCTTCCGCCGTAATCTGGTGGATATGCATATTGAGGACTGGGATGAAAGATTCCTTTCGGAATTTTCTCCCGAGGACTACGTAGAGAATCTCAAGCGTGCCAAGATCAAGTCGGCAATGCTCTATTTTCATTCTCACGTGGGATATTCTTATTATCCCACCAAGAGCGGAAAGATGCACGGCGGCTTTGCAGGCAAAGAGGATGCCATGCGCCGCTTGGTGGAGCTTTGTCACCAAAACGGCATGGACGTTATCGGTTATTACAGCCTGATCTTCAACACCTATGAGGAGGACAGACACCCCGAGTGGCGCATCATGGACGGCGAGGAGGACGATAGCTCCAAGCGGCAACGAGGCAGCCGATACGGGCATTGCTGTCCCAATAATCCCGCGTATCGGGAATATATCAAAACACAGATTGGGGAGATCGCCGATTACTTTACCGTGGAGGGAATGTTTTACGATATGACCTTCTGGTCCGGTGTTTGCCATTGCCCACACTGCGAAAAACGATTTTTGGAAGAAACAGGGTACGCTTCCATCCCCCGTAAGGAAAATTGGGAGGATCCCGTATGGCTGGCTTTTGTAGAGAAACGATACGAGTGGATGGGAGAATTTGCCCGTTTTGTCACGGCATGTTCCAAGGAGGTTATGCCGCACGCCAGCGTTCAGCATAACTGCGCCCATACGGCGGCGGGAAACTGGAAAATGGCTTGCACTGAGGCGGTTTCCGATGCCTGCGATTTCTGCGGCGGTGATCTCTACGGAAGCATCTATGCCCATTCCTTTGCGGCAAAGTATTACCGCGCCATCACCAAGAACGCGCCCTTTGAATACATGATCAGCCGTTGCAATCCCAATCTCAAGCAGCACACCGTCAATCGAACAACCGAGGAAATGCTCTTGCAGACTTTTCTCACCGTTGCCCATCACGGCGCCGCCTTTATCATCGATGCCATGGATCCCGTGGGAACCATGGATTCTCGCGTGTACGAGCGGATCGGCAACGTCTTTTCCAAAACCCTTCCTTACGAGTCCTATCTGACCGAGGGAAGGCCCGTAGAGGACGTTGCGATCTATTATTCCTCCACGGGGCGCTATGATCGCTTCTCAAGAGGCTTTGAACACCGCGATTCTGCCGTTGCGCTTTCTCAAACGCTGGCATCGCTTCACGTTCCCTACGGCGTAGTCGCCAACAATATTACCCAGCGGTGCAGAAATTATAAAATGATCTTTGCCCCATTGATCGCGGGGTTTGGCGATGCGCAAAGAAAGGATCTTTGTGAATACGTCAAGAACGGCGGAACCCTCTATTTCAGCGGCGCGGAGGAGCCGGATCTCCTTAAGGAGCTTTTCGGCGGTGATCTTGTGGGATACACCGAAACGGCAAACACCTATCTTGCGCCTTTGCCGCAATTTGAGGAGCTGATGAGCGGATTTAACGAAAAATACCCCATGCCCTTCAATTCCCGTTTGCCTATGGTGAAAATTGCCAATGAAAAAGCCACGGTTGCCGCAAGAATCGCTTTGCCGTATTCCAAGGCGGACGATCCGCGGGCGTTTTCCTCAATCCACTCCAATCCTCCCGGAGAATTGACCGAATATCCCGGCTTGGTGCTTGCCGATTACGGAAAGGGCAGGGTGATCTGGTGCGCCGCGCCTCTTGTCTACGATCGCAGATTGCAATACACCGACCTCGTGGGCAAAATTTTGGAAATGGGACATCCCAAAACGAATTGGAGCCTGACCTGTGACGCGTCCCGAGGCGTGGAGCTGCTTGGATATGAGACCGAAAATGGATATCTGATCAATTTTGTGGATCTGCGCTTTGATGATGAGCAAATTCCCGTCGCGCCCTTTGAAATCAAGATGAAGCTTTCCGATGGAAAATCGGTGTCCTCCGTGCGCTTGTTGCCTGAGGGAAGAGAACTTGATTTCTCGGAATGTGACGGTGTTCTTTCCTTCCAAACGCCAAAGACCGAACTTTTTGCCATGCTTGAGGTGATATTTGAATGATATACAAAAAAACTGCGAGCCACGGCTCGCAGTTTTTGATGAAAGGAAAAATCAGGACTTTTTGGTTTCGTCCTTGTCTTGGGTTTCCTGAGGGTAAGTTGCTTTAATTGCCTCCTTGGTTCCGTAGTAAACCATGTTATCGGATATCTTAACCTCAGTATCGGCTTCAGCCTCTTCCATAGACTTTTTTATGGTTTCAAAGTTTTTCTTAGCGGCGTCAGCATCGTCAAAGTAGATGATCTCAAGAGCGACATCGCCCTTGGAAGCGGAGAGCATAGCCTCTACATTATCAACTTCGAGGATGGTAGCAGCCATATCAGCCAGATCTCCGTCAGCGAGCATAACATCGTATCCGGCAGCCTTCAGTGCGCTTTCGGCTTGTTGGGGATCCTTATTCGGGGTCGAATAGCTATCCTTGTCATCCTTGTCATCCTTGTCCTCGTCTTTTTTACAAGCGAAGAACAGAGTACAGGTCATGGTAAAGATCAAAAGCAGGGACAGGATCTTGATCAGCTTTTTCATATTCTTTTTCTCCTTTAAAATCTTTAAAATATTGAAAGATCTTAAAAATGCGGTGCCTTGAGGCACCGCATTTTTATGGTAAGTAATTATTTTGCAGCCTTGATAGCAGCGGGAGTTCCGTAGTAAACCATGTTACCGGATCTCTGAACCTTAGCGGTAGTGCCTGCCTTTTCAGCAGCTTCCTTAACAACGTCAAAGAATTCCTTAGCAGCAGCAGCATCATCAAAGTAGATGATTTCGATTGCATCGTCGCCCTTGGTAGCGGAAATCATAGCGTCTACCTTCTCAACACCGAGGATTGTAGCAGCCAGGTCAGCCAGCTCGCCGTCAGCGAACGTTACTTTGTATTCAGCCTTCTCGAGAGCTTCCTTTGCCTTCTTGGGATCCTTGTTAGGAGCCGCGCAGGATGCGAACAGAGCAACGGACATAATCAGTACGAGGGTCAGAGCGAGAATTCTTGTGAACTTTTTCATGATAGTTCTCCTTTTTTGTTTTTTTTCGTGAGCTCTTACTGAACTTACAGTAGCAGTATATCACAATTTGTTCACATTGTCAATAGCTTTTGTGAAATTTTTTTGTGTTTTTTTGACAAAAAATTTCTAACGGTTGACATTTATGTGTTACGGTAGTATAATGTAGTGGCAAGAAGCCCATGGGGAGGTGTCGTATGCGCATTTATAACCAAAATATATGGGGGAACATGAAGCCCGAGCACAAAATCGCCAACCGAAATCTGCTCATTCACGGCTTGATCTCAAAATACGATCCCGACGTTTGCGGCTTTCAGGAATGCAACCCCAAGACCAGCCGCGCAGGGGATACGCCTATCGCATCCTTGCTTTCGGATTTCTACAACGAGGTATTTTCCGAGAACGCCGATCACAATTTTACCCCTCTGTTTTATCACAGAGAGCGAATGACCTGCATCGATTGCGGATGGTTTCTCTTTGATGGCAAGAACGATAAAAACTCCAAGTCGGTCACGTGGGCGATCCTCGAGGAAAAGGCAAGCGGCAAGCGAGCGGCATTTTTGTCGGTTCATTTCTGGTGGAAATGGGAGAGCGAGGAGGATACGCTCGGACGCCGCGCCAATGCCCGTCAGCTGGTGGATTTTTGCAAAGAACTTGCCGAGAAATATCCCGTCCCCTTCTTTGTCATGGGGGATCTGAACAGCGGTGTCGGCGCCCATCAGGGAGAGGATGCTTATTTCACCATGCGTTCCCTTGGAATGCGGGATCTGCGCGCGCTTGCAAAGGAGACCACCTCCATGCAAACCGCCCACGAATATCCCGTTCTCAACGAGGAAGGAAATTACGAAAACGGCGGTCAGCCCCATAAAACGCTGGATTATATCTTCGGATTTGGCAAGGAGCCTCTTTCGGTGGATCGCTTCTGCGTTCTGACCGAGGAGGATGCGCTCAACAGCTCGGATCATTGCCCCTTGGTGGCAGATGTTCAGATTTGAAGGGGCTGAAACCGATAAAATCCTGTAGGGACAGGCGTCCTCGACTGTCCGATTTAACGGGTTTAAAACTTATAAAAAATATATATACAAAAGGAGACACAAAAATGTTTGTAGTTTACGCACACAGAGGAGCCAGCGAATACGCTCCCGAAAATACCATGAGCTCTTTCATGATGGGCGTGCAGATGGGCGCCAACGGTATTGAGACCGACGTTCGCCGCACCAAGGACGGCGTTCTCGTGCTCTTCCACGACGGTGATTTCAAGCGTGTGATCGGTTGCGAGGGATGCATTGCCGATTACACCTACGAGGAGCTGATGCAGTTCCGCGTCAAGAACGAAAAGACCGACACATGGGATATCATCATCAAGTTTGAGGATTTCCTCCGTTACCTGGGCTTCCGCGATCTTCACTTTGCCATTGAGCTCAAGGAGGATCTGGCACAGGAGACCATTGAGATGCTGGAGCGCTTCAACATGAAGGATAAGGCGATCATCACCTCCTTCCAGTTCGATTACATCAAGCGTGTTAAGGAGCTTCGTCCCGATTGGAGAATCGGATATCTGGTAAGAGAGGTTACCGATGAGGTGCTTTCCGATCTCGCCTCCGTGGGCGGCGAGCAGCTTTGCCCCCGCGCAAAGTTTGTAAATGCCGAGGACGTGGCAAAATGGCACGCCATGGGTCTTAACGTTCGCGCTTGGGGTGTTACCGACTTCGCTTTGATGAAGAATGCCTACGATTGCGGCGTGGACGGCATGACCGTTAATTTCCCCGATCAGCTCATTCGCTACATGACCGCAAAGCAATAATTTTTTTCGTCAAAAAGACCAAAACCGAGCTTCGGTTTTGGTCTTTTTCTACAAGCGGCATAAAAACAGATTAAAAACACCCCCTATTTTGACATAACCCCCCCACTTGTTTTTCAAAACGAAATATTGTATAATAATAATGACAATGGTGTCAAAAAATGAATCAAAGGAGAATAAACATGAAAAACAAACTCTTTTTGCGCGTTCTCATGCTTCTTTTGGCGCTCTGCATGACCGTATCGGTGTTTGCAGCTTGCGCAACCGAGGATGATGACGAAAACGCTCCTGCCACAAACGAGGAGGCTGAAGTGTCTACCGTTGGGGATGGTAATGCTACGGAAGAAATCACCAATGACGTGGATATCACCTTGGACCGTGAGGTTCGCATTCTCTACAGTGATTATTTGGCAGGTCTTGAGGCCGTACAGGAGCAGGACATTGGCGAAGACGTGGTTAAAAAGGCGATCTATGACAGATGGCAGAACGTTCAGGATAAGCTGAACGTGGAGGTCACTTGGGTCGGCAAGCCCGGTAAGTGGGACAACACCAGAACCGCGTTTATGCAGGACGTTGAAACCAACTCTGAAACGGGTACCGCATACGATGCAATTATTTGCTACAATCTGCTTCCCGGCGGTATGGCAAGTAAGAATTTGTTGCAAAATCTGATGGAATCCGACTACATCGATCTTTCCAAGCCCTGGTGGCCTCAGGCTTTTGCCGATGAGATGATTGTAAACGAGGTTCTTTACGGCATTGCCGAGAACTCCTCCAAATCCAATCTGACCCACCTGCACGGTACCTTCTTTAACAACGATCTTATCGAAGACCTGGGACTGGAGGATCCTTACACCCACGTTGCAAACAATACCTGGACCTTTGAAACCATGCTGTCTATGGTCAAGGACATCGGTTATGACAAAAATGAGAACGGTGCAAAAGATGCGTTGGACTTCTTTGGCGTTGTTACCGGTACGCAGGCTAAGATCGAGACTTGGTTTATCGGAATGGGATACAGATACTCTCAAAAGACTGCCGACGGCGGTATTGAGCTTTTGATGAGCGATTCCAACAAGATGATCGAGTGGATCGACCGCTTTAACAATGCAACCGCATCCAAAGACTTCCTGATCTATGACCACGAGGGTCATACCACGGCATTCTTTGAAGAACGTGCCGTTCTTTACATGACCTCTCTCGTAATGGTAAACTCCATGATCGAGAAGGATATCCAAATGAACTACGGTGTTGTTCCCGTACCGAAGGGAAGTGAGTCTCAGGAGAGATATTATAGCAACGTAGCAAATCACTACGCGATCTGGTGTGTTCCCAATGCCGTTTATGATTTCCAGGAATCCACCGCACTGATCGAGACCATGGCTGCTGAATCCTACTTTGTAGTTGCTCCCATGTACTTTGAGACCTGCGTAAAGCTGCGTTACGCTCCCGATGAAAGACTGTACGGTATGTACGATATGGTCCGTGATAGCATGGCGTTTGACTTCTGTCAGGTTTACAGCTTTGCATTTGCAGAAGGTCAGGACCCCAGACAGCTGCTCACCAACTGCACCGACGTAAGCAAGAACGGCAGCGGTCCCAAGGCAAACTGGGCATCCCAGTGGGAGTCGATTGGCTCTAACTTTGAGAAGAGCTTTGCTTCCATCCTTGCCCTTTACGGATTGGGTTAATTTCAAAAGACCTGAATACTTAAGAAAAGACCGTCGCGATTTTTATCGCGGCGGTTTTTCTTTGTGAAAATTCTTGACTTTTTTACAGTTTCGTGTATAATATAAGGTAAGAGTATTTTGGAGGCCGAGTATGAATTTATTGGAAGAAGCAAGAATTGAGATCAACGAGATCGATGCCGAAATGGCACGGTTGTTTGCGCGCAGAATGGCGGCGGTGGAAAAGGTTGCCGCCTATAAAAAGGAAAACGGAATGCCGATTTTGGATTCCGCGCGCGAAAAGCAGGTGATCGACCGCAATGTAGAACGCTTGGAGGACGATCGGCTTCGCCCTTATTATACCGATTTTTTAAAGAATGCCATGCGTGTTTCCCGTGCGTACCAGCAAAAGATGCTGAAATCGGGTGCGGAGGCGGCTCGCACGCTTCGCATGGAGCTTGGCGAGAGTAGCTACGATATCTTCATCGAGCGAGGGATCCTCAAAAGAGCGGGGGAGCTGCTGGATCTTGACCGCCGCGTTCTCATCGTCACCGACGATGGCGTTCCAAGACGGTACGCCCTTGCCGTGGCGGCACAATGCAAGTCTCCCGTGATCGTGACCTTGAAGCAGGGAGAGGGAAGCAAGAACGCCGACAATCTGCAAAAGCTTTGGAACAAAATGCTGGAAAATCATTTTACACGCTCGGATTGCGTAGTTGCCGTTGGCGGCGGCGTGATTGGAGATCTGGCAGGCTTTTGCGCCGCTACTTATATGCGAGGAGTGGATTTTTACAACCTTCCCACCACGCTTCTTTCTCAGGTGGATTCCTCCATTGGCGGAAAGGTGGCTGTGGATTTTGGCGGCGTGAAGAATATCGTGGGTGCTTTCCATCAGCCGCGCCGCGTTCTCATTGATCCCAACGTATTAAAGACCCTTCCTTCTCGCCAGCTCTCAAACGGCATGGCAGAGGTTGTCAAAATGGCTATGACGTCGGATGCAGATCTGTTTTCCATGATTGAGGGCGGCGTGACCGAGGAAAATATCGAGGAGATCATCGAAAGAGCTCTGCGCATCAAAAAATACGTGGTGGAGCAGGATGAAAAGGAGAGCGGTTTGCGCCGCATTCTCAATTTTGGGCACACGCTGGGACACGGCGTGGAATCCGAGGGTGGATTGAAAGCGCTTTACCATGGCGAGTGCGTGGCGCTTGGCATGATTCCCATGTGCTCGGCTTCGGCGCGCGAGCGGTTGCTTCCCGTGTTGGAGAAGCTCGGTCTTCCCACGGTGATCGAGGGCGATCTTACCAAAATTTTGCAGATTGCATCCCATGATAAAAAGCGGAGCGGTGCCGATATTTCGGTGATTTGGGTGGAGGCGATCGGCTCCTGCGAGATCTTAAAGCTCCTCCTTGCGGATTGGGAACAGATGATCCGCCAAAATCTTGGCGTTGCCGATACGGAGGCTTGAAGCATGAAAAATACCTTTGGAAACAGTATTTCCATAACCCTCTTCGGCGAGAGCCACGGACAGGAGATCGGAGCGGTGCTGGACGGCATTGCCCCCGGCATTCCCGTGGATGAGGATTTTATCCGCCATCAGCTCTCCTTGCGCCGTCCCGCCGGAAAAATTTCTACGGCACGGGTGGAAAGCGACCCCTTCCGCATCGTCAGCGGTGTGTTTGAGGGAAGGACCACCGGAACGCCCATTGCCATTCTCATTCCCAACGATAATACCAAGAGCAAGGATTACACCCCCGAGATTCCCCGTCCGGGGCACGCGGATTTTTCTGCCGAATGCAAATATCACGGCTTTCAGGACTATCGCGGCGGCGGACATTTTTCGGGACGCGTTACCGCACCGTTGGTTGCCGCAGGTGCCATTCTGATTGCGGCGCTTCGCGAGAGGGGAATCTCCATTGGCACGCATATTTGCTCTCTTGGAACGATTCGGGATCGCAAATTCGGAGATTTCTCGGCAGATTTTGAACGGCTGAACCAATCCAATTTCCCGGTTTTGGATGACGCCATCGCTTTGCAAATGAAGGAAACCGTCGAGCGCGCCGCCGCTGAGGGTGACAGCGTGGGAGGCGTTTTGGAGACGGCTGTCACGGGCATTGAGGCGGGTGTTGGAGAGCCTTGGTTTGATTCTGTGGAAAGCCTTCTTTCCCACGCGCTCTTTTCGGTTCCCGGCATCAAGGGTGTGGAATTTGGTGATGGCTTTGCCATGACGTCGCTGCGCGGAAGCCAAGCCAACGATGCTTTTCGCATCGAGGATGGCAGGATCGTAACCGCCACCAATCACAACGGCGGCATCAACGGCGGCATTACCAACGGTATGCCCATAGTGTTCCGTTGCGCCGTCAAGCCCACCCCTTCCATCTTCAAATCCCAGCAGACCGTGGATCTGAAGCGTATGGAAAATCTGGATTTTTCCTTGCAGGGTCGCCACGACCCCGCCATTATCCATCGCGCGCGCGTGGTAGTGGATAGCGTCACCGCTCTTGTGCTTTGCGATCTTCTCGCTCTTCGTCACGGAACCGATTGGCTGAGAGAAGGGGAGGGACGCTCATGAAGCTTTATATTTTAAACGGTCCCAATCTGAATTTTTTGGGCATTCGCGAGCCCGATCACTATGGAAGGACTACCTACGCCGATTTGTGTAAGATGATCGAGGAGCATTGCTCCGCGCGTGACGTGGAATGCGTTTGTCTGCAATCCAATCACGAGGGGGCTTTGGTGGATTTTATTCAGGATGCTTACTACCAAAGAGCGGACGGAATCGTCATCAACCCCGGCGCGTACACCCATACCAGCATTGCGCTTTTGGATGCCGTCAAATCGGTATCGATCCCCACCGTGGAGGTGCATATTTCCAAGGTGGAGGAGCGCGAGGACTTCCGACAGATCAGCTATATCCGCGCCGCCTGCGAGAAAACCATCACGGGACACGGCACTGCCGGATATCTGGAGGCCGTTGATTTTTTGATCGATTTTTTGAAGAATAAATAAAAGAGAGGTTGTTAGAATGAAAAAACTCGGATTTGGAACCATGAGATTCCCCCTGCTGGATCCCAATGATAATACCAAGGTGGATCTGGAGCAGGTAAAGCAGATGGTGGATGATTACCTCGCCGCAGGCTTTACCTATTTTGACACCGCGTATATGTACCACACCTTCAAGAGCGAATGCTTTGTCAAGGAGGCGCTGGTAAAGCGCTATCCCAGAGAGAGCTTTATTCTGGCGGACAAGATGCCTACCATGAAGCTGGAGAAGGAGGGCGATCAGGAGCGCTTCTTTGAGGAGCAGCTTGAAAAATGCGGCGTGGATTACTTCGACTACTATCTGGTGCATTGTCTTGACGTGGAGAACTATGCCAAGGCAAAGAAATTCGATACCTTCGGCTATGTTTCCAAGCTGAAGGAGGAGGGAAGAGTCCGCAAGATGGGATTCTCCTTCCACGATACCGCCGAGGTATTGGATGAGATCCTCTGCGATCATCCCGAGGTGGATTTCGTACAGATCCAGCTCAACTATCTGGACTGGGAAAATCAGAGCGTGCAGTCGAGAAGATGCCATGAGGTCTGCCTCAAGCACAAGAAGCCTATCATCGTTATGGAGCCCGTCAAGGGCGGTATGCTGGCAAAGGTTCCCGCAAGAGTGGAAGAACTTTTTGCAAAGGTACATCCCGATTGGTCTGCGGCATCTTGGGCAATCCGCTTTGCCGCAAGCTGTGAAAACGTCTTTATGGTGCTGTCCGGTATGTCGGATCTTGCCCAGCTCCACGATAATATGAGCTACATGAGCGATTTTGCTCCCTTGACCGAGGAGGAGAAGAAGCTCCTTGAGGAGGCGGTCAAGATCATCCATGAGGATATTGCCGTAGCCTGCACCGCCTGCCGCTACTGCGTGGACGGATGCCCCCAAAAAATCGAAATTCCCAAGTATTTCGCCCTTTACAACGCTCTGCGCACCAGCGACGATCCCGCGGCGTTGAAGAAGGAATACGAGGAGCTCACCAAGACCAACGGCAAGGCGTCCGATTGTATCCGTTGCAAAAAATGTATGAAGGCTTGCCCTCAGCATATTCGCATCATCGCCGCGTTGAAGAACGTAGCCGAGGCGTTTGAACAGTAAAAAACATCAAAAACGGGAAGGAGAATATCACGTGAGAAGAATTATTTTGTTATCAACGGTGCTGTTGTTGCTTTTGGGTTCGCTTTGCGGATGTCTTCCCAAAAAGATGATGGTGATTCCCGATGAGGAATCCATTGGCGAGGCCAAGACCTTTGAAAAGGAGGGGCTCACCATTACGCTGACCGATGAATTTGTGGAGCAGGAGAGCCAATTGGGCTTTGATGCCTACTACGTAACCGATTTTTGCGGCGTTGTGGTGCTCAAGGAGGAGTTTTCTCTGAAGGAAGGCATGGCGGAGGAATCTCCGGAGGAATACGTCAACAACGTCATGAAAAACAACGGACATACCGACATTACCGCACAGCATAAGGACGGGCTTTGGTTCTATGAAACCCCGTCGTCCGGAGGCAACTTTGTACGCTCTTATAGCTATAAAGGCTCCGATGCGTTCTACATCGTTCAGTTTATTTGCCGCGCTTCCGACGCAGAGACGCTTGGCGACACCTTTTACCTCTGGGCGCAGAGCGTAAAGGTTAAATGATTTTTTTGTTTATATTTTTATAAAATAAAGGAGAGAAAAACAATGAAAGAAACAAGTCAAACCATTCAACATCCCCGTTTGGGAGAGATCGTTTACACGGAAAACATCTGGACGGGTAAAAAATCCATCACGGCGAACGGCGTTCCCGCGCAGGCAATTACCAAAAAGGATTTTTTGATCAACGGTGAAAAGGCTACGGTCAAGGGAAACACGTATTCGGGCATGAGCTTGGTGATTGGCGATGAGGAGTACGTTCTGATCGAAAAGTCAACTTGGTACGAGATCGTTCTTGCCGTTCTTCCTGCGGTGTTCCTGCTCACTTGGGGAAACAGCGCAACGCTTTGCTTGATCTTTCCCGTAATCGGCGGCGCGCTCGGTGGCGCATTTGGAGGCGCAATGAGCATTTTCTCGCTTCTTTTCATGAAGCGGATGAAGACCCCTTTGACCAAGATCCTTATGGGACTTGGACTGTTTGCAGTGACCCTTCTGATTGCATTTCTTCTGGCGCTTGCATTCATTGCGGCTCTGTCTTGATCAATCAAAAATCACTCCTGCCTTAGAGCGTCACTCGAAAGGACAGTTTTCAAAAAATACGGTATATCTCGAAAAAGGTATGCCGTATTTTGTATTTGTGGACACAAATGCAGTGCTTGTCAGGAAAATTGATGAGTTATAAATGAACGTAAAAAAGGCTCCCTTGTGTAAAGGGAGCTGACGCCGTAGGCGGCTGAGGGATTGTTTTATTGAGAATTTTTTGATTTTCACAATCCCTCCGTCACGCTTCGCGTGCCACCTCCCTTTACACAAGGGAGGCTTTTATCGAGTAACGCTTAAACGTTTCTTTACAAATTGAGATTTTTTAAACAATCCACTCGTATTCGATATAGTCGGTTGCTATGTCGAGAGTGATATAAGTTTGGCTAAACAACTTGATAATCATAGATTGAGATCCAACATAATGGTAAAGATATT
>SVSL01000036.1 GCA_015064315.1 Oscillospiraceae bacterium
GTTAAGATCACTACATATTGAAAACGTGGCGGTGATCCGCCGCATGGATCTGGATTTTTCCACCGGCTTTTCCACCTTGACGGGTGAGACGGGAGCGGGAAAATCCATTATCATTGACAGCATCAACCTGCTTTTGGGGAATCGGGTCTCCCGTGAGATCATCCGCAACGGTGAGAACACCGCCGTGGTCAGTGCAGTCTTTGAAGGACTGTCTCCCCGCGTGTGCGAGGAAATTACCGCCTTAGGCTTTTCCTGCGAGGACGGTGCAATGATGCTGCAAAGAACGCTGAATCGGGAAGGGAAATCCCAAACGCGGCTCAACGGTCAGGCGATCACGCAAGGAATGCAACGAGAGGTCGCAAGGCTTCTCGTAAGCATCCATGGGCAGTCGGATAATCAAAAGCTGCTTCAAAAGAGCGTTCACGGAGTCCTTTTGGACGCGTATTGCCGTCCCGATGCCGAGAAAAAGGCATATGCTGAGGCTTATGGGGCGTGGAGATCGACTTGTAAAAAGCTGGACTCGGTGTCCAGAGATGAGAGCGAAAAGCTTCGCTTGATGGAAATGCTCAAATTCCAGATTTCCGACATCGACTCTATGAAGCTGAAGGCGGGAGAAGAGGAGCGACTGGTCAAAGAGCGTGACCGACTTCTCAATTTGGAAAAGATCAACCGACAGGTGGATCAAGCCTATATGGCGCTTCGCGGAAGCGAAAGAGGCGCGGCGTTGGATCTGATCAACCGTGCGCAATCTGCTCTGCGAAGCCTTGGCGGCATGGTAGAGGGGGCGGAGATGCTTTCCGAACGCTTGGAGGCGGCAGCTTCCGAAATCCTTGATATCGCTGAGAGTGTTTTGGAATTTTCAGATGATGACCGAGAGGATCCCACGGCGCGCATTGACCGCATGGAGGAGCGTTTGGAGGGGATTGCAAAGCTCAAGCGAAAATACGGCGCTACCGTGGAGGACGTGCTTGCCTTCCGTGAAAAAGCGGCGGCAGAGCTTTCCGAAATCGAGCTTTCCGACGAAAATCGGGACAGATTGCAAAAGGAAGTCGTTGCGCTCGAGCGGAAGCTGCGTGCCGACGCGGCGCTCCTTACGGAGAAACGCAAAGCCGGTGCCAAGGAGATCACAAGGCAGGTTTGCGAGGCGTTGGGCTTTTTGGATATGCCCAAGGTGCGCTTCGATATCAAAATAGAGCCGTCCGAGCCTACCCCTGACGGTGCCGATGACGTTGAATTTTTAATTGCTACCAATCCGGGTGAGCCCTTGCTCCCGTTGATCCGCATTGCGTCGGGTGGTGAGCTTTCCCGTATCATGCTGGCGTTGCGCTCGGTCATCAACGATCGGGAGGGGGCTGATACCCTGATTTTCGACGAGGTGGACACCGGCGTTTCGGGCAAGACCGCGCGTAAGGTTGGTATCAAATTGAAGGCGATCTCCCGTGGGGCGCAGGTTTTGTGCGTGACCCACTCGGCGCAGATCGCATCCTTGGCGGATTCTCATTACCTGATCCGCAAGAATGAGCAGGAGGGAAGATCGGAAACCTCCGTGACCCTGCTGGATCAAGATGCGCGAATCGAGGAGATCGCGCGGATTCTTGGCGGCATTGAGATTACAGAGGTTCAACGCAGAGCTGCCAAGGAAATGTTGGAGGAATATCAAATTTGAAGGAGACATCCATGTTTATGAATCAAAAAACTGTAAAATCCTTGATTGCGGATCTTTTTTATGCGATTGTTGCAGGACTTATCGTTGGTACCGCATACTTTTTCTTCCAGAACAGCAATGGCTTTGCGCCCGGAGGTGTGGGCGGTCTTGCCACCATCACACACTACCTTTTAAAGGATCGTGTGGCATGGTCGGTTCTGATGTTGTCGTTCAATCTGCCTATTTTCGTATTGCTGACGGCGTTGGTCAACCGCAAGCTGGGCTTGATCTTGGTGCTGTATATGTTCGTTCAATCCTTTACTCCCGATCTGTGGACGCTTCTTGGCGCTACGCCCTACTGTTTGGCGAACAATGCTGAGGATTTTAACATCGTATTTGCCTGCATTGCTACGGGTGTGATTTCGGGCTTTGGATTTTCTGTCATGCTCAAGCGCTTTGGTGCCAGCGGTGGTACGTACGGCATTTCGGCGTTGTTGAGACGGGCAAAGCCCGATATGAACATTGCCGTAGTCTCCTTTATCATGGATGCTTCGGTGGTTTTCATCGCCTTTTTCGTGTACGGTATGAAGATTACCCCCGTCATCTGTACACTGCTGAACCTGTTCATTGCCAACGTGATTGTAGATAACGGCTTGAGCGGTCTCAAGAGCGGATACAAGTTTGAGATCATTACCGCAAATCCCAATGAGCTGGCGCAGGAGCTGATGGAAAAGATGAAGCACGGTGTTACCCGGATCAAGGTGCACGGTATGTATTCGGATACCGACAAGTGTATGCTGGTCTGCATCGTCAATAAGAGACAGATTGGTGATATGATGCGTATTTTGAAGAGCCACCCCGATACCTTTGCGTGCTTTGAAAAGGTGAGCGAGGTATTTGGAAACTTCAAGCGCAAGGTGTAGGAGGTATTAACGTGATCAAAACAAACGCCATGAGAATGCTTTCGGCGGCAAAAATTCCCTTTGAGGTCATGGAATACGAGGTGGACGAGAACGATCTGAGCGGCGTTCACATTGCCGAGCAGATCGGTCTGCCGCGCGAGATGGTATTCAAGACCTTGGTAGCAAGGGGAGATAAGACGGGACTTTTGGTGTTCTGCATTCCTTGTGCCGCCGAGCTGGATCTGAAAAAGGTTGCGGCATTGACGGGGAACAAGAAGATCGAAATGGTTGCCGTCAAGGAGCTTTTGGGGCTGACCGGCTACATCCGCGGCGGATGCTCGCCCATTGGCATGAAGAAGAAATTTCCCACTTGGGTGGACGAAAGCTGTCTCGAATTTGAAAGAATCACGGTCAGCTCGGGCACGCGCGGTGCGCAGCTTTTGCTGGATCGGGCAGCCTTGTTGCAATTTATACAAGGAAAAACAGCCGATTTGACCGTAAAATGATAGAAATAATACTTGAAAAAATCTTTTGATTCGTGTATAATATAGTTTTGGAAGATTTACGGACTGTAATCAACACCATTTGTGAAAGTTTTGGTCAAGCTTTTTCAAAAGCTTGCGCAGTGGAGGTCGCGTAGACCTCCTCGCCCTCCGCAGAGGGCGAAATCTCCAAAACGGCGTTTTTCTTTTGTGAACTTTTCTTTTTGCGCCAATGGTGTCAAAAAGAAAAGTGGCTAAAAACTTTTAATTGTCTATAAGTCCGTAATGGAAGAAAGGATCAGTTATGCAAAACATTAAAAAGCGCATTGCCGATAAAATCGCACAGGGCGTAAAGGGCATCAATCCCGATGCCGAGATCAACGCCGCCGACGTGGTGGGAATGCTGGAGTATCCCCCCGACGCCAACATGGGAGACCTTGCGTTTCCTTGCTTTAAGCTTAGTAAAATTCTTCGTCGCTCTCCCGTGCAGATCGCACAGGTCATTGCAGAAGGTCTTTCCGATGAAGCGGTTTCCAAGGTGGAGGCAGTGAACGGATATCTGAATATTACACTTTCCAACGTCTTCCTCTCTCAGAACGTGGTGAAAGAGATTTTGGAGAAGAAGGAGACCTACGGATCTCAGACCTTTGGGGAGGGGAAAATGGTTGTTCTGGACTATTCCTCTCCCAACGTGGCAAAGCCCTTCCATATCGGACACCTTGGCACCACGGTTATTGGACATTCTCTCCGTAAGCTCCATGAGTTTGCCGGATATCAGTGCTACGGAATCAACTATCTTGGCGACTGGGGTACCCAGTTCGGTAAGCTCATCGTGGCGTACCGCAAGTGGGGAAGCCGCGAGGCAGTGGAAACCGAGGGGATTGATAAGCTGGTTGAGCTTTACGTCCGCATCAACAATGCCATCAAGGGCGATCCCGAAAAGGGCATTCCTGCCGATGACGGCCTTGCAGAGGAATCCCGTGCCGAATTCCACAAGCTGGAAATGGGCGACGAGGAAAACCTGGAGCTTTGGAAATGGTTTGTTTCCATCAGCCTCAAGGAATACGAGAGAACCTACAAGCAGCTCGGCATTGAGTTCGACTCCTACAAGGGCGAGAGCTTCTATACCGATAAGATGCCTGCGCAGGTGCAAAAGCTTCGCGATATGGATCTGCTCAAGATCGACGACGGCGCGTCCATCGTGGATCTTTCGGAATACAATATGCCTCCTTGTCTGATCCTCAAGCGCGACGGCTCCACCCTCTATCCCACCCGTGATATTGCCGCCGCCGTTTACCGCAAGGAGAACTATCACTTTGATAAGGCCATCTACGTCACCAGCGCACAGCAGTGCTTGCACTTTGCACAGTGGTTCAAGGTGGTTGAAATGATGGGATATCCTTGGTACGATGAGCTGGTTCACGTTCCCTACGGAACCGTATCCCTCAACGGTGCTAAGCTGGCGACCAGAACCGGTAACGTAGTTCTGCTTCGCGATCTCTTTGAGCTTGCCGTGGAAAAGGTTGCGGGAATCATGGCAGAGAAGAGCCCCGATCTGGAAAATAAGATGGAGGTTGCCGAGGCGGTTGGCGTTGGTGCCATCGTCTTCTACTACCTCTCCAATACCCGTATGAAGGATATCAACTTCGTTATGGAGGAAGCCCTCAGCTTTGACGGCAATACCGGTCCTTACGTTCAGTACACCTATGCAAGAGCCTGCTCGGTGCTGAACCGTGCCGGTGCGATTGCCGATGCCGAGGTGAAGATCGAGAGCGACGAGGAAGCTGCCCTGGTCAAAACGCTGGCTCGCTTTGGTGAGCGTGTTTGCGCTGCCATTGCAGACTACGAGCCCAGTTATATCACCCGCTTCATTCTGGACGTTGCAGTGGCATTCAACCGCTTCTATCACAACTGCCCCATTATGACGGCAGAGGATCCCGCGGTTCGCGCTTCTCGCTTGAAGCTCACCGAGGCGACCAAGATCGTTCTTGGCAACGCCTTTGATCTGATCTGTCTGAAGAAGACCGAAAAGATCTGATTGATTGTAGATTTTTAATTTGAAAGGATATAGAGAACCATGTCAGGACATAGCAAATGGGCGAACATTAAGCACAAGAAGGAAAAGACCGACGCCGCAAGAGGTAAGATCTTTACCAAGATCGGCAAGGAGATCACCATTGCCGTCAAGGAGGGCGGTGGAGATCCCGCTTCCAACTCCAAGCTTCGCGATCTGATCCAGAAGGCGAAGGCAAACAACGTACCCAACGATAACATCGAGCGTTGCATCAAGAAGGCGCTGGGTGGCACCTCCGAGAACTACGAGGAGGTTTCCTACGAGGGCTACGGCCCCGCAGGCATTGCCGTCATCGTAACGGCTACCACCGACAACCGCAACCGCACCGCAGGAAACGTACGCGCTTACTTCTCCAAGTATCACGGAAATCTCGGTCAGACCGGATGCGTGGGCTATCTCTTTACCGACGTTGGCGAGATCGTTATCAACAACGAGGACGGCGACGTGGACGAGGACAAGCTCATGGAAACTGCTCTGGAGGCAGGCGCGTCTGATTTCAAGGCAGACGGCGAGGTCTTTGTGGTTACCACCGAGCCCGACGACGTTTACGCCATTCAGGATGCCATCAAGGAGGCAGGCTATGAGATCCTCTCTGCAGAAAAGACCAAGCAGGCTTCCAACTACGTGACCCTCGAGAGCGAGGAGGATATCAAGTTTATGAACCTTCTCATCGAAAAGCTGGAAGAGGATGACGACGTGATGGACGTTTACCACAACTGGGAAAACTGCGACGATTGATAAAAAGAAAATACCGCCAACGGCAAGCAGCCGTTGGCGGATTTTTTATATCGTTTTCTGATTTTCGCTTTTCAAGTACTGCCCAGGAGTCACCTTGAAGCAGCGCCGAAAGGCGCGGATGAGGTTGCAGGCATCTCCAAAGCCGCAGGCTTCGGCGGCACTTTGCCGGGTTTCTCCGTTGCGCAACAGGGGAATGGCTTGCTTTAAGCGGTATCTTGTCAGATATTCATTCAGCGTTGAGCCTGTGTAGCGCTTAAAGGAGGTCATCAGAGTGGTTCTTCCAACGCCAAGCCGCCACGCCAGCTCGTCGGCAACGATTTTGCTTTGGTAGTTCTCTTGAATATAGGAAAGGGCATCGGACACGCAGGAGGGGAGTGTCTCGGCGCTTCTTTCATCTTTTTTGGAAAGCTCCGCAACCTTGGAGAGGAAGATCATCAATCGCAGTCTTTGCCGAAACGGATCGGTCTCACGCTTGGCTTCCTCGGCGAGCTTTAGAAAATCCTCTGCTTGCTCCTGTGAGAGGAGGACCACCTTGCCATGCTTGCCGAATACCCCCAGCAGCTGATTGCGCATGGGAAGGTCGTCCGATAAAAAGTCCCCTGCAAACAAGAGATTCAGTCGCTTATACAGCCGGTTTGGCTCGCAAACGATGAGGTGCGAGGTCATGGGACGGGTCAAAACCAAACGGCATTCGGTGCCGGTTTGAACCGAGTGGGGAAGCAGAATCTTTACGTTTCCCGAGAGGATCAGGCTGATCTCGTAGTATTCGTGCATATGATAGTCCGACATATTGGGGAGATATCCCTCGTAATAATCGGTATGAAATTCAGTCCAGCGGGTACCAAATTCCAGATTGTTCAATTCCACCGCCATGATCGTCACCGTCCTTTTCTTCTATTTTATCATGAAATTGAATGATTTTCAACAAAAAACGAAAAAAAATTGAATTTTTTATAAAAAGCATTAAAAATATTGAACGATATGCCAACGAAACGTACGATTGGATATTGCAATTTCCATTCTTTTGGTATATAATAAAATCGGATAATAACAAATGCGAAAAAAAGAGAGGTGTTTTAACATGGCAAGACTTTTTGAAGAGCATATTGTGCGATCTGTCAAGAGCCTTAACGGCGCGTGGCGCTTCTGCGCGGATCGAGAGGATAAGGGAGAAGCCGAGGGCTGGGAAAAGGGAATTCCCAATGCCCGGACGGTTGCGGTTCCTTCGGTTTGGAACTGCGAGAGCGGACTGCTGTCTTACGAGGGAGCCGCTTGGTATGAAAAGAAATTCTACACCAAGGGCGGATGTTTGCGCTTCTGCTTTGGCGCGGTGATGACAACGGCAAAGGTTTGGCTGGACGGAGAATATCTCGGCTCTCATTACGGCGGATTTTCCTTCTTTGACTTCATCGTTCCCGACGTTGCCGAGGGCTATCACACGCTGACGGTTCTCGTCGATAACCGCTTTGACGAGTATTCCATTCCTCAAAAGAAGGTGGACTGGTACCACTACGGCGGAATTGTGCGCGACGTGGCAGTGGAGACTCTGGAGGGCATCTGTGTTCTGAACAACCGTTTGGAATATTGCCTTTCCGAGGATCTTTCCACGGTAGAGGGGCATTTCGTTCTCGATTGCTACAACACCAAGCGTCGCAAGAGCGAGAGCATGATTCGAGTTTCCATTGGTGAGGAGATCGTTTTTGAAGGCAAAATTGCCGTTTCGGGCAGAAAGAGACAAGAGATTATTCTTCCCGCATTTGAAATGAAGAATGTTCGTCTTTGGGACGTTGGTAAGCCCGAGCTTTACGAGGTGCGCATAGAAGCCGAAACCGACGATCTGATCGATCGCGTGGGCTTCCGTAAGATTGCGGTAAAGGACAAGGAGATCCTTCTCAACGGCAAGCCTGTGGAGTTCCGTGGCGTCAACCGCCACGAGGAGCAGGCAGACTTTGGCTTTGCATTCCCGCTCTCCCGTATGAAGCACGATATTGATCTGATTTTGGATATGGTATGCAACGCCATTCGCGGCTCTCACTATCCCAATTCCAAGGAATTTTTGGACTACTTGGATGAGACCGGAATCCTCTTTTGGAGCGAGATCCCGATTTGGGGCTGTGGATTCAGTCAGGAGACCCTGGGGGACAAGACCGTTGTCAAGCGTGGCTTGGAAATGCACCGCGAAATGGTCAGAGACTATTACAACCATCCCAGCATCGTTTTCTGGGGAATGCATAACGAGATCCTTTCCGACACCCCCGAGGGATTGGAAATGACCAAGAAATATTACGCCTATCTCAAGGAGAACGGCGGCAACCGCTTGGTCGTCTACGCCTCCAACCGTCACGTCAAGGATATCAGCTTCGGTTACACCGACGTGATCTGTCTGAATATGTATTTTGGCTGGTATTCGGGGGATCTTCCCAGATGGAATAGCTTTATGGATGAAATCTGCGCTTATCTCGAAGAGCAGGGCGTTTCCCATTTGCCCATCATCTTCAGCGAGTTCGGTGGCGGTGCTATTTACGGCTTCCATGATGCCGAGTGCCCCAAGTGGAGTGAGGAATATCAGGCAAAGCTCTTGGATTATACCTTGAACCTTTTCCATGAGCATCCCGCGGTGCGCGGTTCCTTCGTATGGCAGTTCTGCGATATCCGCACCTGCGCGGAGATGGGCTTCTCCCGTGCCCGTGGCTTTAACAACAAGGGCGTAATGAATGAAAATCGCCGTCCCAAGGCGGCATATTATACGGTGCAAAAGTGTTACCGTTCCTTTGCGGAGAAAGAAAGCAAATGAAAAATATAAGAGATTTTGAAAAAACAACGCGTCCCGTACGCGTGATCCAGTTTGGCGAGGGAGGCTTCCTGCGCGGATTTGTGGACTGGATGCTTCAAAAAATGAACGAGCAGGGTATTTTTGACGGAAGCGTTGCTGTGGTTCAGCCCATCGAAAAGGGGATGTGCGATCTGCTGACGTCTCAAAACTGTCTTTATACCCATATCATCCGCGGCGCGGAAGGCATGGAAAAGACGATTGTGGACGTGATCTCTCATTGCGTAAAGCCCTACGAGGATTTTGATGCTTATCTTGCGCTGGCTGAGAATCCCGACGCGCGCTTTATCGTATCCAACACCACCGAGGCGGGGATCGAATTTCGTGCCGACGATAAAATGACCGATACGCCTCCCGAAAGCTTTCCCGCAAAGCTGACCCTTCTTCTCAAGCGCCGCTTTGAGCTGGGGCTTGGCGGATTTATCCTTCTGCCTTGTGAGCTTATCGACCGCAACGGTGATAATCTGAAAAAAACGGTTTTGCAATATGCAGAGCTGTGGGCGTTGGGAGAGGACTTTGTCCATTGGATCAACACCGAAAATGTTTTCTGCAACACCTTGGTAGACCGCATCAACACGGGATATCCCAAGGATGAGGTGCTGGATCTGGGCTACGAGGATCAAATGGTCAATACCTCCGAATTCTTCCACCTGTGGGTGATTGAGACCGAATACGACCTTGAAAAAGAGCTTCCGTTCTCGGCGGCAGGACTCAACGTGATCGTGACCAAGGATGCCTTGGAGCGCTACCGCACCAGAAAGGTTCGCATTCTCAACGGCGCACATACCTCCATGGTTCCTTACGCGCTTCTGTCGGGACTCGATACCGTCAAGTCCTGCATGGATGATGAAAAAATGTCTGCGTATCTGCGCGCCTGCCTCTTTGAGGAGATCATTCCTTCCATGGATATGACTCGTGAGGAGCTTCTCGACTACGCCGAGAGCGTTTTGGTGCGCTTTTCCAACCCTTATATCAAGCATTATCTTGCGGCGATCTCTCTCAACTCGGTGAGCAAGTTCCGCGTGCGCGTTCTGCCCTCGATCCTGCAATACCGTGAGAAGTTTGGAAAGAACCCCAAGCATTTGTTGTTCTCCTTTGCCAAGCTCATTGCGTTTTACAAGCTGGGAACGCCCGATGATTCTCCCGCCGTTATGGAGTATATGAAAACGGCGTCGATTGCCGAGATCCTTGCCAACAAGGAATACTGGGGATTGGATCTGAGCGATTTGACAGAGGAGGTTGCATCCTATGCGGATCCATCCATCCGATAACGTAGAGGTTCGCGCAGACGGACAAAAATACGCCCTTTGCCCCGTGGCAGAGGGGGAGAATATTATCAAATACGGCTATCCCATCGGTCATGCCACAAGGGATATTGAGGTGGGCGAGAGAGTCTCGCCCGAAAACCTTCGCTCCAATCTGCAGGGCAGGGGAGAGTGGACCTACGAGCCCACAGAGACCGCGCCCGTGGGAACAAAAGCAGGCGTCTTTCAAGGCTATCTCCGCAAAAACGGCGACGTGGGTATCCGCAACGAGCTTTGGATCATCCCTACGGTTGGTTGCATCAACGACGTGGCAAAGCGCTTGGCGAATATCAGCGGAGCAAAAGCCCTGACCCACCCTTACGGCTGCTCTCAGCTGGGAGACGATCAGCTGGTGACACAGAAGATCCTTTGCGGTCTGATCCACCATCCTAATGCCGGCGGCGTGCTGGTGCTGGGACTTGGGTGTGAGAACAACGGCATTGAAGAAATGAAAAAGGTGCTTGGGGAATACGATGCTGAGCGTGTTTGTTTCCTCAATCTGCAGGACTGTGTGGACGAGGATGCCGAGGCGCTTGCGATTCTTGACGAATTGAAGGATCTTATGAAAGCCGATCAGCGAAGTGAGGTTCCTCTTTCTAAATTGCGTATTGCCGTCAAATGTGGCGGTAGTGACGGATACAGCGGCATTACCGCAAACCCCTTGGTGGGCAGAGCCATGGAGCGCCACGCCGCCTTTGGAGGAACGGTTCTCATGACCGAAATGCCCGAGATCTTTGGTGCCGAGCAGCTGCTGCTCTCCCGCAGTGAAAGCCGAGAGGTCTTTGAGGAAGCTGCAGGAATGATCCGCGCCTTCCGTCAGTATTTTATTGATCACGGCGAAGGAATTGCTGATAATCCATCTCCCGGAAACATCGCCGGCGGTATCTCCACCCTGGAGGAAAAATCCCTTGGATGCGTGCAAAAGGCGGGCAAGGTTCCTCTTTGCGGTGCTTTGAAATTTGGAGCGCTTCCGCCCGCGGACGGTGGCTTGTATCTTGTCAACGGTCCCGGAAACGACATGGTAGCAGTGACCAATCTTGCGGCGTCGGGGGCTCATATGATCCTCTTTACCACAGGTCGCGGTACACCGCTTTCCTCGGTGGTACCTACTTTGAAAATTTCCACCAATACCCCCTTGGCAAAGAAAAAGCCCCATTGGATCGATTTTGATGCAGGCGTGCTTTTGGACGGCGCCGATATGGATTCCTTGAGCGGTGATCTTATGGCGCTTTGTCTTGCCGTTGCAAACGGAAAAGAGACTAAGAGCGAGGAAAAGGGCTTTTACGATATTGCCATCTTTAAAAACGGAGTTACCCTTTGAGGAGTTTGCCCTATGAACGGAATGATCAGTGATTATTACAAGGACGTTCAAATTCTGACCCCGGACGATGGATATCACTATTTCTTTGCCTATTACGATATGCGCGCCACGGGGGATTGGGGCAAACATCTTTGCCACCGTGTTTCCTTTATGGACCGCCTTCCCACCGCAGAGGATATTGCCGAGATTGGCTATCTGGACAACGGAACATTCGTAAAGATCGGTGAAACCACCGCTTGGAATTTCCAGCAGGGAGCCATGCTGCAGTATCACCCTTATCTGGAAAACACCGTCTATTACAACGTCTGCGAAAATGGAAACTATTATACTCTGACCCACAATTTTGCCACGGGCGAGAAGCGCTATGCCGACAGAGCCTCGGCGTGTATCTCCCCCGACGGAAAATGGGGGTTGGGCGTGAACTTTGGAAGGATCTATGCCTTCCGTCCCGGCTACGGCTATGCGGGCTTTGTAGACTTGTATTCCGATGTCAACGCACCTGCCGACGACGGCGTGTTTTTGATCGACATGGAGCAGGGAACGTCAAGGCTTTTGCTTTCTTATGAAAAGCTTGCTCCCATTGCGGGATTTTCGCCCGAGGATAAGGTGCTGGTCAATCATATTACTTTCAATACAACCTCGGATCGCTTTGTCATGCTGGTGCGGAATTTCCCCAAGCCCGAGAAAAGAAGCTGGTCAACCTCCATGGTGATCGGAGACTTGGAGGGGAACGCCTATACCGTTTTGAAAAACACCTACGTTTCTCACTATCATTGGGAGAATGACCGCGATATCGTGGCGCATTGCACGGTGGAGGAGAAGAAAAGGAGCCTGTATCTCATTGACGTCATCACGGGAAAGAGCTTCGAGCTCGGTATGCCCTATTTATACGGAGAAGGCAATCGGGACATTCATTGCAGTTTTTCTCCCGATGGAAATTATATCATCGGCGACGGATACCCGATAGACGGTTACCGCTATCTCATGGCGTACAGTTTGCGTACGGGCAAGAGCCGTGAGCTGTTGCGTGTCAAAACCAACAATCCGCCCGTGATCGACATTCGATGCGACCTTCACGCAAGATTTGTTTGGGGAGGAAAATCCATCAGCTTTGATACGGTGCATAACGATCGCAGAGAGATCGCGTTGATCTCGGCTGATATCTTGAATTTTTAAGAGAGGAGATTTTTTCAATGGAAAATAAAGATCTGTTTTTTGGAGAGCTCTGCCACGATATTCTGGTGGCAAACGCCAAGCAGGCTCTCTCTTACGATCCTTCCTTGCCTTATGAGGAATGGAAGGAGTCGATCCGTCACAAGCTTTATGAGCTGACGGGCATTTACGATATTGAAAAGAATGAGGCGCCCGACCTGAATCTTCAGATCGAGTACGAGGAGCAGAAAAAGGGATACACCAAGATCCGCTTTACCTTTGCCAGTGAAGTTGGAACAAAGGTTCCTTGTTATCTTTTGATCCCCGATACGGGAAAGGAGAAATATCCCGTAGCCATCACCCTGCAGGGACATTCCACGGGCTTTCACAACTCGGTGGGTCAGATCCAATACGAAAAGGATCTGACCTATCAGCCCAGAGGACAGTTTGGTTTGCAGGCAGTGGAGAACGGCTATATTTCGCTTTGCATTGAACAAAGAGGAATGGGCGAGCGCCGTCCCACGTCTCCCACACGCGGAAAGGCTCCCTTATGTGCCTATACCGCGCTGACCGCCTTTATGATGGGCAGAACCGTGCTGGGTGAGCGGATGTTTGACGTACATAAGGCAATCGACGCGCTCTCTCATTTTTCCAAGTGCGATACCGATAGGATCTTCATCACGGGTAACTCGGGCGGCGGAACCGCTACTTATTACGCCTCCTGCTACGATGAAAGGATCAAGTTCTGCGCGCCCTCCTGCGCCTTCTGCTCGTACAAGGAGTCGATTATGAACATCTATCATTGCTCCTGTAATTATATTCCCAATGCGTTCAAGTATTTTGAAATGCAGGACCTTGCCTGTCTCATCGCGCCCCGTCCCATGGCGGTCATCGCGGGACAGAAGGATCCTATTTTCCCCATTGAGGGCGTGAGAACAGGATTTGAAACGGTCAAGAGCATCTATGCCGCCGCGGGAGATCCCAACGCTTGCCGTTTGGTGGAGACGCCCATGGATCATTGGTGGTGCGTTGACATTGTTTGGAATACCATTAACCAAGAAGCCGAAAAGCTCGGCTGGAGATAACAAAAGGAGATTTTATTATGAGCTACATTCGCGACAATTTTTTGCTGACCAACAAGACCGCAGAGGTTCTTTACAACAGGTATGCCAAGGATATGCCCATCTTTGATTACCATTGCCATCTGCCGGAGCGTCAGATTCTTGAGAACAAGCCCTTTGGCGATATTTTTGAGATCTGGCTGGCGGGCGACCACTACAAGTGGAGACTCATGCGCAACTACGGCATGGATGAGGAATATATCACGGGCAATCGCACCAATAAGGAAAAGTTCAAGGCTTACTGCACCGTATTGGGAACTGCTTTTGGCAATCCCCTCTATCACTGGTCGCAGGTGGAGCTGAAGGACTTTTTCGGATGCGAATTGGAGATCAACGAGGCAAACGCCGATGCCATTTGGGAGGAGTGCAACGCCTATATCCGAGAGAACGCCCTGACGCCTCAAAAGCTGATCGAGGGATCCAACGTCAAGCACGTTTACACCACCAACGAGATCTTTGACGAGCTTTCCACCTTTGAGGAGATCGCAAAGAAGGATTACAATTTCACCGTGAACCCCGCCTTCCGTGCAGACCGCATCATGAACATCGACGGCATGGGATATACGGGATATATCGACCGCGTTGCCGCGCAGACTCACGAGATCAAGGATCTCTGTGATCTGGAGGATGCCATCGAGCTTCGCCTGCAGGCGTTCATCAAGGTGGGATGCCGCGCCAGCGATATCGCCCTGGAGAGGGTCTACGCAGTTGCCGATAAGGCGGATGCTGCCAAGGTGTTTGAAAAGGTTCTTTCGGGTGAAGACCCCACCGCAGAGGATGCCGAGATCTTCAAGGGATATTTCACCTATTTCCTCATGAAGCTTTATGCCAAGTACGGCATCAGCACCGAGCTGCATCTGGGCGCTATGCGTAACAACAACGCCAAGATGATGCAAAAGCTTGGTCCCGACACCGGCTTTGACAGCATTTCGGATACCAACAGTATCACCCTCACGTCCCGTCTCTTTGACCGACTCAACAACAAGGACAGCCTTCCCAAGGTGATCCTGTTTAACCTCAATCCCAAGATGAACACCGAGATGATGACCATTATCGGATGCTTCCAGGATGGAACGCCCGGCGGCAAGATGCAGTACGGCCCCGCGTGGTGGTTCCTGGATAACAAGGTGGGCATGGAAAATCATCTCCGTGACCTTACCGCAACCGGACATCTTGCCGTGTTTGTGGGAATGCTCACCGATAGCCGTTCGCTCCTGTCTTATCCCCGTCACCATTATTTCCGCCGCATTCTTTGCAATTATTTGGGAGATATGATGGAGAAGGGCGAAATGACACAGGATATGGAGCTTGTTGGCAAGGTGGTACAGGACATCAGCTACAATAACTCCGTCAACTATTTTGGATTGAAGGACTAAAGCATAAAATCAATCTGTGAAAGTTTTGATAAAACTTTTTCAAAAGTTTTTCGTGCGCCGGCGGCGAATCGCCGGTCGCCCTCCGCAGAGGGCGAAATTCCCCTGTCGGCGTTTCTTTTTTGCGAACTTTTTTCTTTGCGCCTGTGGTGTCAAAGAAAAAAGTGGCTAAGGAGCTTACGCTATCGAGTATTCAGCAAACAAAAAGCAACGTCATTTCGGCGTTGCTTTTTCTCTTGCAATTTTCAATATTTCGTGTTACAATAAATGTAAGCATCAATTCACTTTATTGGGGGATTTTACATGAACTATCCAAATATCGTTTCGGGCATCTTCAGGAGCCGCCCAAACCGCTTTATCGCGCGTGTGGAAATGGATGGCAGGGAAGAGACCGTTCACGTTAAGAATACCGGGCGATGCCGAGAGCTTTTGGTTCCCGGATGCCGCGTTTATCTTTCGGTTTCGGACAACCCCGCGCGCAAGACCAAATACGACCTTGTGGCGGTGGAAAAGAAGCGTGAGGACGGCTCTTTCGTTCTGATCAATATGGATTCCCAGCTGGTCAACGACGTGGCAGGGGAGTGGTTGCCCGTGAGCGGTCTGTTCTCTCAAAACGCTATCATTCGCCGCGAGGTGACCTATGGGAAATCCCGCTTTGATTTCTATATTGAGGACGGTGACCGAAAGGCTTTTTTGGAGGTTAAGGGATGCACCTTGGAGCAGGATGGCATTGCCATGTTTCCCGATGCCCCCACCGAGCGCGGCGTCAAGCATATCCATGAGTTGATGGAATGCAGGAAAGATGGCTACGAGGCGTATCTTCTTTTTGTCATTGCCATGAAGGGCGTGAGGCACTTTTCTCCCAACGACGCCATGCACAGGGCGTTCGGAGACGCGTTGCGGCAGGCTGAAGGCGTGGGCGTAAAAATCCTTGCCATGGATTGCATCGTGGCTTCGGATTCGGTTATCATCAATCAATCGGTTCCAATTCTGTTATAAAAACTGTAAAATATGGAAAAAATAGTATATTGTTTCTCTCTTTTTTTGAAAAAAATAAAAAAAATTGAAAAAAATAAAAAAATTTTCAAAAAAGTGTAAGATTTTGCCTTTTCGATTGTAATAAATAGTGAATCGATTCAAAAGAGTGAGGTGAGACTGTGGAGGACAAAAAGCTGCTAAGGCTACTACATAAAGACCCGAACGCAGGAATGAAACAATTATTGAAGCAATATGCAGGTCTCGTTTATGCTGTTGTCAAAGGCAGGCTTAAGGGTTCTTACTGCGTCTCATCGGATATCGAGGACTGTGTGGCAGACGTATTCAGTAAATTTTATACCGATCTGTCCGGTTATGATCCCGCGTTATCGAGCATCAAATCCTACTTGGGAGCAATGGCACGCAACCATGCCGCCAACGTGGCAAAGCGGAGAAATCTTGAGGCGAGCATTTCTTTGGATGACGAAGAATCCTTTTTGCAGATCGCTGACGAGACGGTTGCCGACGAGTCTGCCGAGGAGGAGCTGAGAGGCAAGGTCATTGAGGCGGTGGAGGGGCTTGGCGAGCCCGATTCAAGCATCATTTTCCGTAAGTATTATTACGGGGAATCCTCAAAGGAGATTGCCGAGGCGTTGGGGATGACCGTATCCAACGTGGATACGCGCACACACAGAGCGCTCAATCAATTACGAAAAAAGTTTGGAGGAAAGGAATCATGAAAAAAGATCTGCGTCATATTTTCGATCGGGCAAGCGCAAGCGAGCTGGAAAATCTGATCGATCAAAATAAAGCGCCGGAGATTTCTTCGGATACACTGGATTCTATTCAAAGCAAAGTATATGCCAAAACCCGAATCTCCAAGGTGAAAACCCCAAAGCCCCTTGTGTTCCGTTGGCAATCCTACGTGGCGGCAGCCGCCGCGTGCTTCTGCCTTGTAGTGGGAATCATGTTTGGAACGGGGATTTTCCCAATGATGCTTGCACAGGCGGAGGAGGTAGATGAAAAAACAGAACAGGGAATGCCGAACATGCAAGAATTACCGGAAGGCTTTGAATATGTGGTGTTTTTAACCGAAAACAACCATCTGATTTTACAGACCAAAGATGAAGTGATCATGGATGTTGATTTTGAGCATGTTTGGTCTGAGGATGAGTCAGAAAATTATTCATCTTCTGACGAATATTCTTATATTGCTGTCTACTATGGGCATATGCTTCATAATGGCGCTTTATTTGCTACTAAAAAATATGCTCAAAAACTCTTAAACCAATATCTGACGTTTCAGATTCCTCTAAAAAAGGTGGTTTCCGGTGATGAGCGGGAGCACATGATCATTGGTGACGATCTTCCGCCTAATTCTCTTTCATTATGGAATCAGGATCAAGATTTAGAGGATGGGGTGGATTATTTCGTATTCACTGTATTGGAGGACGGAACGGTAAAATTTATTGATTCCGAATTCAATGTTTATGTTTCAGAACAAGGATTATTCTTGAATTCAAAGTGGTATTAAAACATCATAATTGAAAAAATTACCGTAATATTTTTGTAGGGACAGGCGTCCCCGACTGTCCAAGAATGAAAAGCGCTTGCTTTTTATACGGCTATTGGTGTGTAGCCATCTGCAAAGCAAAAATCTATGCTTCTTGGACCGTCGAGGACGCCGGTCCCTACAAGTTTTTCTATATTTTAAAGAAATAGCGTAGCCATGAAGCTTGTATTTCAAGGCTGCGTTGTTTTTTGTTCTCGAGGAGGCATCGGTTTTTTGAATGACTCGCCTCCTTCTTTTTAACACTTGACAATTTCGCTTCCATATAGTATAATATAGACAAGACGATAGACTTTTTAAAGAAACGAGGATTTAGAAATCACATGAAAACAACCCTTGTCATTCTTGCGGCAGGACTTGGCAGCCGCTTTGGAGGCAATAAGCAGATCTCTCACGTGGGTCCCTGCGGTGAGATGCTGATGGAATATTCCATTTACGATGCCATTGAGGCAGGCTTTGATCAGATCGTCTTTATCTTGAAGGAAGAAATGGTGGAGCTTGTCAAGGAGAGCATCGGCCCCCGTATTCCTGCTCATATCCAAGTGGATTACGCCGTGCAGGACATGACCAAAATGCCGGACTGGTATCAGGTTCCCGCGGAGCGCACCAAGCCCTTTGGAACGGTTCACGCCGTGCTTTGTGCTAAAGAAGTTATCAAGGGCGCCTTTGCCACCGTTAATGCCGACGACTACTACGGCAAGGAAGCATTCAAGTTGATGCACGATATGCTCCTGACCTTGGATAGCGAAAAGAAGGCGGCAATGGTTCCTTATATTCTCGGCAACACCATGAGCGAGAACGGCGGCGTGACCCGCGGCGTTTGCAGCATCCGCTGCTCCAAGCTCCGCGAGGTGGTGGAGACCCACGAGATCCACTACGACGAGAGCCGCAAGATCGTAGGCGAATTTGGCGAGTTGACGGGCAAGGAAAAGGTCTCCATGAACATCTGGGGCTTCCATCCCGCCGCTCTTAATATGATGAACGCCTATTTTGAGGATTTTCTCAAGAGCCTTGCTCCCGAGGAGATCAAAGCCGAGTGCCTGTTGCCGGTTATGGTCAACGAGGCGTTGGCAGAGAAGAAGCTCTCGGTAACGGCAAAAGCATCCCCCGACAAGTGGTTTGGCATTACCTACCAAGCCGACCGCGAATCGGTCATGGAGGAGCTGAAAAAGCTGCACGACGAGGGTGTTTATCCCGAAACGCTCTTTTGAATAACAAAAATCCCACCGATCGTGCTGATCGGTGGGATTTTTATTATGCTTCGGCTTCGGCAAACTCCTTTGCCGATTCCTTCTTTTCGCCAATGGCGATCTTTCGGATCAGAACCGTAAGCAGGGTAATGCGAAGATCCTCCATTTCGGAGACTACCACGCAAAGCTCGGTCTTAAAGGCATCCTCATCGTCGTCGGCGTTTTCTTCCTCTTCCTCGGTCATGTCGCAGAAGGTGAAGCTGTCGCCCACGTGAGGATCAGCGTTGAGCATTTCAATCGCCCAACCGCCCATGGTGGAGTATTCACAGGTGAACTCCTTGGGCTCAAAGTCGATCTCCGCAAAGAAATCGTCAATATTCATGTCACCCGAAACCTCGTAGGTGGAATCGTTGGTCATGGTGAACTCGGTGATGATATCATCGGATTCATCCCAGATATCGCCTACGATCTCCTCCAGAATGTCCTCCATGGTGATCAGACCCAGCGTTCCGCCGTACTCGTCTACCACAATGGCGAGGTGCATCTTGCGCTCGCGCATCAGGTTCAGAGCCGCGGGGAGCTTCATGGTCTTATGCACAAAGCAGGGCTCCATCAGAAGCTCGCGAACCGACTTGAATTTTTCCTTGTCGGTCACTTTTTTGTAATAGTGGTTCAAATAGAGAATACCAATGATGTTATCAATGGTGTTTTCATACACGGGAATGCGCGAGAAATGCGATTCCTCCGCTAAGCGGTGAAGCTTTTTGGGGGAATCCGAAATGTTGAACGCCAGCATATCGATTCTGGGGGTGATGATCTCTTCAACCGTGGTGTCGCGGAACTCCAGCGTGGATTGCAAAAGCTCCTTCTTTTCCTCGTCGATGACGCCTTCTTCCTCAATGGCTTCAATGATAGAGGAAAGCTCCTCCTCGGTGACCGTGGGGGCGTCCTCGTCATCCTTGCCCCAAAGCTTGGTCAGCAGCTTGATCAGTCTCATGACCAGCCAAACGAGAGGGAAGAGGATCCAGGTGAGAATGCGGGTGGGGTAAGCGAACCAGCGAACGGCAACGTCGGCGTTGTTCTTTGCCACGATCTTGGGAATGATCTCCCCAAAGATCAGAACGATCAGCGTCATAACCACGGTGGAGAGCACCGAGGCAAGGGCATCGTTGTTTTCGCCCGTGACGTTGATCACAAGGCTGACGGCTACCACGGTTGCCGCGGTGGATGCCGCAATGTTAGCAAGATTGTTACCAATGAGAATAGCGGAAAGCGCCGTGTTAAAGTCCTCGCTGATCTTGTATGCCAGCGCGGCGGTTTTGCTTCCTTCCTCAGCCGCCTTTTTCAGACGCATTTTGTTGGAAGCGTTAAAGGAAATTTCAGATGCCGAAAAGTAAGCGGAAAGGATCAGCATCACAACAATAACTGTTATATACATCGTCAGCCCTCCTTATACTACCGGTGCTTCGGCTTCCTCGGCGTTTGCCTCGGAGGCTCTGAAACGGTCTTTTTCGGAAAGCAGATGGATGACAACCGATTCTGCGCGGTTGTTTTCCACTTTCTTTACGGTGATTTCCATATTGTAATAAACAAAGGTCTCTTCCTCCTCGGGCATCCGTCCGAATTGCGCCAAAAGGAGAGAGATCAGGGGGCGGTTTGCCATTTGGCGTCTGGGACAGCGTGTTCCCATACGCTCGCAGGCTTCGCCCAGAGTCATATGTGTATTGACACAGTAGCGGTTTCCTCCAAAATTGAGGAAGTTTTCGTCCACCTCGTCGTCCTCGTCCCAGATCTCGCCAACCAGCTCCTCCAAAAAGTCC
>SVSL01000037.1 GCA_015064315.1 Oscillospiraceae bacterium
CGTCCCCCAGAAGACGTAGCCCTCACCGCCAAGGCGCGTGGTGATCTCCAATGCCTTTTTGATCTGTGCCGCCGCAAAGGCAAAGACGTCGGCATTGGGGGAGGTGCCTGCGCCGTTCATGTAACGGGGGTTGCCAAAGCAGTTTGCCGTTCCCCAAAGAACCTTTTTGCCCGATTGCTTCATGAGATCCTCCAAAAGATCGGTGATCTCATCCAATCGCGCGTTGGTCTCTTTTAAGGTAGAGCCCTCGGGAGCAATGTCACGGTCGTGGAAGCAGAAATAGTCAATGCCCAGCTTGTCCATCAGCTCAAAGGCGGCATACGCCTTGTTTTTGGCGATCTCCATGGGAGCGTTGGCGCCGTAATTTTTGATCAGAGTCTCGGAGCCGAACATATCGGTGCCTCCCGCGCACATGGTGTGCCAGTAGGAAACGGCAAAGCGAAGCTGCTCGCGCATGGTCTTGCCGCCAATGACCTCATCGGGGTTATAGAAGCGGAAGGCAAGGGGATTTTTGGTATCCGCGCCCTCGTATTGAATCTTGGGAATGCTCTTGAAAAATTCCATTTTTGAAATCTCCTTTCCGGGATTTGTTTTCATCTTCATTTTACCGCAAAGGCGTTGACACTTCACGCCAATTATGATATAATATATAGACAAAATTTAAGGTTTTTTAAGAAAGAGAACGCTGTAAAAATGTTTTATCAGACGCAAAACTCTCTGCGTGCCGACGGCTTGAAGATCGAGCGCGGCATGGATTTCAGTTATCCCGCGCATCTGCACGGAGATTTTGAATGTATTTTGATCACGCAGGGCGAAATGACGGTTACCGTGGATCGCACGCCCTACCGTTTGACCGCGGGGCAGGCACTTTTGATTTTTCCCAATCAGCTTCACGAGCTTGCCACGGATCAAAGAAGCAGTCATTTTTTATGTATTTTCTCCCCCAAGCTGGTGCAGGCGTACGGAAAGATCTTTTTGCACAAGCTGCCCGTGAGCAACGCCTTTGTGCCAAGTGAGGAGCTGGTGAAGCGGTTGCTTTCCCTGCAAAGCGAGGATAGCGTTTTGATCACCAAGGCGCTTTTGTATCTGCTTTGCGGAGAATTTGACGCAACGGCGGAATACAAGGATCGGGAGGGAGACCGCAACGCGCTTTTGCCAAGGATCTTTCGGTTTGTGGAGACGCATTATCAGGGGGATTGCTCTCTGGGCGCTCTGGCAGTGGAGACCTCCTATCACTATGCCTATCTGTCGGGATATTTTAAAAAGGGCGTAGGGATCTCCTACGCCGAGTACGTCAATCGCTATCGGGTCAGCGAGGCGTGTTATTTGTTGCAGAACAGTCATCAAACGATTCTGAAGACCGCCATGGACTGCGGCTTTGAGTCCTTGCGCAGCTTTAACCGAAACTTCAGGCGCATCATGGGAATTTCGCCCGGGGAGTATCGGGAACGGTTCTGACCCTCAGGTCGGGGAGGTGACACGGTCGAGCTTGTAGAGGCTTCGGAATTGCCCGGGTGTGATGCCGTATTCGCGCTTGAACAGGCTTCCCAGCTTTCCCGCGTTGCAAAAGGAGAGCTTCTCGGCGATCTCGGAGATGCTCAGAGAGGTTTTCAAGAGCATCCGCCGCGCCTCGCTCAGACGCAGGGATTGAAAATAGGCGTGGGGCGTGGTTCGCGTATACGCCTTGAACAGATGATTGAAATGGGAGGGGCTGTATCCGATCCGCGTGGCGATCTCGGTGGTGGAAAGATTTTCAAAAATATGCTCCTGCATAAAGCGGATCGACTCGAACAGGGCTTGCTGGTGGGCGGAGGGCGGCTTGGCAAGCGCGCTTTCCGAGGTGTTTTTTTCACTCATGTAGATCAAAAGAGCGTAGAGCTCCATGTGCGCCTGCAGCTTCCTCAGCTCGTTCTTTTTTTCCTCGTAGTAGGAGAGAAATCTGCTCCACATTTCCTCAATACGCGGGTCAACACTGAGAAAGGTCGGGATCCTTTCCAAAAGATTACCAAGGATTCCAAGGGGGTCGGACTCCACCTCAAACCGCACAAAGTCGCGGCAAAAGAGGGTCTCGGTGGGACGGCTGGAGTAGCGCAGATCTCCCGGCTTGGCAAAGGCGACCATGCAATCGACACAGTCCATGGTAACGCCGTTGATCACCGATTGCGTGCCGACCTCGCGGTGGATCTCCAGCTCGTAATAAAGCACAAATCTCTTGGGTGTCTTTTCGGGGGCATGAGGCGGATTCCAGTTTCCCTGCTCCACAATGTTGATCTTTGGAAAATCCATGCTTGTCGCCTCCTTGATTTTTTTGAAAAATAGTTGTTTTGGGATATAAAAAACAGCAAAATCGCAAAAATTGGTCTTGCATTGCGCAAAAATCGTGCTATAATTAAGATGGATACAAGGACAGTATAGCACATTTGCGTGTATCTGTCAAGGAACAAAACCAAATTTAAGAGCAAGGAGATTCAAAATGGCGTTTGTGGATACCGAATTAAAGGACGTTGGCATGGTGAAATGCAATCCCGTGGAAAACAAAGCGGAAAGCTACCTTCCCGAAGGAAAGAAATGGAAGCTTGTTTGGAACGACGAGTTTGAGGGCAACGCTCTTGACGAGAGCAAGTGGGATTATCGCTTGCATTTCTGGGGCTATGAGTCTCCGACTTACACCAAGGAGGGCGTGGAGGTCAGCGACGATACGCTGAAGATTCATTTGGTGCGCAAGGGCGACGATTTTTATTCGGCGCATTTGCAGACAGGCTCTCTTACCTTCGATAAGCCCGCCGAGCCCGACAACAAGAACAAGTTCTGGCCCTTTGGCGAGATCAAGCCTCCCAAGTTTTTGCACAAGTACGGATATTACGAGATCCGTTGCCGCCTTCCCAAGCATGACGGCTGGCACGCGGCGTTCTGGCTGCAGGCACCCGGCATCGGCTCCCATCCCGATCCCTCGGTTTGCGGCGTAGAGTGTGACATTCTGGAAAATTACCGTCAGGTGAAGGACGGAAAGATCATTTGCGGATGCGGATGGGGCGGATACGGAAGAAACCGCCATTGGTACGGGCACTATGCCTTTGATTTTGAGGAGACTGCCGACGGCTGGCACTACTATGGCGTGGACTGGACTCCCGAGGGATATATTTTCTATGCCGACGGCAAGATGGTAGGCAAGCAGATGGCACCCGAGTGCGCGGTTTCCAACGTGGAGCAGTTCATTCTGGTATCCACCGAGTGTCACGGATATCACCGCGAGTTCACCCGCAAGGGCGGCGAGGGTGAGACCAAGAAGGAGATGGGAAATTGGGGCAAGCCGGTTCCCGAGCTCTTTGAAGCCTTCCCCGATTGCTTTGAGGTGGACTTCGTCCGCGTTTACGACGCGGAGTAAATGTTCGCACAAACCCAGTGTGAAAGTTTTCGTCCACCTTTTTTAAAAGGTGGCGCAGTGGAGGCTGCGTAAGCCTCCTCGCGCTCCGCAGAGCGCGAAATATCCTCGGCGTTTCTTTTTGTTAGCTTTTTCTTTGCGCCCGTGGTGTCAAAGAAAAAGCGGCTAAGGAGTTTCGTTTGTTTCAGGGCGGGCGACCAATGGTCGCCCCTACAATCAATACGCCTATGGTGTCAAAGAAAAAGCGGCTAAGAAGTTTCGTTTGTTTCAGGGCGGGCGACCAATGGTCGCCCCTACAATCAATACGCCTATGGTGTCAAAGAAAAAGCGGCTAAGAAGTTTCGTTTGTTTCAGGGCGGACGACCAATGGTCGCCCCTACAATCAATACACCTGTGGTGTCAAAGAAAAAGCGGCTAAGAAGTTTCGTCTGTTTAAGGGCGGACGACCAATGGTCGCCCCTACAATCAATACGCCTGTGGTGTCAAAGAAAAAGCGGCTAAGAAGTTTCGTCTGTTTAAGGGCGGACGACCAATGGTCGCCCCTACAATCAATACGCCCGTGGTGTCAAAGAAAAAGCGGCTAAGAAGTTTCGTCTGTTTAAGGGCGGACGACCAATGGTCGCCCCTACGGGTTTGTGCGATGGCGAGCGATGGCGAATCGCCTTGAATCGTCTTTCATCGCCCGTGCGATCAAAAACAAATTCAAATTCAAATAATACATCAAATGAAAGGACATAAAGTCATGAAAGTTACCGACGTAAAAACAAAGGAGATCATTATGGAAAAAGCAGGTCGAAATTTTAAAAGAGTTTGTTACGTACTTTTGGCGTGCGCGGGAATATTCTTTCTTTATTACGCCTTTTATTTTCTGTCGGCAATTTTTGCCCCCAATCCCGATTGGGGAACCGCAGTCGTATTCATGGGAAGCGGAGTGGCTGTCATAATTGCCCTATCCCATTTATTGCTTGCGCTATGGGGATTGCACAAGGTAAAAAAATGCTCCGAGGGATGGCTGCATTTTTTCTTTACATTTTTGCTATTATGTGTGGCGCTTTCTTCTGTTGATTTCAACGATTTTGCATACACAACCAATAACCCTGAACTGTTCATTCAACTGACGGTTTCCATCGTTTGGCTCGCCGTGCTTATTGCATACGGCTGGTTCGCATTCAAATTCAGAAAATCTTGTTTTAAAAAATAAAAAATAATATCATCGCGAAAGGATAAAAACCAATGAAAGTTACCGACGTAAAAACATTTGTAGTTGACTGCTTCCGTACCAACTGGGTGTTCGTAAAGGTTTACACCGACGAGGGCATCGAGGGTGTGGGCGAGGGCACGCTGGAGTATAAGGAAAAGGCTCTGGTGGGCGCAGTCGAGCACATCAAGAATTATCTCATCGGAAAGGACCCCACCCAGATTGAAAAGCATTTCCATGACATCTACCGTGACGCTTACTGGAGAGGCGGCGCGGTGCTCATGAGCGCACTTTCCGCCGTGGAAATGGCTCTTTGGGATATCCTTGGAAAGTCTCTTGGCGTTCCGGTTTATCAGCTGCTGGGCGGCAAGGTCAACGAGGATTGCCGCATTTACGTAAACGGCTGGTTCGCGGGAGCCAAGGAGCCCGAGGAGTTTGGTCAGAAGGCAAAGGAAGCCGTGAAGCGCGGCGTGACCGCTATGAAGTGGGATCCCTTTGGCAAGAGCTATTTGCAGATCTCCAATCAGGATCTGGACAAGGCTCTGCGCTGCATCGCCGCCGTTCGTGACGCGGTAGGAGATCAGGTAGACCTGCTCATTGAGGCGCACGGACGCTTCGACGTTCCCACGGGTATCAAGATCGCTCAGGAGGTGGCACAGTTCAAGCCCATGTTCTTAGAGGAGCCCGTTCCCCCCAACAATCTGGAGGCTCTGGAGGCGGTTCGCGCAAAATCTCCCGTTGCCATCTCCGCAGGTGAGAGACTCTACACCCGTTTTGATTATAACGAGCTCTTCCGCCGCCGCGCTTGCGACTACATCCAGCCCGATATCTCCCACGCAGGCGGTATCATGGAGCTGAAGAAGATCGCGGCGATCGCGGAAGCAAACTACATTCCTTTTGCGCCCCACAACCCCTCGGGACCCGTTGCCAACGCCGCAACCCTGCAGCTGGCGGCTTGCTGCCCCAACTTCTGCATTCTCGAGATCATGTACAGCGACGTGGATTGGAGAAAGGACGTTACCACCGAGAATCTGACCTACGAAAACGGTCGCATCAAGATTGGCGATAAGCCCGGTCTCGGCATTGAGCTCAACGAGGAGGCATGCCTGGAGCATCCTTACGTAGAGCACAACCTGCGCCACTACACCGGAGCCCTGACCGACATCCGCCCCGCAAAGACCGAGTTCTATTTCTAAGGAGATACTATCGACATGAAAGTTTTTGAAGTAAAGAATCACGAGCCCAGCCTGCTCCCCGAGGGAGAGTGGGAATTGGTATGGAGTGACGAATTTGACGGCACCGAGCTGGATCTTTCCAAGTGGGATTATCGTCTCTCTATGATGAACCGCAGACATCCCGCCTGGACCGATCGGGGAGTGACCCTGGACGGCAAAAGCCATGCGGTGTTTTCGATCGTAGAGGAAGACGGACGTCCCGTCAGCTCCCAGCTTCAGACCGGCTACAATTTTATGGATGAGCCCGTGCAGAAAACCACCTTTGGAAAAGAGCATCTGCAATGGAATATCGGCAAGCTCAAGGAAAACAAATTCACCAAGAAATACGGCTATTTTGAATGCCGTTGCCGCTTGCAGCAGCTGCCGGGCTGGTGGAGCGCCTTCTGGATCCAATCTCCCATGATCGGCGCGACGCTGGATCCCGCCGTCAGCGGAAGCGAGATCGACGTTATGGAGTCCTTCTATCCCGGCGAGGTTCACCGCCACAATATCTTTACCGGGGGCTACGGACAGGACATGAAGCGCACCTATGCCAACAGCATTAACGGCGACGTAGATCCTGCCGAGTTCCATCGCTTTGGCGTGCTTTGGGACGAGACCGGCTACACCTTTTACGTGGACGGAAAGGTGGACGGACGGGTCACCGATCACGTCTCCCATTGCCCCCAGTTTATTCTGATCACCACCGAGGTCAAGGGCTACCGCCATGAGGATCATCAGCCGGTTCCCGAGGCATGGGAGGCGATCCGCGCAGGCGACACCTTCCTTGTGGACTACGTTCGCGTATTCGATAAAAAATGATTTTTCGCAGAATACAATCTGTTTTTCCTCATTCTGAGGAGAAGGAATATCTATGAAGATTTTTGAAGTAAAGGATCACGAGCCCAGCCTGCTCCCCGAGGGAGAGTGGGAATTGGTATGGAGTGACGAATTTGACGGCGATAAGCTGGACGATACCAAGTGGTACTTCCGACACCATCTGTTCCACAAGGAGCATAAGGCGTGGATCGGCGAGGAAGGCATTGCATTTGACGGCAAGAGCAACATCATCTTCAAGATGGTGGAAAAGGACGGCAAATATTATTCCTCTCAGCTGCAAACCGGCGAAAACTGGTACGACCGTCCCGGCACCAAGGCAACTTGGGACATTGCCCCCTTCCGCAAGCCCAAATTCCTGCACAAATACGGCTATTACGAGGTGCGTTGCCACCTGCAACAGGGTGACAAATGGTGGTCGGCGTTCTGGCTCCAATCTCCCAACATCGGAACCCACCCCGATCCCAAGATCGCCGGCGTGGAGGTGGATATTATGGAGAGCTTCTTTCCCAACACCTACATTCCCCACTTTTTGCACTGGGGAGGATATGGTGAGGATCATCAAAAGGACACCACCATGGAGGAAAAGCGCAGTGCCGCGCGAGGCGACGCCATTCCCTTGGAAAAGGGCTTCCACCGCTTTGGCGTGCTTTGGGAGGAGGACGGCTACACCTTCTTTGTGGACGGTGAGCAATCGGGTCCCAAGCTGACCTCGGTATCCTCGGGCATCGAGCAATTCATTCTTGTGGGTACCGAGTGCCTCGGCTACCGCGATCACATTCCCGGATTCCACAGAGGCTACGAATACGAGGCTCTTCCGGGGGATACCTTCATTGTGGACTACGTTCGTGTGTTCGATAAAAAATAAAAGAAAGGCTACTGGTTTAAAAATATGAAAACAGCATTTATTACCGGCGCTACCGTGAATACGGGCTATGGCGTAGCGCAGAAATTCGCAAGCGAGGGCTGGAACGTCATCATCACCAGCCGCAGCCAGTCGAGCGTTGACGAAGCCGTTTCAAAGCTTCGCGCGGAATATCCCGCCGTTGAGATCAACGGCTACGGTCTTGAGCTGGTTCTTTCCGACAACACCGTGAACGAGGCTCGCATCCACGAGATCTTTGACGAGCTTGATGCAAAGGGCGTGTTTGTGGACTGCCTGGTGCTCAACGCCGCAAATCTGGGTATCCGTCAGCAGATCTTCCAAAATCCCCTGTCGGATTTCATCAACGTGCTCAACACCAACGTAACGGCAAATTACTGCCTCATCGAGACCGCCGCTCGCCGCATGGTGGAAAAGAAGGAGGGCTCGGTGGTGTTCGTTAATTCCAACACCGCATACCGTTCGGTTCCCGACCGCATTGCCTACTCCACCTCCAAGTCGGCACAGCTGGGTATGATGCGCGCGCTTGCCCTTGATCTTGGCAAGTACAACGTCCGCATCAACGCGGTGCTTCCCGGTATGATCAAGACCGACCGTTGGCAGAACAACTACAACGATTGCCGCAACGCGCTCTCCAATTACACGCCTCTGGGTGACATTGCTGAGTTTTCGGATATTGCCGATGCCGTCTGGTATTTCGCCGCTCACGCGAGAAACACCACGGGTGCCGAGCTTGTGGTAGACGGCGGTAATATGATCCAGCTTTACCCCATCGTTCCCGAAGGAAAATAATCGAAATTTTAAAAAACACCGCGCCCCCGAATCGAAAGATTTCGGGGGCGCGGCGTTTTCGTTGTTCGCACAAACACAGCGTTGTTCGCACGAACCCAGTATGAAAGTTTTGGTCAAGCTTTTTTAAAAGCTTGTGGGTTGGAAGGGCGAAGCCCTCCTCGACCTCCGCAGAGGTCGAAATCCCCCAAACGGCGTTTTCTTTGTTAACTTTCTTTTGCGCCTGCGGTGTCAAAAGAAAGTGGCTAAGGAATTTCGTCTGTTTAGAGGCGGGCGAACACAGTTCGCCCCTACGGTCGAACAAGGCGAGCATGTCGATTGCAAGCGGAAATTTGTTCGTTTTCGGGTCGTCGAGGACGTCGACCCCTACAATCAATATGCCTGCGGTGTCAAAAGAAAGTGGCTAAGGAATTTCGTCTGTTTAAGGGCGTCCCTCTTCAGAGCGTTTTATCCACAATATTAAACACAGGTTTCGTTTTCGATTTTGCATACCGATAGGTCGTGTATGCCCCACCGTAGCCACGCTCGATTCCGCAGATCACGCAATCGGCTTTCTCAACCATCCATCGGTTGCGATGATAAATCGCGAATTTTAGGGGCTTATCCTCAATTTCCGGATATAAAATGGCATCGTATCGTTTTCCGTTGTGTTCCAATGGATTATTCTGACCTTTACGATTCAAATACGGAGTCACGAAAATAAGGGAAATACGCGGATGTGTTTCTTGGTATTTTTTGCAACAATCATAGGCGAAGCTGTCAAATTTTCCATAACCGCCCAAATAAAAATCGGCTTTTTGATCCCCCACGTTTTCCTCTAACAGAGCAAGCATTTTTTGTTCGTATTCGGTTGTTTTTATAAAATCCGAGTGCCCGCAGAATGTAATAATCATAATTTTTCTCCCGATATGAAGGTTTGCCTTCGTATTTTAACATGATTTTTTTAAAAAATCAAGACTATGTAGGTATAACTTCTTATATTTTTTAAGGTTTCTTGATACAATACATATGTAGATGAACCTACGGAAAAATTCTGCATATGGGAGGTATCAGCTTGACTGTCAATGACGCGGTTGCGAGACGCATTTCCAAATTGTTGCAAGAAAAGAATATGTCCCAGTATCGCTTGGAACAGGAATCGGGAATCCAGCACGGTAGCATGCAGTGCATTATGAATGGGCGAAATAAAACGGTTACTTTAAGCACTGTCATGTTGATCGCAAAAGGGTTCCATATGCCCCTGACCGAGTTTTTGGATGATGAAAGCTTCAACTCGGAAAATTTGGAGATTGAACAATAAACGCCACCTGTATAAAGGCGGCGTTTTGATTTGCGACATAAAAATTAAAACAATGATATCAAAGAAGGAGGGATGGTTTTGAAATCAAAAGAAGCGGTTGCTCTGCGGATTTTGGAGCTTTGCAAGGAAAAAAAGATCGCTGTCAATACACTTGCAAATCTTTCGGGCGTTTCTCCCTCAACAGTTTACAGCATGCTGAATGAAAAAAGTCAAAATCCCGGTGTGGTATCCATCAAAAAGCTGTGCGACGGATTGGAGATCTCCCTGCGCGAATTTTTCAACAGTCCTCTGTTTGATGACTTAGAGCAAGAAATTCAATAAAAAAGCAAACGCAAGGAAAAATCCGATGCGTTTGCTTTTTGATTGTATTACGGTAGAGAATTACAGAATCCCTTTGGTGACATCTTCCATGCCGCAGAAGATCACCTCGGGGCAACGGCGCAGGAGCGAAGCGGGAACGTAGGCGCTTTCGGCGTCCAGAATGGTATGCTTCAGAGGTCCGTTCTGCCAGGGGCGGTTGAGGGCGATGTAGACTTTCTTTGCGGAAAGGATCTGCTTCATTCCCAGGGTGATGCACCATTCGGGCATTCCGTACAGGTCGCCGCGTTGATATCCGTAGGCGTTGATGGTTCGGGTCTCACGGGAAATCGCGAGAACGCGGGTTCCCAGTGCCGCAAACTCGTCGGGGGTGACGCCTGCTTCTTCCGGGGGCTCGTTGAAGGCAACGTGACCGTTGATACCAAGTCCGCCAAAGCAAACGTCCACGCCGCCAAGGGATTCGATCAGCGCGTCCAGCTCCTGCTCCTTGCCGGGCTCGGGGAAGTGTCTCTGACTTTCGGGCATGACCAGATCGGGGCGCACGCGATCGTAAAACTCGCGCTTCATTCTGCCAAAGAAGCTCATGGGATCCTCCTTGGAAATGGTTTCGGTGGGGGTGGGCATATATTCGTCCATGTTGAAGAAATGAACGTTCTTGAGGGATACGCCCAAGCGGTTGATCATTTCCGCCAGAATGGGGTACTGCTGGGTGGGGCCTACGGGAACGATCATCACGGTTTTTTCTCCTTTTTCGTTCCGCTTAATGATCTCCTCCAGCATGGTCAGCGCCATATCAAAATAGACGTCATACTCGGTGGGAACCGATTTGAGCAACACGTTGCTCGCAAATTTCTTTTCCATGTTCTATATCTCCTTGTTTATTGCTTTTTCTCCCGTGATGCGGATGAATTCCGTATCTGCCTCTTCATTATAGCACACACGCCCTGCGTTGAAAATGGAAAAAAGAATTTATTTTTGTAAAAATCGATACAAAGAGATTGATTTTTTTCAAAAGATGGAGTATAATGACGGCAGAGAAGAAAGAGGAGGAGAATCACTTGAAGATCATATCCTTTGAAAAGCTGTACAATACCGAATTTTTCATCCGCGAGCCGCGGGTGAAGAAGCAGAATTGGTTCTACCGCGGCGGCGTGTTTGATTCCTTGGAAAGACCCAAGCCCAATCAAACCGTGATCTGGTTCAAAAATTGCTCGGCGGAGCTGCTTTTACCCGACGGAGAATGCATAGACGTGGCACAAAATGCCCTGCTTTACGCGCCGAAGGGAACGCGATACAAGATTTTGTTCCACGGTGAAAAGAGTGACGGAGAGGACGTGGTGGCGGCGCATTTTCAAATGACCGACCGCGCGGGGGAGGATATTGTTGCGGCGCAGCGTCCCGTGGTATGCTTGGAGAAGCCCGATCTTTCCACGGGTCTGCTCTTTGATGCTCTTGCCGAGGAATGCGAAAAGAACGTGATTTGCATCCCGGAGGTCAATGCGGGGTTGTATAAGATTCTGGCGCAAATTTGTCAAAAACAAAAGAAGCATACCACGGGAAATCGCTTTTCGCGGATCCGCAAGGGAATTGAGCTTTTGGAGGGGAATAACAGCATGAGCATTGCCGAGATCGCGGCGGCTTGCGAGGTAAGCGAGTGTTATTTTCGGAGGCTGTTTCGGGAATACAGCGGCGAGAGTCCTGTGGGCTTTCGTCAGCAGAAGCGGATTGAACGGGCAAAGCAGTTATTGCTATCGGACGAGCACTATACCATTGGAGAAGTGGCGGCAGAGCTGGGATTTCTGGACATTTATCACTTCAGCAAGACCTTCAAAAAGCTATGCGGCGTATCGCCCAATCGATTTTTAAAGAGCGGAGGAGAAACGTAAAAATTCGCACCGCCCCCGGTGCGAAAAGCATTCGTCCACCATCAATGTTCGCACATTCACAGTGTGAAAAGTTTTCGTCCACCTTTTTCAAAAGGTGGCGCAGTGGAGGCTGCGTAAGCCTCCTCGATCTCCGCAGAGGTCGAAATCCCCCAAACGGCGTTTTCTTTGTTAACTTTCTTTTGCGCCTGCGGTGTCAAAAGAAAGTGGCTAAGGATTTTTGTCTGTTTAACGGCGGGCGAACACAGTTCGCCCCTATGATCAACGATGGATGAAATCGGGAATGATCCGGCTACGCTCTTTCGTCCGATTCCCCTCAAACCTTGTAGGGGGCGACGTCCTCGACGCCCCGGAAACGATAAGGTTTTCGCTCCGTATCGGCGTGTTGATGCGGTTTGAATTTTTGCCTGTAGGGACCGGCGTCCCCGACGGTCCGAGAAGAAAAAACGTTTGCTTTGCGTGTGGCTACATACCAATAGCCGTTTAAAAAGCAAAATTTGTTGCTTCTCGGGGCGTCGAAAGGCTATCGCCGCCGGTCCCTACAATCAAATGAGGCGGTTTCGTCGTTCGTTCGGCGTATTGATATGGTGAAAAAATTGACCGTAGAGGCGACCATCGGTCGTCCGCCCTGAAACAGACGAAATTCCTTAGCCACCTTTTCTTTTGACACCATTGGCGCATTGATCGTAGGGGCGAACTGTGTTCGCCCGCCCTGAAACAGGCAAGACCCCTTAGCCACTTTCTTTTGACACCGCAGGCGCAAAGAAAAAGCTAACAAAAAGAAACGCCGAGGATATTTCGCGCTCTGCGGAGCGCGAGGAGGCTTACGCAGCCTCCACTGCGCCCTCTTTTTGAAAAAAGAGGGGCAAAAACTTTCACACTGGGTCTGTGCGAACATCGATGCTCGGCAAAAACTTTCACACTGGGTCTGTGCGAACATTGATGATGGGCAAAAACTTTCACACTGTGTTTGTGCGAACATCGATGATGGGCAAAAATTAAGAAATTCCTTGAATTCCATAAAGAAAATTTCAAAAAAGGTTGACTTTTCTCCCAAAATAGGTTACAATAGATTATATATTGAATTTTTTCGCGAAGGGAAGTGTATCAGCCCATGATCAAAAGCATGACGGGCTTTGGAAGATGCCGTGAGACCGTGGACGGCTTGGATATTACGGTGGAGATCAAATCGGTCAACAGCCGCTTTTTCGACTGCTCTCCCAAGATCAGCCGCGCCTACGCTTACCTGGAGGAGCGCATCAAGCCCTATCTCCAAAGCCGTGGAATCTCCCGCGGCAAGGTGGACGTTTGGGTCGGCGTGGAGCTGCTGGATTCCGAGGGCGTTTCGGTTGCTTTGGACGAGGGCTATCTCAAGGGCTATCTCGACGCCCTTTACCGTATGCGCGATGCGTATGGCTTGCGTGACGATATCTCGGTGATGTCGGTGGCGAGAAATACGTCGATCTTCTTGGTGCAAAAGCCCGAGGAGGACGTGGAAAGAGACTGGCAAAGAGTGCAGACCGTGCTGGCAAAGGCAACCGACGCATTCCTTTCGGTGCGCGAGCGTGAGGGCGAAGCCCTTGCATCCGATATCCGCGCCAAGGTTGCTCAGATCGGCGCGTGGGTGGATGAGATCGAGCGCCTTTCGGCAACCGATATCGCAAGCTACCGTGAACGTCTTGCGGATCGCATTCGCGAAGCCCTTGCCGACAATCAGATTACGCCCGATGAAACACGGCTTCTCACCGAGTGTGCCATTCACGCCGACAAGGTGGCGGTGGACGAGGAGCTGGTTCGTCTTCGCACCCATATCGGCGCGCTGGAGGAGATCCTTGCCTCCGACGAGCCTGTGGGCAGAAAGCTGGACTTCCTCATGCAGGAAATGAACCGTGAGATCAACACCACGGGCTCCAAGTGCAACGATGCCGCCATTGCCCGCATTGTGGTGGACGTAAAATGCCAGCTGGAGAAGATCCGCGAGCAGATCCAGAATCTGGAGTAAATATTCCCAAGGAGAGGTTTTTATATCATGAAATTTATCAACGTTGGATTTGGAAATATGGTTGCCGCCGACCGCGTGGTAGCTCTTGCCAATCCCGATTCGGCGCCCATCAAGCGTTTGATTCAGGATTCCAAGGACGATGGCAGAGCCATTGACGTGACCTGCGGAAGACGTACCCGCGCCGTGATCATCACCGATTCCGAGCACGTGATCCTGTCGGCGATCCAAACCGAGACCATTGCCAACCGTCTGGACAACAGCGTGGTTCTGGAGGATGGCGACGCGGAAGATCCCGAAGAGTAAGGAGGACGAGACAGTGAAGAGAGGCTTAATGATTGTGGTTTCGGGTCCTGCCGGCAGCGGAAAGGGAACCGTAAACGGAAAGCTTTTGGAGTCGGACGAATACGTTTATTCGGTATCGGCTACCACCCGTGCTCCCCGTCCGGGCGAGATCAACGGGATCAATTATCATTTCATCACCAAGGAAGATTTTAAAGGACGCATCGACCGTGGGGAGATGCTGGAGTACACCACCTACTGTGACAATTACTACGGCACGCCCCTGAAGGAGGCGCTGGCGGTTTTGGAGTCGGGGCGCAACCTGATTCTGGAGATTGAGGTAGAGGGCGCCATGAACGTGAAAAAGCTCTATCCCGAGGCGGTTCTCATCATGCTGCTCCCTCCGTCCTTTGCGGTGCAGGAGGCGCGCTTGCGCGGAAGAGGCACCGAGACCGAGGACGTGATCCTCAAGCGTCTTGAGCGCACCCGCGAGGAGGTTCCGCTGGTGGATCAATACGACTACGTGGTTTATAACCGCGACGGCGGCGTGGAGATCTGCGCCGACGATATCCGTTCCATTGTAAGAGCGGAGCAATGCTCGGTACGCCGTCACAAAGAGGCGTCCAAAGAATATTTCAATTCGTGATCTTTTATTCTACATATTTTTGCAAAGTGAGGATTTTTTGAATGCTGTACCCTACTATCGAAGAGCTTACCCAAGGAAAATTCAACCGCTATGAGCTGGCACTTGCCACCGCAAAGTGCGCCCGTCTGATCACCAACGAATACGTTCGTCAGCACGATCTGGCGGAAAAGTCCATTACCGGTAACAAGGAGACCGACAAGCCTCTGAACACCATGATCGACCGTGAGCTGCGCGACGAAAAGGCGGTTCACGTTGCCGTTAACCGTCTGCGCGACGGTGTGTTTATCATCGATCCCGAGGCAGGCGACGTTGTGGATATCCTGCCCGAGGATACCAGAGCCCGCTATTCCAGAATGGACGAGGAATCGGTAAAGGCTGCCTTCTCCGAAAAGGATGAGGATGGGGAGCCCGAGGTGGCAGAGGAGACCGAGGCGGTCGAAGAGACCGAGGCTTCGGACGCAGAGTAAGGAGTGGGTTTTGCGACCGCTCTTTGCAGGCGTTTGTCTATTGGATAATCCCTTTCCCATAGACGGAATTTATGATTACAGGATCCCCGAGGAATTGGACGGAGACGTTGTTCCCGGTGCGTTTGTAACGGTACCCTTCGGCATCACGAATCAGCGTCGTTTGGCGCTGGTTTGTGAAGTGCGGGAGACCTCGAAATATCAGGAGCTGAAGGCGGTGCTCTCGGTATGTCCGGATCAGATCTCTCTGGACGGCGAAATGCTGGGGCTCTGCTCCTTTATGAAGCTGAGAACGCTTTGCTCCACGGGGGACGCTGTGCGAGCCATGATTCCCGCATCGGCGCTCTCTCGGCTTCGTTCGGTCTTCTCTCTTTCTCCGCACCATATTCTCAACGACTCCGACGAATTATCCTCGTCGGATTTGTTCGTATATGAATACCTCAAAGCGCACGGCGAAGCCGAGATGCAGACTCTGCGCGAGCGCTTTGGCGCGGGCGTGGAGCTTCGCCTCAAGCGGATGTGCGCAAGGGGCTATCTGCAAAAACGGGTGATCCTCAAGGGAGCATCCGAGGGCTTGATCCGCCGCATCTGGGAGCTTGCGGTCTCGCAGGATGAGGCGCGTGAGCTTTTGAATGATTTTTACGATGGAAAGGCAGGAAAAGCACTGACCTCATCGGCGCAAAAGAACGTTGTGGAATGTCTTTTGCATACGGAGGAATCTCTTACGGCATCGGAGCTTTGTGAAAAAGCCGACGTGACCGAAGCCCCCATCAAAACGCTTCTCAAAAAGAATATTCTTCGCTATCGCGACCTGCGGGTGGATCGGAATCCCTATGCGAGCGCTCCCTTTGTGGGGCAAACGCCGATTACCCTCAACGACGAGCAATCGGCGGCGGCGGATCAGCTGTCCGCGCTTGCCTTTTCGGGAGAGCCCAAAGCGGCGCTTTTGCACGGCGTGACGGGAAGCGGAAAGACCAGCGTGATGACGGTTCTGATGGACCGTTTGCTGGAAAAAGGCAGAGGTGTGATCCTTCTCTTGCCCGAGATCGCTCTGACGCCCCAATCGGTTTCGATCTTCTGCGCCCGTTACGGCGAAAGAGTTTCGGTGATCCATTCGGGGCTTTCGGCGGGCGAGCGTTACGACGCCTTCCGACGCATTCGCGAAGGTCTTTCCGACGTTGTCATCGGTACGCGCTCTGCGGTGTTTGCGCCTGTAAAAAATCTGGGTGCCATCATCATTGATGAAGAGCAAGAGCACACCTACAAGTCGGATCAAAATCCCAAATATCACGCCCGTGACATTGCGCGTTACCGTTGCAATCATCACAAGGCGCTCATGCTTCTGGCATCCGCCACGCCGTGTCTTGAGAGTTATCGCAAAGCCAAAGAAGGCATTTACAGTCTGATTCGATTGACCAAGCGATACGGTGGTGCCGTGCTTCCCCGTGTGGAGATCGCGGATATGCGGGAAGAAAGTGGAAAAGGCAATCTTTCCCCCTTGGGAGAGAAGCTTGCCCGAGAGCTCTGTCGTGTGGCTGAAGCCGATGAGCAGGCGATTTTGTTCCTCAACCGAAGAGGCTACAATCATTTTCTCAGTTGTCGAAGCTGTGGTGGAGCGGTGACCTGCCCCTCCTGCTCGGTGGCAATGACCTATCACACGCGAAAAGGGACCTATCGCGAGGGCGACATGGTCTGCCATTGGTGCGGACGGAGAATGCCGCTTCCCAAAGAATGTCCCTCGTGCAAATCCGAGCATCTGGCGCGTATGGGCTTTGGAACCCAGCGTGTGGAGGAAGAGCTGGGCGAGCTTTTGCCCCAGTCACGGATCATGCGTATGGACACCGACACCACCTCCTCCAAATTTGCCTATGACGAAATGCTCTCAAGCTTTCGCGCTCACGGATCCGACGTGCTTCTCGGCACGCAGATGGTGACCAAAGGGCATGATTTCCCCGACGTAACCCTGGTGGGTGTTCTTCTGGCGGACGCATCGCTTTATCTGGACGATTACCGCGCCGCCGAGCGCACCTTTGCCATGCTGACGCAAGTCATTGGCAGGGCGGGGCGGAGCGAGAAAAAAGGGATGGCGGTGATTCAAACCAACAATCCCGACAGCGAGATCATTCGTCTTGCCGCCGCGCAAGATTACGAAACCTTTTACGAGCGCGAGATCCGTTTGCGCAAGCTTTTGGTATTTCCGCCGTTTTGCGACATTGCCCTCCTCACTCTGACGGGCATCGAAGAGCATATGCTGCTTCGGGCATCCACGCTTTTAGGAGAGTCGGTGAAAGAACTGGCAGAGGGCGAATACAAAGACGTTGAGCTGGTGACCTTCGGCCCCTTTGAAGCGCCTGTCTATCGTGTTGACAACCGCTATCGGATGCGCATGGTCATCAAGTGCCGCCTGCAAAAGCGCACCCTTGCCATGTTTGCCGACCTGCTTTGCTCCTTCTCCAAAAAAGTGGGCAAAAAGCTGACCCTTAGCATTGATTTTAATCCTTCGAATTTATGATTGCGAGGGGGGGAGTTTCGTCGTCTGCGGACGACGACCAACGCTACGCGGCGTTGGATCCGCGCCACCTTTTGAGAAAAGGAAACGTGCAAGCACGTTAACGAAAACTTTTCACAGAAAAGTTTTTTACTTTTTTGAGGTGCGGTGCCTCTGTCGTTTGTTGGGTGACTGGTTTCTGTTAGTTTTTCAAACGGACGGAAAGGTACTGCCGATAGCGGTCAGGGACCACCAACCCTGCCCGCTCACCGACGTTAGTTTGCGGTGACACGGAAATGATAAATTACGCAAAAACCTGTAGGGGCGATTCAAGGATAGATGAAATCGGGAATGATCCGGCTACGCTCTTTTATTCGATTTCCCTCAAACCTTGTAGGGGGCGACGTCCTCGACGCCCCAAAAAGCAACAAATTTTGCTTTTTATGTGGCTACCAATCATAGCCGGATGCAAATTGAAAATTCTTTCGTTTCCGGGTCGTCGAGGACGTCGACCCCTACAGGCAAAATGTTTAACTGCATCAACACGCCGATACGGAGCGAAAACCTTATCGTTTCCGGACCGTCGAGGACGCCGGTCCCTACAGGCAAAAAAATCAAACCGCATCGATACGCCGAACGTGCGTTTTTTCTCCGCGCAGGGGATATGGAAAATCGTTAGGAGACCCCGTCGTGCTACGCACATCGCCCCCTACAGGCAAAAATTCAAACCGCATCGATACGCCCATTGGGCGCGAAATATCGTTGTTTTTTTGCAGGGAAGGGATTCCCCTTCTGAAAAATTTTTATAAAAATCCAAATATCCGAAAGGAATGATAACAATGGCAAAGCTGAATATTGTAAAAATAGGGGATGACACTCTGCGCCGTGTGTGCAGACCCGTGGAGAAGATCACGCCCCGCACCGTGACCCTTCTGGACGATATGATCCAGACCATGCGGGATGCCGACGGTTGCGGTCTTGCTGCTCCTCAGGTGGGCATTCTGCGCCGCATCGCCGTGGTCGAGGTGGAGGAGGGGAACGTGATCGAGCTGATCAATCCCAAGATCATCGCCTATGCCGGCGAGCAGCAGGAGCAGGAGGGTTGTCTTTCGATCCCCGGCAGATGGGGCATCACCAAGAGACCCAAGCACGTAACCGTCAGAGCCTTCAATCGCCACGGCGAGGAATTTGAGGTGTCGGGAAGCGATCTGCTGGCGCGTGCGCTCTGTCATGAGATCGACCATCTGGACGGCAAGCTCTTTATTGACTGCATGGTAGAGGAGTTGAAGGACTGATGCGTATTTTGTTTATGGGCACTCCCGATTTTGCCCTCTTTTCGCTTCGTGCGCTGGTGGATTCGGGGGAGGAGATCATCGGCGTGGTGACACAGACCGACAAGCCCAAGGGAAGAAAGGCGATTCTGACGCCGCCCCCCGTCAAGGTCTACGCCATGGAGAAGGGGATTCCGGTCTATCAGCCCAAGACGCTTCGTGACGAGGCTTTTTATCAGCTTCTGTCCGAGATCGATCCCGAGCTGATCGTGGTGACCGCCTTTGGAAAGATCCTTCCGCAAAGCGTGCTGGATTATCCCAAGTACGGATGCATTAATGTTCACGGCTCGCTTCTTCCCGCCTATCGCGGAGCAGCTCCCATGCAGAGAGCGGTGATTGACGGTCTGAAGGAGACCGGCATTACCACCATGCTCATGGATGCCGGTATTGATACGGGTGATATGCTTCTCACAGGCAGGATCGAGATTGGTGAGAATGATAATTTTGAAACGGTGCATGATAAGCTGGGAGAATGCAGTGCCGAGGTACTGCTGGGGACCATGCAAGCCCTGAAGGAGGGCAAGCTGAATCCCATCAAGCAGGACGAGAGCGGCGCGACCTATGCCGCCAAGATCGAGAATGCCGACTGTGTGCTTGATTTTTCGCAGAGCGCGAGGGAACTGCACAATCGCATTCGCGGACTTTCCCCCATTCCCTTGGCTTTCACGCGCACGCCCGACGGCAAGATGCTCAAGATTGTCAAGACGGTTCTTTGCGAAGGTGGCAATGAGGCAAGGAGCCCG
>SVSL01000038.1 GCA_015064315.1 Oscillospiraceae bacterium
GGGACCGGCGTCCCCGACGGTACGAGAAGAAAAAGCGTTTGCTTTGCGTGTGGCTACATACCAATAGCCGTTTAAAAAGCAAAATTTGTTGCTTTCCAGACCGTCGAGGACGCCGGTCCCTACAGGCAAAAAATACAACCGCATCAACAAAACGATACCGAGCGGAAATTCCATCGTTTTCGGGGCGTCGAGGACGTCGCCCCCTACAGGCAAAAATTCAAACCGCATCGACACGCCGAACGTGCGTTTTTTCTCCGCGCAGGAGATACGGAAAGTCCTTAGGAGACCCCGTCGTCGCTTCGCTCCTTGGTTTTGCTCCTACGTCGCAAAACTTCGACTTCAAAACGCTCCGCGTTTTTTCGCTCAGGGTGACACGAAAACGATAAATTACGCACAATCCCGTAGGGGCGACCAATGGTCGCCCGCCTGTAAAAAATCTTGACGTTGAAAAAAACGGGCGACCGATGGTCGCCCCTACAATCAAATAAGGCGGTCTCGCCGCGCGCTCGGCATTGTTGATAGGGTAAAAAAATGATTGTAGGGGAGGCGTTTTGCCTCTTTTTTTTGCATCGACGGTTGTTTTTTGGGGGACAAGCAAATAAGATTACTGTCAGCAAAATAAACAAAGCAAATCAATCCAAAGCCTCCCTTGGGTTCGTGCGGTTTTTCAAACAACTTTCTCTCAAGGAGTTGTTTTTATCTTCCCAACTTTTCTTACCCAAACACCTCTGCGGCGGCGACGAGGCGAAGCATATCCTCATCCACGCGGTCGCGCCCGTAGGCATCGAAAAAGCGTTCCCGATAGGCGTCGGTCTTCAGATTGAAATTGAGCGTCCACGCGCCCCAGAACAGATCCACGTGGCGGTCTCCCACGCCACCGTTTCCAAGGTCGATAAAGCCGCTGAATTTCCAATCCTTGAGCATCACGTTGGGCAGGCAGTAATCGCCGTGTAAAAGCGTATCATTTTGAAAGAGATGTCCGTATTTTTCCACCACCGCAAAGGCTTCCTCCGCCGTGGCATAGCCCCAGTTGTCGGGAAAAAGGGATGTGTCGTAGTTCCCTTCCCGATAATTCTTCTCCGCCGTGGCAAGATAGGCTTCCATGCGATTCTGCACGGGACAATCAGCGTGCTGCAGCTCGTGCAGAGCGCGCAATCTCTCCGCCAAGAGATCACAAAGGCGCTTGGGATCGCCCAAGTACGTGGCGTGGGTGCAATCCTCGCCCTCCACGCGGGCGGTCAAGAGCCAATCCTTGTCCTTTGAAAGATACTCCAGCACCTCGGCGCCCAATCCCTTTTGATGGAAATACCGGTCGAGTAGTGCCTCTTTCTCCAGCGTTCCCTTGGGAGCGGATTTGAGATAATATCCCCCGTCGCGATCAATGAAGATCACCCGCGCCTCGGGAGAGCAGCTGCTGTCATAAACAGTCGCGCCATCCATCATGGCGTGGAATACATCGGGATACAGAGAAAGATCGGGGGTGATGAGGGTTCGTTTCATTTCTGACCTCCAAGAAAAATGATATAAAGTTCAATCCGAAGCTTTTTTCTTCAAAAAGGGATTAAAGTGTTCTTTCTTGTCAAAGCGTTCTACCTGAAGCTCTCCCTTTTCATCCACCAAAAAGCTTACGGTATATTTGCATCGCCGTGCTTCCACAACCACTTTGATTGCGGAAAAGGGATATTTTTTGATCTCCGAGGTTCGATTTTCTTCCGCAATGCTTTGATCGTAGTCCGTGTAGGAATATTGGATCACCCGTAATTCCGCGTCGGTCTGCTCCACCGCTCGAATATGCGCCAAAGCCTGTTCAGCCGCCTCGGATTCATACCATTCATCACCGTACGGATCACTCATGGAAGGAAAGGTATTGTACAAAATGATCTGAAAAAGCACAAACAACATACAAACGCCGATCACGGCAAGTAAAATGTATAAATTTTTTCCTTTCAATCGCATGATGCCCACTCCCTTCTTTGCTTTTTCAGCTCAAATTTTCTTATTTTCCGATGATGGAAAGCTCCTTGTACGCCTTGGCATAGCGCAGACCGAATTCGCGGAGCGATGCCGAATTGAAATGCAGATTATCATCCTTTAACGTCAAGCCCTCCGAGGAAACCAAAGCGCAATGCGGAAGCACCTTGACAATCTCGTGGAAATTCTCGTTCATCTGCGCCAGCCGCACACCACGTCCAAGACGCTCTATGTCGATTTTTTCCGAAAGCTCACCAATGATGACAGGAACCTCCTCGGCTCCAAGGTCGCGGCGGAGAGAGGTGATCATGGTCAAAAAGCGTTCCTGATAAGAATCCACCAGAGCCTGCTCGTTGCAATCGCTCTCGCCCTGATGCCAGAGAATGCCCGCCAGCTTGGAGGTTCTCTGCGCCAGCTTGGTCATCATGACGGCGTGATCGTAAAGGATCTCCCCGGGCATCCATTGGGAAAGCCGCGTGCCGCCGTCGGCACAGGGAATCAGACCAATCTTTTGTCCTGTGGTTTCGGCAAGATCATTGGCAAAGGATGCCCCCAGACTGATTCCGCTATGGGTCTTCCCCTCCAAAATCCTGCGATCGGGATTGATGGGCTCACTCATGGTCTGCCAGCGTCCCATACGAAGCATCAAGCATTGCTTGTTTTTTATCGGTTCCACTTCCCCAAACTCACCGCGTCCTGCCATGTTGGACTGTCCGATAAGAAGGAAGGAGTAGACCTCCTCTTGAAGGTTCTGCAATCCGTCCTTAATCAAATCAGCCATATCAGACCTCCAGCGTCAGTCCGTCGTAGGAAACGTTGAAGCCGATCTTGGCGGCACTCTCGGAAAGCTCCTCGTGCAAGGGATTGCCGTTGTGAGAGAAGTGGTTGACGTACAAAAGCGTCTTTTCATCCACCGCACCCATTTCGCGCAGTCTTTCAAGCACCTCGGCGTTGGAATTGAGTCCCATGTGGCTGCCCGTGGGCTTGGAATTAAGATGGGCATTGGTACAATCCAAGGAGATCATGTCAAAGTAGAGTCCCTTTTCCTTGATGTAATCAAACACCTCGTCAAAGAAATATCCGGTATCGTGGGCGTAAAGAACGGTCTTTCCACCGTAGGTCAGCGCATAAAAGAGCGCCAGCTTGCCCTCACTATCCCCCGAGTGACGCGCAGGGAACGGGATCAAAGAATATTCCCCAAGGGTCATGGGCTCAAAGGGCTTGGCGATGTGGTATTCCAGGATCACATCCTTTTTTGCCCCCGCCAGATCGTTTTGCATCCGCTCGTAAAGCTTCTCGGAGCAAACGATCTCCAGCTTGTCATACGCCATATTGTGGGCGTAGCATCCGCCGTGGCGAAGCAGATCGGTGGCATAGTAGTGGTCGGAATGACTGTGGGTAAATACGATGTATCGGATCTGATCTCCGCGAACCCCGTGCAGATGGAAGTGCATCATGCTATCGGGGGGAAAGTCCATGAGCAATTCGTCGTTGATGATCGACTGGGAACGGGTACGGAAATTCTTTCCGCCGCGCTCTCTCGCCGTTGCGCAAACCTCACAGTTGCAGAATACCGCGGGCATTCCTTCTGCCGCCGCAGTTCCAAGATATTGAAATTTCATAAGTTGTTCCTCTTTCCTTATATTTTCAATTCGTTTTGATTTTCTTTGTTAACATCCTTCATCAAATCTCCCACACCGTCTCGCTCTTGGGCTTGATCTGGCTGTGGAAGGGGGCGGGAGTAGCGTCGGGCGCGGGATAGCCCATGGGCATGAGGGCTGTAACGGTGAGGTTTTGGGGCAAGCCAAGGGTCGCCTTGACCTCCTCGGAATTGAACACACCGACCCAGCAAGAGCCGATTCCCTCCTCAAACGCCGCCAGCATCATGTGTGTGGTCACAATGGCGACATCGGTCTCACCCGAGGGATGTCCCTCCATGCGCTTGTTTTTCCAGCAAGCGTCACGGTCGTAAGCCACCACAAGGATCACGGGAGCGTCAAAGGTAAAGCGGCAGATCGACGCCAGCCTTTGGCGGTTTTCTTCACTTTTGACCACAAAGATCCGCTGGGGCTGGAAATTGCACGCCGTTGGCGCCACCCTTCCCGCCTCGATGATGCGTTCCATCTTCTCATCCTCAACAGGGCGCGGATCGTAGGCGCGAACCGAGTAGCGGGATTTTGCAAGCTCTGAAAAATTCATAAAAGCCTCCTGTTATTCGGGAACGTAGAAGAACTGCTCGGGTCCTGTGTCGCGCATGAGCGTTCTTTGATCCTTGAATTTGAAGAGCAGAAGAATCGTTACGTAAAGATCCCCCGCGCATCCTCCCACGTGAAAGCTGAACAAGAACACCAATATCAGATAAAGCGGGAGCGAAACGAAATACAGCACCGCCGCAAGGATCCCAAAAAGCAAGCTGAACACCACAAAGGGAGCCAGTACGGCAATCAGTGCGGTTCTCCGATAGGTGTAGATCTTTGGAACGCCGCAGAAGGCGCAGCTCCAGCTCAACCCAAAGGTCAGCCTCTCGCCCGTGAGCCTTTTGTAAGCGATTCCGTGAACCAGCTCGTGCAACACCATATAGATCAGCATGGGAATCAACGACAAGATTGCGGCAGGAGCTAAAGCACCATAGTTTTCGTTCAAGATCACGGGAATGCTTCCCAACGCAATCAAGGCAAAAGCGATCGGCGTACCGACCAGATTGAAGATAATTCCAAATTTAATGTTCTTGGCATCAATATGCTTGACCTGACGGTAGCCTTCGGGCAAATCTCTTTCAAAGGTTCTCTCCATTTTCAATGCTCCTTTTCGTCAGTTCAGAGAAACACCGTTCTCCAACAGAGCTTCCTTGGCAAAGGTCTGTGCCAGCGCTACCTGCTCCTCGGACACCTCCACGTCAAAATCGCGGAAGGCGTTGCCGTCGATGTTTTTTCCAAAGAGTGCCATAAACCACATGCTCGCCAGCATATAGCGTGCAACACCCTTACTGCAATGGAAGCCGTCGCGGTAGGTCGCACCTCCGATTGCATCGTAAAGCTTGTTCATGGCATCCAGCGCAGGCATCATAAAATCGGCGTTGATTGCCTCAGCCGCCTTGGTGTAGCAGGCGCGAATAGCGGGGATCATCTCGGCACGGTTGGCGTGAGAGGTCAGCTTGAATCTCTCGTGTCCCTCATCGAAGGACCAGGTCATTTGCAGCCAAAGCTTGGCACCGGGTGCCATTTTGCGAATATACGCCGCCAGCTCGGTAACGTAGGGAAAATAGGAATCCGCCTCACCCGAACGGGGGCTGGATTGCTGGGTGGCTACAACGTCCCACTCGTCGGCAAGCAGAGCCTCCTTGAGAGAGATTCGCAGACCCGTTCCCATGCCGTTATAATAAACCTCGTATGCGCGCTCCTCGCTGAGCATATTGCGGTAGTGACGGTAAAGGCTGCATCCGCCGATGTAAAGGGTCATCACCTTAATGTCCTTGCCTGCGGCACGGGAAATGCCGTAGAGATAACGGGTGGAATCCACACCAAAGCTATTGGAGATAAACAAAAACTTTTCCATAATCGTTGCTTCCTTTCTCAAAATCAGATGATAAATTTATCGCTTTCCTCAAGTCCTAACAGATCGATTGCACGTTGGAAGGTCCGGCTTGTGTTTCCAAACCATTCGCGGGAGTGGGAGTCACTGCCAAGATAGAACTTACAGCCCTTCTCCTTTGCAATGCGGAACATACGCAAGATTCGCTCTGCTTCCTCGTCGGTAAAGGTCATATCATCCTGATTCAGCTCAATGCCAACGCCAACCTCGGCGGCGCGTGCAAAGAGGCGCTCCATTTCGGCGGTGGGAATGAGATCCAGAGTATGCAGGTAGTCCTCACGGGTCATCTTGTGCAAAATCAGACAGCACGCAAGATGGGCAATGCCGATTTTGTGATAAGGCAGATCCTTTTGGAGGAAGCCGTCCAAGCGCTTGACCCAAAGCTTTGCTCTCGTCTCGGGCATACCGTCGTCATCCTCGTCGCGCACAAAGGGCATATGCATATGGGTGGTGGGAATGATGAAGAAATCAAAATCGTCAAATCTTTCGGGGGGGAGTCCCAAGGTCATATTGCGATCCATTTCACACTCGCATCCAAACAGAAAGCGAATGCCATCCTCCTGCGGCAGAGGAAGGATCTGCTTGATGTGATCAAAGGGCTGCTTCTCGTACCAAGGGCTGGCACCGGGAACCGCCGCATCCCAATAGTGGTCGGTAATGCAGATGGTGGAGAGCCCGTTTTCCTTGGCATAGTTCAAAATGTTCTCCTTGGTCATTTCGGGATCCTTGCAGCATCTTGACAGATTGGAGTGAATGTGCAGGTCGTGATCGTAAGTGAATTTCATAATCGTTCGTCCTTTCTATACGTCTTTAAAAAATTGCTTTCAAATCGGCATCCAACAGAAACATGGCAACCGCCGACATGGTCATGTGGAAGAGCGAGGTGTTCCATTTGCAATCCTTGCCCCATCCCTCAAAGGTGGTGGTGGCATCCTCGCGGAGCATCCGTGACCAAGTATTTTCGTGAAGGATCAGCTTTTTCATCGCTTCAAAATTTTCCTCTCGCGCCCAGCGGCAAAGCAGGGGGAAGGAGGTGAACAGGAAGGTCTGATCCGCTCCCTTCTCTTCCAGAAGAGAAAGGAAACTCCGATCGAATTCAGCATCCTTGACCAGCTCAAAGGCATAGGCAAACACGTTGCCGGGAAGACTGGCGTGGCGCGTCTCCACGCCGTCGTAGAAAATATGCTTCTCTCTATCGTAGAAGGCATCCAAAATGGCTTTTTGAAGCACCGTTTCATCGCGGTAAGGGTTTTCTCCCAGTGCCTCTGCCATTTTGTTGAGGCAACAGACCGCCCGATAATAATAGGCGTTGATGGAGATATGCGGCTCGTGACAGATCTCGCCCTCCTTGATGTTCACAGCGTAGCCGTCCCGATAGTTCTGAGGCCATTCCACCACACACCAGCGGTCAAGATCGCGCAAAAGCCCGTCTTTTTCGTAGGAATCGCGATAGCAGTTCAGCACGCGTTGAATCTTTTTATAGTTTTCTTTTAAATATTCCTGATCCCCCGACAAACGGTAGTGCCAAAGCACCAGATCCGCAAGGATGAGCGGAAACTCGGCGATCTCCTGCATAAAGGAGCAATCCATGCAGGTCACCAGTCCCTCGGTGATAAAGGAAGAGGAAAAAGCGTCGTCTATCAGCTTGCGCGTCATGGAATCGTCATCGGTGAGAAGGTAATTGGCAAAGGCGGAATAGCATCCGTCTCCCAGATAGAAGCCCTTTTCGCGGTCCATGCAATCCTGAATGGTCTCCTGCACGCCCACGCGTTGGGAACGCACGCAAAGCTCAAAAATACGCCTTGCACTTTCGTTCTCGGCAAGCTCCTTGCGCAAATTTCGCTTTTGCGAAAAAGGATAGTGACGGGCGACAAGACAAATCTCCTCCACCGCAACGCCCTCGGGGAGCACCAATTCTGCATAGCGGAAGGACTTGAAGTCGAATTGATTGAGAACGTCCATGCCTCCCGAAAGGATCCACTCCTCGGTATAATCGCAGTTGCAACGCATGGCATGACGGACAGAACCGTCCTCGTTCAGCTCCTGCGCGGCGTAAAGGGTGATCACGTCTCCGCTCTTTCCCGTTGCCTTGGCAGAAAGATATCCCACGTAGATGCCTCCGAAATCAAGGATCAAACGATCCTCCTTGCGCGTTACCGAAATCGGCTCCACACGCTCAAACTCCAGCATCTTGGTTTTCTGCTCCTGCAGTCCGTGATCGTCGAATTGATAAATGCTTGCCCTCGTCCAGTAGGAATCATCAAACCCGGGAGCAAAGAAATCCACCTCACGGGCGCGGCTATCGTAGCGCTCGAGAAATTGGGTATGATAGCCCGCCTCGCCCATAGCGGTATACGCCGTATGGGGATGGGTAAGAAAGCTTTCGTCACTGGACGCCACCGTCTCTCCGTCACAAACCAGATCCAGGAGCAAGCCGTGACGGAAATCACCGCTCTGCCACACGCGGTTGATCAGTCCCTGATAGTAGGTATGTACCGCAATGACGTTCTCACCTTCAACAAGGAAGGGCGACACGTCGATCACGTTATAATTGTAGCAATGATGGTACGCGGGAGCAGGTCCCTGCCCCACAAAGCGTCCGTTGAGATAAAGCTTATAGTAATCATCCGCAGTAATATAGATCTTGGCATGGTTGACACGCTTTTCGATCACAAATTTCTTGCGAAAAAGAATATGACTGTTCGCGTTTTCGTCCTTGGGAAACTTGATCTTATTCAGCTGACGGTGAAAGATGTTTCTCGGCTCGCGAGCGCAAAGCACTTCATCGCTGATCCATTTTCCTTGAAATTGATGGGTCATTGTAAATACTCCTTGGGGTTACTGCCCCACCACCATCACGGAAACGCCGTCGGGAATGGCGGTAACGGTGGGATGCGGATTATTCAAAAGCTTCTTGGCAAGGGTGAGTGCCTCCTCCAAGCTCTCGGCGGGAATCATGTGCATATCCTCGATCATCTTTTTCGGCGCATCGGAGACGAAGATCACCTTGGCGTGAAGCAGGATGCGCAAAAGGATCTGCGCCTCCCATTGATCGGGGACGGTCTCTCCGCGGCTTCTGGAAAGAATCTGCGCCATAGACTTGGCAATATCGGGCTCATCCGCCAGCTGATGATAGAAGGACTCGCCGCCGTGTCCGTCGTTACAGCGCGAAAGCATGATGATCACGCCATCCTTTTTAACCGTCGCCTCGGCGGCAGTCATGCCCTTGACAGACTGATAGATGTTCTGATCCAAAGGATATCCCCCGTTGGTGGTAATGGCAATATCGGCTTCCAAGGGCTTCACTTGGCAAAGTCCCGAAAGGAACTCGCAGCCCTTGCGGTGTGCCGCCTCGGCATCCCCCGCCACGGCGTAGATGGCTTCCTTTTTCTCGTTGATCACCACGTTCACAACATACGCCAGCTTTGCCGCCTTTGCCGCAAAAAGCATATCGGCGTGAATGGGGTTGCCGTCCAGAATTCCCGTACGGGCTCTTGGATGATCAATGAACTCGGCGCAATGGTTGGCAAGCACGGTCTCACGGGAGGCAATGCCCGGAAGAACGCTCTTTCGCCCCCCCGAAAAGCCCGCGAAGAAGTGAGGCTCAATAAAGCCCTCGGAAATCAAGAGATCCGCCTCCGCCGCGATGCGGTTGATGCGCAGAGCGCCCCCCGAAGGAAGTGTTCCCAGATGCACCATGGCATCCTCATCGGTGGAAACGTGGATTTCAATGCACTCGTTCTCCACAATTTCTTCACCGAATTTGGCGATCAATTCCTCCTTGGTGGTGTTGCGGTGACAGCCCGTGGCAATGAGAATGGTGATCTCGGCATCGGGCTCCGCCGCGCGGATCTCCTCCAGCATAGGCGGAACAATCACACGGCTGGGCACGGGACGGGTGTGGTCGCTGGCAATGAGCACGATCTTTTTCTTCCCCTTTGCCAATTCATAAAGCCTTGGCGAGCCGATGGGATTTTTCATGGCGGTCTTGACCAGCGCGATCCCCTGCTCCTTCGGCTCGTAGCCGTGAATGGAGGAGGTCAGGGTTCCCAGGAATTTCTCATTTGAGAAATCGTATTCGATCATTTCTTTTCCATAGGGAAATTTAACAGTTTTCATCATAAACATTCCTTTCAAAATCAAGTATCCTTTCTCTTCCCATCGGTCTTTCCGAGAAGAAGCACGGCGGCAAGGATCAAAACAATGCCACTGCAGGAATAAAAGGTCAATTTTTCGTCAAACAGGAAAACGCTGAACAACGTTGCCGCCATGGGCTCCACAATGCTGAGCGCCGATGCCGTTCCCGCAGGTAATACCTTGATTGCCGAGGAATAAAGCACGTAGGGCAACACAAAGGTGATCACGCCAAGACAGAGCAGCATGGGAATGAGCAGCGCCGGCTTTTGCATAGCTCCCACCGCAATCCCCTTGGGATTGGAAATGCACAGAGCGATCAACGCCATGAACAAGGAGCTGTAAAGCGTTGCCGTCATAGGCTTGCAGCCCTTTCCCGTAACGATCTTGGTGAAAATATTGTAGGCGGCGTAGGAGATTCCCGAAACAATGCCGAGGAAGATTCCGAGAGGATCAAATTTCAGCCCTCCCACGATTCCCGACACCAGAGCGCACCCAAGGATCATCAAAATCAAGGCTGTAAGCTTTCCACGCGACATCCTCTCCTTGAGGAAAAGCACCGAAAAGATCGTGACGTAAATGGGTGCCGAATACATCAGCACCACCGCCGTGGAGACCGAGGTCATTTGCATGGAGGCAAAATATCCGCCTGCCGTTCCCAAAAGAGAGATTCCCATGCAAATACAAAGGATCAGCTGAGGTCGCGTGACGCGGAAAAGCTTCTTGTCAAAGAAAAACGCATACAGTGCAAGACAAAGAAAGGACACGCATCCCCGTACCGCCGTCATTTGCAAGGATGTAAAGCCGTGTGGGGCTAAATAGTGAACGAAGATCCCCGAGGTGCCCCAAAGGACTCCTGCGAGAATGATGTAAAAAAAGGATTTTTTCATGTGGTCGCCTTAAAATCATATCATAAATTCTTTTGTCGCAAAAAGCACAGCTCCCCAAAAGCTTACCAAACGAAGGGGATCAATCGGTATCTGACCTTGGATTTGTATTCGGCGTAGCCCTCAAGCCCTTCTGTCAAAACTTTTTCCTCGTTCAGAATGCGGATCACGAGAATCACGGGATAGAGGAGCATGGGAATCAAGCCCCAAAAAGATCCGAGGATTAGAGGAATGGGAAGAAACATCAACAGCGTTGCCAGATACATGGGATGCCGCACCACGCCGTAAAGCCCCGTGCTGATCACCCTCTGCCCCTGTTGCACCTCAACGGTACGGGAAAGATAGGCATTCTCACGCATGACCTCGGCAAACATGGCGTAGCCCCCAAGGAACAACGCCGATGAAAGAATCACCAGCCACGTGGGAACCTCCGACCACCAAAAGCGGAAATCCAACGCCGAGAGGATAAAGCCCACGGGGAACATCAGCCCCGAAAGAGCGATCACGCCCTTTTGCGTTTTTTCTGTTTCCTTGTGATGCAAGCGCTTTTCAAGCAGATCGGGGGCTTTCCAAAAGAGCACCGCTCCCATGACCGTCACGGGAACGAACAGAACCCCAAGAAAGATCCAAGCGTTGGGATATTCCACCGTTCCCGCAGGCAAAAACAGAAAAAGTCCCACCAGAACAAGTCCCAACAAAAGCTTGGTCAAAGCATTCCAAAAAAGCTTCACAGTACGCGCTCCCTTCAATCCCAAAATCCGAGGCTGATCTCCTCATCCATAACGAACGCCGCAACGCCCGACCATGCCTGAAGGAGGGAGCCGTCCTTTTGCGGAGGCGAGAAGAATTCCACGGGCGTGTAATTCCCGCGCGCCACGTTGTAATCAAACCAGCTTTCCAGCGCATAGCGGTACTCCATACCGTACTTTCTTTTTGCCGCCGCATACATGGCGGAAAGATAGGGCCAGTTGGCGCCGTTATGATAATAATAGGGCTGAGCGGATTTGTTTCTGGCACTGTCAAAGCGTGAGTAGAAGGGATACACGCACATGACACCCCAATCCCCTGCTTTTTGCGCGTGATTGTTCTTGGTTTCCAGAAGCGCTTCCATGTTTTTCAGCATTCTTACCGCTCTTTCGTCATCCGCAATTCCAAACAGAGCGGCAAAGCAGGTATCCACCGAAAGATTTTTCTCGGTAAAGTGCGCTTCTCTGAAATTCACGTAATAGCCCAGCTCTTCATCCCAAAGAATGTCGTTGATGGCTTTTTTCACTTTTTCAAAACAAGCCATATAATACTCAGCCTTGTCATGGTTTCCAATCTTTTCAAAAAGCTTTGACAGGGAGAACAGAGCGCGCGCATAAAGAACCTCGTTGTAGGTCACGTAGCCGTTTCGGTTCACCTCGTCTGCCCAGTCACGCTGATTGTAAGGACCTTCCTTGTAGATCAATCCCGTTTCATCGGCAAAGGAGGAAAGCTTTTCAATCGCGTGCTCGGCTTTTTCAAGAACCGTCTCTTCCTTCACGATCCGTCCGAGAATCGACGCATCCCCCGTGAACTTCACGTAATCGTAAAGCATCATGGCAAGGAAGGAGGGGCTATCGTAGTGATTTCCCCACCACTCGGTGTAATCAGAACGAACCGCCGAGGGGCAATCGCCGTTTTTGCTGATGCCGCTCGCAAGGGTGATGATCTGATCGCGCACCAACGAGGTCTTGCCGCGGTACATGGGAAGAACCGTGTAATAGGAATCGCGATAATAGGAGCGCATGGGGAACAGATAATGATGCCCTGCCATAAACGCCTTGTAGTCGCCAAGGCATTTGTAATTTTGCAGGGAGCAAAAATAAGCGTTCAAAAACAAGGCTCTTTGCTCCTCGGAAATTCCGCTTGGAATGGCAACCGATTCGATCTCGTCCTTCATCCTCTGCTCGTAGCCTTCAAAATCCGAAAGGATCTCCAACGCGCTCACAGGGTGCTCGCCGCAAGAAAGGAAGGTCGTCACCCTTTCCCCTGCTCCGACCGTCAGATAGATCGCTTGGTTGACTGCCCCCCAAGAAAGCGCCTTGCTTGCGCCAAAGCAGAATTTTTTGCCGTGTAATTCTCGGTTTTCCACACACACGGCATCATCCATTCCCTTGTTCACACCAAAGCAAACCGTGATAGGCTCGCCCGTGGCGTCTCCCTCGAGGGAATAAGACGTAAACACACCGTTGACCGAGGCATCCAAAAATTGCTCGATCTTAAAATCTCCGTCCTCCAAATGCAAGCGGATCGTCTGACAACGCCCGATCATTTCCACCGTTTTTTCCAGATAGACGTCGATGGGCGCATTGCCGCGGAACAAAGAAAAGCTTCCCCTTGGCATCATATCCTTTTCGTTTGCAAGGGCATAACCAACCACCGCGCCCTTGCCGTTGAAAATCATACCGGCACACTCGTTGGAAACGTGATAGACCATTTCCTTAAAATAACGGTCACGGACAACGATCTTTCCGTCTTGATAGGTGTGGTTCATTTTGAAAGTCTCCTTTTCAAATCACAGTTGTTGGCAAGCAACGCCCATAAACAGATCGGTTCTGCCGGGATATTGGTCGCAATTCTCACGCTTGGGCGCAAAGGAATACAATCGGAAATCATCGTTATCCGAAAGAGTAACCTCCAAACGCTCTCCCTTTTTCAATACGCCGCTTTGCTTTGTAAAATACTCATAGTAAACGTAGTCACCGTCGGGAATTCCCGTCTCGACGGGAGAGAGGCTGCCGCTGACCCGTTTGTTTTCGGCATTGATATTGAACACCGCGCAAACACCGCTTTTTCCGACGCGGTTGCGAATCTTAAAGATTCGATCGGTAGCAGTAGGATTTTCCATAAGACAATCCGCCGTTGGGGTGGCACTCTCATCCGCGAGAAGCAGTCTGCCGTCCGCAAGACAAAGAGGCTTTAAAATCTCCGGATTGGTTCTGCCGATCTTATCGGAAACGTAAACGGGACCTCCGCTGATGGCACGGCAAACGCTGTTTTTTACCGCCTGCTCATCGTCTGTCCACCACATATCCCAATCGTTTACGTAGAACTGTCCCTGCAAAAGTCCGTTATAAGCACATTGGAGCACGTTCTTGGCAAACCATTCCCTGCTCTCGGGTATGAAATCATCGGAGCAACGGGAAACCGCGCTGGTTCTGTTGAACATACACTCCGAGGGCATTCCCATGCAGTTGATCAAAGCGCCGTCGAAATGCCGATCGGTGGCTGCATCAATGCCACGCTGGATCGCTCTCGCGCTTTCTCCAATGGGAGCAACGTTCTCATATCGCTTATGAAAGCCTTGGTTGTCAATCTTGACAAAATCCGCACCCCACGATTTTACGCGGGCGCATTGATCGTCAAAATAACGAGCCGCCTTCTCTTCATCGGGAGCCACAATCACCTGACCGTTCTCAAGAAGCACGGTATTCTCCGCTTGCCTTTGCGCTTCATCGCCATCGGGCTCCAATCCTGCCCAATAGCCTGTGGTTGGGAACCAAACGCCAACCTCCTCAATACCGCCCGACTTCATATCGGCAATGGCAGCCGCCATGCCATGGGGAAATCTCTTGGGATCGCCCTCAAAGGAACGCATTTTGCCGGCGTGCATGGCGCGAACCATTTCTTTGAAGGAAATCCCCTCGGGAATCTCGCCAAGACTTGGAACGTCCGCCCACATATCGTCAATGATCGCAAAATGTACGGGAACCTTCTTTTCCCGAAGCTCTCTGACCTTCTCCAAAAGCCCCTCGTGATTGACACGAATCTGCAACGCATCCCAAGAGCACCAGCCCAAATAGCGGAAGACCTGGGGCAGCTTCTTCTCTTCGCGAAGCTTAAGACCGTTGTCCAGCAATCTGCAAGCCTCTTTTGCAGCCGCCTTCATCAAAGCCAGCGGATCTTCTCCCTCCATACACAAAAAAGCAAGCTGACGGTCACAAGCACGAACGCTCTCACAGTTGGAATGGGTATAGAACTCAAAGCCGTTTTCATTCCCTCGGATAAGCGTCTTGAACACGCTGTCACAGATCGGCAAATAATAGGTATAGGTCTCGCCGTTTTTGATCAAAAGTGCCTGCACTCTTTGGGGAAGCTCGGATAAGGACTTGCCCCAAAAGGGTCTGCACCAAAATGCCGAGTGATTTTCAATCGCCAAAAATTCATGGGTGTCATCCGTGTCCACGCAGTAGACCAGCTCGCCCTCGCCGCTGACGTAGCAGGCGTATCCGTTGGGAATCGTCACCGCATCCAATCTGACGTTTTTATTTTCAGTATATACCATTCTCAAAAACCTCCAAATTACAGCTTTAAGACCTCATTGACCGCTTGAATTGCGATTGCCCGATCCGTATCGGTAACAAGCGCATCAAGCTCGACAAAATCGTTGCCGATAATATCCCTTCCCGTCAGGTACTTGAACCAGCAAAGCGCCAAGAGATAGCGTCCGGCACCGCGGGAGGCGTGAACGTCATCGAAATAGAGATCCTCACCGCCAAGCTGATATGCCCTGAGCATCGCCGCACCGCTGGGGATCATGCCGTCCGCCTTGATCAATTCGGCGGCACGGTTGTAGCATTCCGACACCTTGTCGAACATCTCCTCCGGGGTGGCATATCCCATTTTGTTCACCAGATGGGGGCTTTCCTTTTTGTATGCCCAGGTCTGATGGATCAGAATTTTGGTGTTGGGGCAATATTTTTTCACGTACTCTGCCAAGGCTTGCAGATAGGGCGTGTAGGTCTCGAATTTGTCGCTTACAAGGCTTCCCTGCTGAAGGGTAACGTAGTCCCAATCGTCGCTCACCAGGGCTTGACGGATCGAGACCTTGAGCCCTGTCTTTTCCCCGTTAAATTCATAATCGTAGTAGGCGTTGTCGTCCAGCATATTCAGATAATGCTTGCGCAGAGGGCAACCGCCGATGTAGAGATTAACGGCGCGCAGCTTTACTCCCTCCTGCTTGGCAAGGGCGTGAAGATAGCGCTGGGCATCCTGCGAAAGACTGTTTCCAATGGATAAAATTTTCATGACGTACCTCCTAAAACAGATGTAAGGCCGGAGAGATTATTGACCGATGTTATCGGCAGAATAATTTTCCAATTCAAAGTTCTCTACGTTGACCTCGGCAGCGGAAATCTCCAGAGCCTTGCAGATCACCGAAAGAACCTTGCCGCCCATGTATGCCGCTCCCGCGGGCGTATTGTAGTGGGTCTTGTCCGAGCAGCACTCGGCAGGAACGTTGACAGTGTGGGCATAAAGATCATTGATCAGCGTATCGGTATCCTTCAAGGTCTCCAATGCCACAGCGTTATAGCGCTCAATGGTGGCGTTGTGACGGTAGAAGGGAGGCTTGTAGCCCTCCTCGCGAATGGCGGTACAGGTTGCAAAGATCACCTTTGCCTTGGGGAACAGCATACGGATGCGCCTGTCGATGCGGCGAAGCATCTCGGCGTAATGCTCGGGGGAGGAGAGAGGCTCATCGCCAAAGAGCTCCGCCACATCCCAAAGCCCCGTATTCCAATGCACCAGATCCACGTCATCGGGCCACTCGCCCTTTCTCTTCCAATCGTGGAGATAGCGCAGGGTATATTGAGAGAACTTGCAATTTTCCGCAGGATAGTAAACCTCTGCCACGCCGTCAAGTGCCGCTTTTACGTATTTGTCATACCCCATTCGGATGGAGTCTCCGATGAGAACGATTTTTTTCATGCTGTTGCTCCTTTTATATTTTTATTGCGTTTATTGTTGGCGGTTTCAAGTAATATTGAGCCTTGACCCAAACCAAGACGTTTTTGGGTTTTGAGCACCGATTTTGTAGGGCGGGGGTTTACTCCCGCCGTTTTATCGGCAAATTTCTGTATTCACGGCGGGAGCAAGCCCCCGCCCTACGGGCTTTGCGGTTATTTTCTCGTCAGATAAACGACACTCTCAACGCGGGTCAAGACAACAAAAGGTATCATAATCAAATCTGCGAACGTCATCCTTGAGTGGTAAAGTTTTTTCTTTTTATACTCAAATTTTTAATACTCAAAAAACGTTGCCCGCTCGAAATCGGCTTTGTTGGGATGGTGGAGGGAGATCATACGTCTGCCGTCCAGACTTTCAAAGAGCATGGCGTGACCGCCGTCAAAATCGAATTTGCTTTTTTTCTGCGTCCATTTGCCCCGCAGACTGTCGCTTTCCGCCTCCAAAACAAGATATCTGCCCAGACCGTGGCTGGACCAGATCATTTTCAGCTTTCCCTCCTCGCGGTAGAAGAAGGGGCCGTCGGTAACGTAATAGCCGGGTCTTTTCCGCATCTCCTCCACGTCGGGATTCTCGGAGGCGCGGAACAGAAGGAAGGGCTCGCCTACGGCGTGCGTCAGATCGCTTGAGAGCTGAATGGCGCACATTTCTCCATCCTTCACCTGCACCCACTCGTGACAGAAAACCATATAGGGAATTCCATCTTCTACGAAAAACGTGCCGTCAAGGCATTCCCAATCCTTGGGCGTGGGAGGCTCATCGGAAAGTGGAACAAAGGTTCCGTCGGGCGTTTCGCACACGAAGATATGCGTGGCGCGGCACTTGCCCTCCGCCTTGCAGCTGCCAAAGAGATAGTATTTTCCGTTGTATCGATGTACCTCGGGAGCCCAGAAATCCCTGTCCGCCCAAAAGCCGACGGCAGATCCGTCAAAGATCACCTTGGGCTCGCTGAAGTTCTCCAGATCCTCGGTTCTGTATACCGAGAAGGTACAGCCTGCGCGCAAACTGCCGGGCACCAGATCGGTGGTACCGTACATATAGTAGCATTGGTTCTCCTTGTCGGTGACGATATAGGGATCGCGAATGCGAATTTCACTACGTTTTAGCATGATGGTTCTCCTTTGGATTTTTCAAAACGATTTGACACCTCGTGTCATTTCAAGAGGTATAAAAGCAGGACAAAATCGGAGATTTTGGATTTTGAACACGAGATTTTTTGTAGGGGCATATCATTGTAATTGACATTCCACAAGGGCATTTCAAAAATAGATCTTGAAATTTCCGGTTTTCAGAAAATAATAGCTGATCAAAACAACGCCGATCGCTCCGATCACCGCACCGAGGATGCGTTGTTTTTTCTTTTTCCGAGACAAAGCCTCGTTTGCCTTTTCGAAATTCGCCTCTATGATCTCCTGCGAAAGGAGGCGTGTGCCAACAGATTTTTGAATTTCCGCGATCACACATTGCTCATCGTAGGAAACAGGCTTATCGTAAGCACTGCACTCCCGAGACAAACATTTGAAATCATACTCCGTCAGTTCAATTTTCCCAATCATATGTTTTCCGTGCAAATGGCTGTATTTCTCATAATCGGGATCCCCGCGCTCCAAGATTTTGGTTCTTGGGGATAGATACAATCGCTCTGCGCAAGCAGGACAGTAAAAAATTTGCTTCTTCATGACTCGGGGCATAACGATAATTTCAGTCTTTCCAAGCATTCTTTTGAAGTACATATAAAAGTCCTTTCTATGAAAATGACGCACCGATTTTGGTAGGGGACGGCGCCTTCGACGTCCCGAGAAGCCTCAAATGCGCGTTACGGGCTGTCGTGGGCGCCAGCCCCTACGGGGTTAGCGGTTATTTTCGCGTCAGACAAACGACACTTTCCACGTGGGTCAAGACTCCAAAAGGTCTCAAAATGGTCGAAATATGGGGGGTGTAATACCTTAAAGTCTCAATGTGCATCATAAGAAAGTTTGCACTCTTCACAAATATCTCTTTCGTGATCTTCGGAAAACCTTACTCGTTTCATCAACTTTCCGCATTTAGGGCATATATGTATCTGTTGATCGCCCACTTTTTCTGCTTTTATGCTTTTTCCATAATCACATTCCAAGTGATAATAAACGGGATAACCGAGTTGTTTGCTCATATATTCCGCAATTTCAATTCCTTGCTTGTTTAAAGCGGAATCAAGCTTTACACGTTGATTTCCTGTATAGCGGTCGCAAAGACAGTTCAGCCAAAGCATATCCATTGCGGCATAATTATCCTGCCACAGCTGTATTTCATTGTGGTCTTCTCTCTTTTCAAGATAAGGCAATTCATAAAGCACAACAGGTTTTCCGCAGTCGCAACAAGTGAATACGCTATCAATATCAAACCTAAAGGTCTGCATTTCCATTGCGGACCTTGTTTTACAGGTGCAGTATTCTTGACTTTCCAAATCAATTCCGCAATCTTTTATTTGTATGTCAAAATACTCGCCAATTTTTTCTCTATCGTTTTTTACATAAACGCTATCATGACACTCGCTTAAAGAATCTTTCTTTGGTGTTGTCACATAAAGCATGAAATTTATATTTTGAATAACCTTGTAATTTTTTAATATTTGTCCGTTAGATTCTAACGCACAAAGAAAATGCCAAATAAGGTCCTTGGTTTCATCATAGGATATACTCGGTGTTTTCGGGGATAGTTCGATAATCTTATAGTACATAAGGCAACTCCTTTCGATATGTTATACTAAACAGCTATAAATGAGAGGGAGCAAGCCCCCGCCCTACGGGGTTAGCGGTTATTTTCGCGTCAGACAGACGACACTCTCGACATAGGTCAAGAGTACAAAAGGTATATTTTTAGGCAAAAAACGGGGGTTGTAACGACAAAAGGTATATTTTAATCCCCTTTTAAACGTGAATCATATTCTTTAAGATAATCAAAAAAAGAATCCAACTGAATATGTAAATCTTGAATCATCTTGTATTTGCCTTTTGTGTTCCAAGATGGAACCAAGCGTGTCCCTCCAGTTTCTTTCCTCTTTTCACTTGAATAAAAGGCAAACTTGCTTTGGCTAAAAGAAATATAGTAGCTATAATGTTCCGTGTCCATCCAAGCTGTCATTTGCCTTCCCAAGACCACCAAACTATTAGACCATGTTAATCCCCATTTTTCGCTTATTTCTTTAAACACGATAAGATATTTATCGTATGTGGCATAATCCAGCATGA
>SVSL01000039.1 GCA_015064315.1 Oscillospiraceae bacterium
CGATATAGGTGTGTCCCATTTCCGAGGCACTGCTCAGCGCCAGGTTCAGGACATTTTGCGCTTTTTGCGTAAAGCGATTTGCCATGTGTGATCACATTCCTTTCCTTTATTTATTGATTGACGTTTAGTATGCTTTTGATTTTTGTTGCGCGGAGCTTGTCCCGCGTTGCCTCGGTTTTGGGAGTAGACTCCGAGGAGAGAGTCAGAGTGGCGGGCATGGTCTCCACCAAAAGCTCCCCCAGCTGCTCGTAGGTGATATCGGTAACGATGCCAAGGGCAATGCCGAAACGAATATCGGCAAAGAGCTTGATGAACTCAGCGGAGGACATCATATAGGCGTGCTTGAGGACTCCTTCACTACGAAGGATCTTATCGGTGAGGCGGTCCAACTCATCTCCTTGAATGCTCTTTTTCGCCGTTTGCTCCTTTTCGGAGATCTGACGAACGGCTTCCTTCAGCTTTTTAAGGGTGTCCTCCTCGGTAATGCCGAGCGTGACTTGATTGGAAATCTGATACATACAACCCGAGGCACCGCTGCCTTCTCCAAAGAGTCCGCGTACGGTAAGCCCGATCTTGGAAAGCTGAGTGGCAAGGGAGCCCATGTATCCGCCGCGGGTGAGGGCAGGGAGAAACATCATCACCGATGCGCGCATACCGGTTCCCAGATTGGTGGGGCAGTGGGTCAAATATCCAAGCTCCTCACTGTAAGCAAAGTCAAAATCCTCGTCAAGTCGCTTTTCAACTTGCTGTGCATTCTTGTAGGCGTCCTCTAAGGCAAGTCCGGGGAGAATGGCTTGGATGCGCAGGTGATCCTCCTCGCAGACCATGACAGACGCGCCGATCTGCTCTTGCAAAAGCAGGGCGTGAGGAGAATCCTTGGTGGCAAATTCGGGACTGACGTAGTGTCTTTCCACGTAGGAGGTCGCCATGATGGGGGAGAGATCTGCAAAGTGAATCTTGCGAAAGCCTGCGGATTCCAAGGGCGCGCTGACCTTTTCAATGATCTCGTTGGCGCCGTGGGCATCCAGCTTGGAGGCGAAGGGATAGCCGCAAAGATTGCGCGCAAGACGTACGCGAGTGCTGATGACCGTATCCGCGGATTTCCCAATCGATTGATACCAAGACATATTATTCTCCCTCCTTTTCACATTCCTCTTGCAGCTTGCGGATGTCATCACGCAAAACGGCGGCTTTTTCGTAGTCTTCCTTTTGAATCGCATCCTGAAGTTCGTTCTTTAAGCTCTGCAATCTTCTGTCGCGCTCCTGCTTAGCTCTGTGACGGGCGGGAACGCTTCCCACGTGAGAGGTGGTGCCGTGCACCGAGGAAAGCAGACCCGAAAGCTCCTCGCGAAAGGCGGTGTAGCACTCGGGGCAGCCAACCTTTCCGCTCTTGCTGATGTCAAGATAGGTGGTTCCGCAAGAGGGACATTGCTTTTGCCCATGGGAGACGATGCCTGCGGGAATGCCAAAGAAGCTTCCAAACAGGTTGTCATGCAGGGCAGAGAAGGGATCGGCAAAGCTTCCCGTCATAGAGGTGATATCCTGAATATCCCCCTTTTCGCGGAGCTTTGCGGCGCATTCTCCGCAGAGCGAGAAGGAGCGGGTCTTGCCGTTGATGTTTTCATTATAAAAGACGGTAGCCGTTCTTTTTTTACATTTTTCACACAACATTTTTATCATTCCTTTCTGTTACATAGGTATTTTTCTGCGCGTTTGTATGATTATAGCATTTTTTCTGCGCGTATTTTGTCATATCCTCTGCAAAATGGAAAAATATGGAAATTTTTACATCAAAGAAAGAATCAACTGCTTTAGGATGTCGGCACGAACGATTCCGCGGTGGGCGGGGGCAATGGATGCCAGCGCGGATTGAGACACCGCCGCCATAGAAAGCCGAAGCTCACGGGCTGTGATGAAATCGTTTCCAGCCAGGTTTTGCAGATAGGCAATCGCCTCTCTCTCGTCGATGGTGTCGCCGATGGCGCAGAAGAAGTGCATGAGATACTCGTTGCGGCTCATTTGCTTGCGCACGATGCGGATGCATCCGCCGCCGCCGCGACGCGACTCAATGATATAGCCTCTCTCGGGGGTGAAGCGCGAGGAAATGACGTAGCTGATCTGGCTGGGAACACAGCCAAGGCGCGTTGCCATCTCGTTGCGTTGCAGCTCCAAAATGCCGTCGCTCTCGTTGAGCATTTCTTCAATGATCTTTGCAATATGATCGGTAAGCATATATTTTTGTCTCCTTTTTGACTTTCTTTGACCTTCTGGTATCATTATAATCCGAAAGTCAAAGAAAGTCAAAGTCAAAGAAGGTCAAAAACAGATCGTGAGAGCCGAAAAAAACGAAAAAATGCTGCAAAATCTCGTTTTTTCTTCGTTTTTTGAGCTTTTTTGATGAAAATTTGTGCTTGACAGGAGGGAGGGGATGTGTTATAATGAAAACAGGGAAAGGGAATCTTCAAGGTGACAATGGGCACCAAAATAGTTTCTGATTCCTGCGGAGGTAGAAAATGGCAACAAGAAATGGGTTTGAATTTGGTTCTATAGTATATCCTTTTGACGCGGAAACAGCCATAGAAATATGTGAACCCAGGTTTTATAATCGATACGTCCAGTATATCAACCGCAAGCAACTCACGCAAGCGAAGATCACTATGCCTTCGCTGGATATTCTTTACGACTGTCCAACTTTACAGTATTTGCACATACACCCACGCTTTGACTCTCCTGACCAATACGATTTTTCACCTCTTTATGGGCGCGAACTTAAATATCTTTGTTGCCTTAATGAATACTATAAAGAAGGCGGAAAGTCTCATATTGGAACAGTTGATTTTTCACAAATATACGGACTGGAAAGTCTAAAAATCAATGTTAACAGAGGTACTTTGAATTTCAATCGCATTCCGTCATTGCGCTCATTATCAATTGGTGATTATAAGGGACCCAATTTGGATTTAAGTGATCTTTTCATAAGCACCCAATTAGATACTTTACGACTGATTGAAGGAAAAACAGTTTCATTGCGTGGAATAGAGAGAGCTGTTAATATGCAATATCTCGATATTTCTTATAACAGATGCCTTGAAGATATCAGTGCGCTTTCCAAGATAAAACACAGCTTAAAATCTTTGAATATTTTCAACTGTGCAAGGATAAAGGACTTCTCGGTTCTTTATGAACTTGAGAATCTTGAAAAATTGGAAATTTGGGGGAATAATACAATTCCCAGCTTGGATTTCATACGGTATATGCCAAATCTAAAAACTCTATTTCTTGAGGTTAACATTGCTGATGGTGACATAACCCCGTGCTTAAATTTGCGTTCAGCTAAGCTTATGAAAAACAGAAAGCACTACAATTTAAGAGATAAAGACCTTCCCAAAGCTACAAAAGTTATCTTTGGAAACGAGTCTATCGAGGAATGGCGCCGTTTGGAATAACTCTTTTTTTCTTTCTTTTTTGTGCTTTTTGATGAGGAACTCCAATTTTTTTGTATGCTTGACATAAGGAAAAAGAGGTGCTATAATAAAGACAAGATAAGAAGAATTTCAAGATTATAAGGGGCGAGGCATGGTGACCGGAATTATAGTGTTAATATTAGTGCTTTTGCTGCTTTTCTTTTTGAACAGATTAGAGATTGCTTACGGAATTTCTAAAACAATCAAAAAGAGAAAAAACAGAGAAGAAAGAAAAAGCGGACAAAATTTTATTGAATGGTTTTGTTATCGGCGATTTCTTGATATTATTCCAAAATCAAAACTTTTTCGGTATTATGCTAATATTCTGTTATTTCCAATTTGCTTAATTGCTGTAATACTATTTGACGTGTTTCAAATGAGTGATACGTTTGGAAGAACTGTTGTAACCTTGTATTTTTTGGTTTCGGCGATTCCTTTTGCTATCATATCTCCTTTTGATGATAAAGAATAAAATTTACCGCTGCTTGGGACTATATTTACAACCAAGTTACGAATGAGGTTTACAACATAACCGGACAATAAATATGGAGGTGCATATGGAATTTTTAAACGACTTTTTTGAGGGCAACTCTGTTTCTATGGCAGTTATGGAGACCTATGAGGATTTTTGCAACGAAACCAACAAAAAAACAGCACTTAATCAAGTTCGCCGAGAATTGTTGTGCGAATATGAGTCGGAACCGGATCAATACATTCTGTTTCAAATGACCTTGTATTACTGTGCACTGAAAAAGAATTTTGTAGATGAAAAATCCCAAAAAGCGTTGGATGCCATTACCAAAGAACTAATTCAAAATGCTTTTGGCGACGATGATAGTCAGGTTGTTTTTGAAGCACTCGAAAGTTTAAAGCAAATGCTTCCCATAAAACCTGTACGCGCCAAAAACAGTATTCGTCTTTCTGAATTGGAGATTTGGAAAAAAGGCGCATGGTTTCTCTATCCGCTGACGGGTAAAGACGCGGATGCGGCCGGATTGAACGGCTATTATGCGGCATTGTATTGTTTGGGCGATCTGCACAGAGAAAAGTTGTCATTTTATCAACACGTTTATGTCAGTCTTTATCATCCAAACAATCAAAGCTTGTCTTTGCAAGATGTGAAGGAGTCTTCTTTTTACCTTCCTTCTTATGCATTGGATTATTTTTATCGTTGGCATCTGTTCTTTTCCTTGCGTGACTATCCAAAGGAAAAGTTAATTTATTTGGGAAATGAATTGGACACAAGGTCTCCATCGAACGAAATTCTTCCGCCAGCTGAAATTTACACTCCGCGACTTTCTTGGACGAGATTTGATGAGCATATAGCAGATACGTATCAAGATTATCTGCTAAAGAAAAGGATAGGACATCTTTAAGTAATTAAATAGTTTTACCACACGAGACTACTGCGCGTGCTCTCGTGTGGTTTTCTATTGAATTTTTTTGAGGTGTTTTTCTGCGTTGGATAGATTTTACTTGACAAAAATCCTTATTTGTGATATACTATAATGAAGAAAAAAGATGATAAGGAAAGGAGTGGGATATGATGGACGAAAAAATTGAAAATGCCAAGCAATATCCTCTTCTTGAACAAATAAATAGTCCCGATGATCTGAAAAAGCTTTCCAAGGAGGAGATCCCCGCGCTTTCGGGGGAGATTCGTTCGTTTTTGATCGAGCAGGTCACCGAGCACGGAGGACATCTTGCCTCCAATCTTGGCGCGGTGGAGCTGACATTGGCAATCCATCGGGTCTTTTCTACGCCCACAGATCACGTGATCTTTGACGTGGGACATCAAAGCTATATCCACAAGCTGATCACAGGCAGACGGGATCGCTTTGACACCCTTCGTCAAGGCGGCGGTCTTGGCGGCTTCCCCAAGAGAAGTGAAAGCGAGCATGATTGCTTTGGAACGGGGCATAGCTCTACCTCGCTTTCGGCGGCGCTGGGCTTCGCGGAAGCCGACCGCATTGCGGGCTCGGATGCCTATACGGTCTGCGTGCTGGGCGACGGTGCCTACACGGGCGGCATGATCCATGAGGCGCTCAACAACTGTCGTAAGGATCTGCATCTCATCATTGTGATCAATGAGAATGAAATGTCGATCTCCAAAAACATTGGCAGATTTGCAAAGAATCTTTCCAGCCTTCGTTCGGGAGAGCGCTATTTCAAGACCAAGCGAGTGACCGCCTCGGTTCTGCATCACATCCCCTTGATCGGAAAGCCGATGTTTCGGTTCCTTCTTCGTATGAAGATCGCGCTGAAATCCGCGCTTTACGGCAGTAATTATTTTGAAAATCTGGGGCTGACCTATTTCGGTCCCGTGGACGGAAACGACGAAGCGGCAGTGGAGCGTCTTTTGCGAGAAGCTAAAAAAGCCGACCAAAGCTGCGTGATCCATCTTAAAACCAAAAAGGGAATGGGCTATGCCCCCGCCGAGGAGCATCCCGATTTGTTCCACGGAATGTCGCCCTGCAAAAAGATGAAGCCCGAGGGGACAAGCTTTTCCGATGAAATGGGCTTGCTTCTGACCGAGAAGGCAAAGGAACTCCCCAATCTGTGCGCCATTACGGCGGCTATGGCGGAGGGAACCGGCTTGCATCATTTCCGCGCGGCACATCCCGACCGCTTCTTTGACGTTGGCATTGCCGAGGAGCACGCCGTCACCTTTGCGGCAGGACTTTCCGCAGGCGGATGCATTCCCGTGGTTTCCATCTATTCCACCTTTTTGCAAAGAGCCTACGATAATATTGTTCACGACGTGGCTCTGCAAAATCTTCCCGTTGTGCTTTGTGTGGATCGAGCAGGGCTGAACGCCGCCGACGGTGCCACCCATCACGGCATTTTTGACGTTGCATTCCTCTCCGAGATTCCAAACGTAAAAATCTACACTCCCGTAACACGGGCTGGCTTGCGACTGTCCTTGGAAAAGGCGCTGGCGGAAAAATCGGTTGCCGCCATCCGTTACTCCAACGGATATGAGGATCTCTCCGTCAAGGAGACGTTTTATGGAGCCGAGGATCCCGTGGACGTCGGCGTTCGTAAAAATTACGATGATCCCGACGCGTTGGATGCGGTGATCATCACCCATGGCAGAATCGTCAAGGAAGCCATGAAGGCAGTCGAGCTTCTGAAAGCGCAGGGGAAAAACGTGGGCATCCTTCTTTTGGAGCAGCTCAAGCCCTACGCGGAAACGGCTGAAATGATTCTTCCTCTGCTTCCTCAAAAGCCCTGTAAGCTGATTTTCTTAGAGGAGGAGATCCGCACGGGCGGCATGGGAATGCTGCTTTCCGATGCGCTCGTACGCCGTTCCGAGACAGAGAACAAGGAAATGATCCTTATGGCGATTGACGAAAGCTTTGTGGTGCAGGAGAAGAATGAATCGATCCTCAAAACCGCAGGCTTGGATGCCGAGAGCATCGTTGCAAAATTGATCTGAGGACAGTCAGGAGATGCTATGATACCAAAATCAAATCTTCACACGCATACCCGCTTCTGTGACGGAAAGGACAGCGCCGAGGAGGTTGTGCTTGCCGCCATTGCCGCAGGCATGGAGACCGTTGGCTTTTCGGGACATTCCGGCCTGCCGTTTTCCACCTCATGGACCATGAAGCAGGAGCGCACGCGGGAATATCAAAAGGAGATCCTTCGCCTGAAGGATGCCTATCGGGATCAGATCCATATCCTCCTGGGCATTGAGCAGGATTATCTGACCGGTGTGCCCGATTATCCTTACGAATACGTCATCGGCTCGGTGCATTGCATTGAGGTGGGCGATGAGCATTTTATGATCGATGAATCGGCGCAGGTCTTGACCAATGCCGCCCAAAAATATTACGGCGGAGATTTTTACAAGCTTTGCAGAGCCTACTACGAATATATGGCAGAGGTCATTGACAGAACCCATGGGGATATTGTGGGACACTTTGATCTTGTGACCAAATTCAATGAGGGAGGCTGTATGTTTGACGAGAGAGATCCTCGATATCGGCGTTATGCCATTGACGCTCTGGATGCACTTTTGGAAAAGGACGTGATCTTTGAGATCAACACGGGTGCTATGTCCAGAGGCTACCGTCGATCTCCCTATCCGTCGCCGCTTCTGTTGCGCCGCATTGCGGAGAAGGGCGGTAACGTAACGATTACTGCCGATGCCCATGCCAAGGAGAATCTTCAGTACGCCTTTTCGGATGCCGTTTTGCTTGCGCGCGCAGCAGGGCTTGGCAGTATTCTGACCATGACCCGTGACGGCTGGAAGCGGATTCCGCTTTGAGGCTTCCTTTTTCCAAAGGAGAATGCTATGAGACTGGATAAAATGCTTTCCGAGTGCGGGATCGCCTCGAGAAAGGAATCTGCACGCGCGGCAAGGGCAGGGCAGATCACCGTAAACGGAATGCCCGTACGGAATGCCGATGCCAAGGTTGATCCCGAGCGGGATGCCGTTATCTTCTGCGGCAGACCCGTGCAGTACCGCAAATACGTTTATTTTCTGCTCAACAAGCCCGATGGCTACGTGAGTGCCACCGAGGACGGTAAGGATCCTGTGGTGACCGAGCTCTTTCCCGAGGAATACCGAAAAATGGGTATCTTCCCCTGCGGCAGACTCGATAAGCATACGTTGGGACTGATGCTGATCACAAACGACGGCGCACTTTCCCACCGCTTGCTTGCTCCCAAGAGTCACGTTGCCAAAAGCTATCGGTTTTGCGTAAAATTCCCGATTTCCGAGGAGGACGTAAAAGAGCTTGAGAGTGGCGTTGACATTGGCGGATATCTGACCAAACCCTGTCAGGTTCGACTTGACGAGGAAAAAAGCGGTGTTATTACCATTATAGAAGGAAAATATCATCAGATCAAGCTGATGATGGAGGCGGTGCATAATCAGATCACCTATCTGGAGCGTATCAGCTTTGGACCGCTTATCCTTGACGAATCGCTTTCGCGCGGAGAATGGCGCGAGCTTTCAAAAGAAGAAATACAAGCCCTGCAAGAACATTAAACCATAGAAAAAACAATTTACGAAAGGACCCCCAAAGCCCCTATGAACATTAACGAGAGACTTGCCCAAGAATTCAATCTGAAGCTTGATCAGGTAGACAGTACCGTTGCCTTGATCGACGAAGGGAACACCATCCCCTTCATTGCCCGCTACCGTAAAGAGGTGACGGGAAGTCTGGATGACAACATCCTGCGTGATCTCAACGATCGCCTGACCTTTTTGCGCAACATCGAAAAGAGAAAGCAGGAGGTTTCCGAGCTGATCACCGCGCAGGATAAGATGACCCCCGAGATTCAAGCCGCCATCGACGCGGCGCAGACCATCACCGAGGTGGACGATATCTACCGCCCCTTCCGTCCTCACCGCAAGACCCGCGCGTCGGTTGCGAGAGAGAAGGGACTTGAGGAGCTGGCGGTTCTGATCTACGCGCAGGAGCCCACTTATACGCCCTCCATCGAGGAGCAGGCAGAGGCGTTTGTCAACGAGGAAAAGGGCGTGCTTTCCGTGGAGGAGGCATTGCAGGGTGCCAAGGACATCATTGCCGAGGACGTTTCGGACAATGCCGAGTTCCGTAAGGAGCTTCGCCGCCTGACCTTTGAGTTTGGTATTCTTTCCACCAAGCAGGCAAAGGAGGAGGATTCGGTTTACGCTCAATATTACGAGTATTCCGAGCCTCTCAAAAAGGTGCTTCCGCACCGCGTGCTTGCCATCAACCGCGGCGAAAAAGAGGATTTCTTAAAGGTAGACGTAACCGTTGCCTCCGAGATCGTTCTCAACTATTTGCTTTCCCAGACGCTTCTCAACAACGGAAGCCCTGCGGAGAAGTACGTAAGTGCCGCCGTTCTGGATAGCTATGACCGCTTGATCGCCCCCTCCATTGAGCGTGAGATCCGAAACGACCTCTTTGATAACGCCAGCGAGGGTGCCATTAAGGTGTTTGCCGATAACTTGAGCCATCTTCTGATGCAGTCGCCTCTCAAGGGCAAGACGGTTTTGGGCTTTGACCCCGGCTACGCCCACGGATGTAAGCTTGCCGTAGTGGACAAGACGGGTAAGGTGGTGGATACCGCCGTGATCTATCCCGTAAAGCCTCGCGAGGACATTGAGAGAAGTAAATCGGTCCTCAAGCGACTCATTACCAAGCATCAGGTCGACGTGATTGCCATTGGTAACGGCACGGCTTCCAAGGAAAGTGAAATTTTCATTGCCGGACTTCTCAAGGAGATGGGCGGTAATACCAAATATATCGTTGTCAGCGAGGCAGGTGCTTCCATCTATTCGGCATCCAAGCTGGCGGCAGAGGAATTTCCCGAATTTGACGTTATGCAGAGAAGTGCGGTATCCATTGCGCGTCGCCTGCAGGATCCCTTGGCAGAGCTGATCAAGATCGATCCCAAGGGCATTGGTGTAGGTCAGTATCAGCACGATATGAAGCAGGCGCGTCTTGACGAGGCGCTGGGCGGCGTTGTGGAGGATTGCGTAAACAAGGTTGGTGTGGACGTAAACACGGCTTCCTATTCCTTGCTTTCCTATATTTCGGGTATCAACATCACCTCCGCCAAAAATATTGTAAAGTACAGAGAAGAGAACGGGGAATTTACCTCCCGTGCGCAGCTGCTCAAGGTTCCGAGAATCGGTGCCAAGGCTTACGAGCAGGCGGCAGGATTTTTGCGTGTTCCCGGAGGCAAGGAGATTCTTGATAACACCGGTGTGCATCCCGAATCCTATGCCGCAACGGCAGCGCTTCTTTCCATGTTCGAGTACACCAAGGCGGACGTTGCCAACGGAACCATTGGAAAATCCTTGGGAGACAAGGTGCGCAAGGCGGGTGTTGTAAAGGTTTGCGAGCAGCTTGGCATCGGTGAGCCCACGCTCTTTGATATTCTCGGAGAGCTGGAAAAGCCCGGTCGCGATATCCGTGACTCCCTGCCTCCTCCCGTGCTTCGCGATGATATCCTCAGCCTTGAGGATATCAAGCCCGATATGGAGCTGACAGGTACGGTTCGCAACGTCATCGATTTCGGTGCTTTCGTGGATATCGGTGTGCATCAGGACGGACTTGTCCACATTTCTCAGCTCTGTGATCGCTTCGTCAAGCACCCCTCCGAGGTGGTGAAGGTGGGCGATATCGTGACCGTACGCGTGATCAGTGTGGACGTTCCCAAAAAGCGCATTGCTCTTACCATGCGCTCTAAATCCAAGGCTTGATTTTAATTTATTAAAGAACAAAGCTTGAAAAATGTTTCAAAAGAACACTTTTCACACTACCATTGTGCAAGTTGCACAATAATAAGGCGAAAATTTTGGGAAAATAACCTCTTCCATTTTTGCCGAAAATTTGGTACAATATATACGTTAAAATAATGCCCAATTATGGGACAAAATCAGGAGGATTACAAAAAAATGGCAAGCTTATCCCTCAGACATATTTATAAGAAGTATCCCGGCGGCGTTACCGCTGTATCCGACTTTAACCTGGAAGTAAAGGACAAGGAATTTTTGGTATTGGTAGGTCCTTCCGGTTGCGGTAAGTCCACCACTCTTCGTATGATCGCAGGCTTGGAGGAAATCTCCGAGGGCGAGCTCTTCATCGGTGACCGTTTGGTAAACGACGTAGCTCCTAAGGATCGTAAGATCGCAATGGTATTCCAGAACTACGCTCTGTACCCCCACATGTCCGTATTTGAGAACATGGCATTCGGTCTGAAGCTGAGCAAGGTTCCCAAGGAAACCATTAAGAAGAAGGTTGAGGACGCTGCCCGTATCCTCGATATTACCCACCTTTTGGATCGTAAGCCCAAGGCTCTGTCCGGTGGTCAGAAGCAGCGTGTGGCTCTGGGTCGTGCAATCGTTCGTGATCCTCAGGTATTCCTTCTTGACGAGCCTCTTTCCAACTTGGACGCAAAGCTCCGTGCTGCCATGAGAACTGAGCTTACCAAGCTTCACAACCGCGTTGGTACCACCTTTGTATACGTAACTCACGACCAGGTAGAGGCTATGACCATGGCTACCAGAATCGTAGTTATGAAGGACGGTCTGATCCAGCAGGTAGATACTCCTCAGAAGCTGTATGACGAGCCCGTAAACCTCTTCGTTGCAGGCTTTATCGGAACTCCTCAGATGAACTTCCTCAACGGTGCGCTTGAGAAGAAGGCTGACGGCGTTTACTTCGTATACGAGGGCAACGCACTCAAGCTTCCCAAGGAAAAGGCTGAGAATCCTGCTCTTGCTGAGTACATTGGCAAGGAAGTTGTATGCGGCCTCCGTCCCGAGTGTATCCACGACGATGCTGCCGGCATTGAGAAGTGCGCAGGCGCAACCCTTGATACCTTCGTAGACGTAACCGAGTTGATGGGTGCAGAGATTTACCTCTACCTCAACGTTGGTGAAGAAGGCAAGCTGATCGCTCGCGTTTCTTCCAGATCCGCTACCCGCGCAGGCGACACCATCAAGGTTGGCTTCGATATGGATAGAATGCACATCTTCGATAAGGACACCGAGCGTTGCATCATTCACTAATTGATTTTCTTGCAGAACCGACGATTTCTTTCGTCGGTTCTGTTTTTTTCTCAATTTGCACTTTACTTTTCGAATGTTTTGTGGTAAAATAAAGAAGATAGAAGAGAAGGGAGGGAACAGCTTGAATCCAAATGAGACTTATTATCGGCGTACGGTCAGCGCCATTGGCTTTGCGCTCTTGATCTGGTTCCTTTTGATCAATGTGTTTGGAGTGCTTTATTCCTACGTTCTTCCTCAGCTTTTTATGGAGATACCGCATGAAAAAGAGGTTTTGTTAACGCTGCTGAATCGGGGAATCTACGCCGCGGGATATTTGTTCTGCTTTATGTTCCCCGTGTTCTTCTTGAAAATTTTTATTCGCAAGGCGGGATATTCCTACCGACCCATGTATGCACCGGCGCAGATCTCACCGTGGCTTCCGCTGATGATCCTGGGCACGGTTGCGATCTCTTTTTCGGCAGGATATCTGAATTCCATGCTGATGGATTTTATCGGATACGATCTGGATGTTCTTGTTGCGACACCGCAGGCAGCTTCGAATGATCCCAAGGTATACGAGCTGATTCTTGATTTTATCGTGATCGCTTTGGTTCCGGGCTTTTGTGAGGAATTTTTGTTCCGCGGCGCTATTCTTTCCAATTGCTTGCCTTTTGGAGAGGGCCCCGCTATCTTGATCAGCGCCCTGACCTTCAGTCTCATGCATCAGAATGCCGCGCAGATCTTTTATACCTTTGTGGCAGGATTGATTTTGGGCTATATCTACGTAAAGACGAAAAGCATTTGGAATTGCGTGCTGTTGCATGCGGTTAACAATTTTATTTCGTATGTGGAAACCATTGTTGCGCAGCATATCAAGGATCTGCCTTTGGCAGTTACTTACGTAACGTTGATCGAGCTTGTGATCTTCCTTTTGGGAGGCATTTCCATTGTGATTTTGATTCAGCGCTTCTTTTCCAAAAGAGACGTGCAGCTTCGAGAGGGATTCTTTGGCAGATCGCTTCCTCAAAATGCCGAATATGCGCAGGTGCCGCTGAGTAGAGAACGTGCTGTCAAGCTTTTCAAAGCCCCATCTATGGTTATCTACTTGTCACTGTGCGTAGCAGAAACCGCGCTACTGATGTTGCTTGTGATCTTGGGAGGAAAACTCATTGGAATGCTTGGATGAAAAATGGATGCGGATCGCTTTGGCGGAAGCCGAATGTGCCGCCGAGATGGGGGAGATCCCCGTTGGTGCCGTAGTGGTGCGAAACGGTGAGCTGATCGCCAAGGCGCATAATTTGTGCCAGACCAACGCGGATGCTACCGCCCATGCTGAGGCGCTTGCCATTGCCGAGGCTTGCAGACGCACAGGAAGCTGGCGGCTTTCGGATTGCACGCTCTACGTCACGCTGGAGCCTTGCATGATGTGTGCCGGTGCTTCGGTCAACGCAAGAATCGGACGCATCGTTTACGCGGCAAAGGATCCCAGAGCAGGGGCTTGTGAAAGCCTCTTCCGTCTGTCTGCATACCCCCTTGAATGCAAGCCCTTGTGCCAAGGCGGTGTTCTGCAGGAGGAGGCTCTTGCGCTATTGCAGAGATTTTTTCTGAATTTGCGAAAAAAAGAGCAATGATTTTGTATTTACCTGTTTACAAATCAATGAAAAAAGTATATAATATATAGGTAATGTAATTTTTTAGAATAACCTTGAAAGGCTTGGTATATCAAATGCCCCACGTTATGATCCCGGAGGGATACGAGTCCTTCCTGACCCTTCGTCAAACGCAATACGCCATCAAAAAGGTCAAGGATTTCTTTGAGAGAGATCTGACGGCTCAGCTCAATCTGATTCGCGTTTCCGCGCCTTTGTTTGTAGACACCGAAATCGGTCTTAACGACAACCTCAACGGCGTAGAGCGTCCCGTTAGCTTTGATCTCTTTTCCGGCAAGACCCTGGAGATTGTGCATTCCCTTGCAAAATGGAAGCGTTACGCGCTGAAAATGTACGGTTTTGAGCCGGGCGAAGGTCTTTATACCGATATGAACGCCATTCGTCGTGACGAGGATACCGATAATATCCATTCCATATTTGTAGATCAGTGGGACTGGGAAAAGATCATCACCAAGGAGCAACGTACCGAGGAATACCTGCGCCACGTGGTAAAATGCATTTATCAGGCGCTCCGTCATACCGAAAACTACATCGTAAACGAATATTCCTTTATCGGTCGTCTTCTGCCCGAAAAGATCACCTTTATTACCTCGCAGGAGCTGGAGGACCGTTGGCCCGAGAAGACCGCAAAGGAGCGTGAGTACGCCGCGGCAAAGGAATACGGCGCCATCTTTTTGATGAAGATCGGTGGCAAGCTGAAGAGCGGTAAGCTTCACGACGGCAGAGCTCCCGACTATGACGACTGGTCCCTCAATGGAGACATCATTGTTTACTATCCTGTTCTGGATATCGCATTGGAGCTTTCCTCCATGGGTATTCGAGTGGATGAGGAGACGCTTCTTGCCCAGCTTAAGGAGCGCGGATGCGAGGATCGAAAGGATATGCCTTTCCATAAGGCACTCTTGAACGGTGAGCTTCCTTATACCATTGGAGGCGGTATCGGTCAGTCCAGAATGTGTATGTTCTTCCTCCGCAAGGCGCACATTGGAGAGGTACAGTCCTCCCATTGGAGCGAGGAGGAGATTAAAATTTGCGAAGCGAACGGAGTTCATTTGCTTTGATTTTGAAAAAGAGGAAAGCAGGATCGCGGTATTCGATTCTGCTTTCTTTGCAAGTACCTTGAAAGGAGTTTGGCATGAGACCCTTGTTCAAAAGATGTCTATGTTTTTTATTGCTTTTTTTATGGATCCTTCCAACAGTCGTTTCCTGTGCGGATGCGTCCGACGTGAATGCCGAGTTCCGTGACCTCTCCTGGGCGGTTGGGGTTGATGCACCTGAGGCCGAGGATTTTGTGGTCTTTATGGAGGAAGGTGCCAACGTGGAATTTGCCAAGGAATATGATTTTGACGGGGAAGGGCAGTATCTGATCACGTTGGTCTACACCTCACCCGATGGAAAAAAAACACGCCATGAGGTGGCACTTTCGATCATTCGTGACAAGGAGCCTCCTGTGATCGTTGGTGCCGAGGATCTGGTCTCTTATCTGGGAGAGGGAATTGCTTACCGAACGGGAGTGACCGTAACCGATAACTGCGGCGGAGAGCTGACGCTTGACGTGGATTCTTCTGCGGTGAATTCCAAGCAGGCGGGAATTTATCCCGTAATCTACGTTGCGACAGATGCTTCCGGCAATCAAAGCTCGGTGACCGTCAACCTGCAGATTTACGAGGAACGGATCACAAAGGAAATGCTTTTTGATGCACTGGAGCCTATTGTGAGGGCACAGATCCCCACAGCGGGAAGCCTTGAGATGCAAGCGCGTGCAATCTACAATTATGTCAATCTCCACATCCATTATACTGCTTATTCGGATAAATCCGACTGGATCCGCGCCGCCTATGATGGATTGCGCAAGGGAGAGGGCGATTGCTTTACCTATTTTTCGCTTTCCAAGGCGTTTTTTGAGTATCTTGGAATCGAGAATATGGATATTCAGAGAACACCGGGACTTGTGCAGGAGCGACATTATTGGAATTTTGTCAATATCGGAACGACGGAAAACCCCGCTTGGTATCATTTTGATGCCTGCCGTCTCTTGGGTGCTCAGCACGTGGGCTGTCTTTTGACCGACGTTCAGGTTGATGCTTATACCAAAATGCGGGTGGATGATGCGGGCGAAACCAATTATTTCTACGCCTATGACCGTAGCAAGTATCCCGAAAGCGCCACCGAGATCAAGACCCCCACCCCAAGCTTTGAGCCTTACTATTGAGGATTGAATCATGCAAAGAAATATTTTGGAATACCTGGAAGTCACCGCAAAGCGGCTTCCCGATAAAATCGCATATTCAGACGGAAAGGACGATCTTTCCTTTTCCGCACTTTTGAAGAGCAGTCGCGCCATTGGCTCATTTCTTGCCCAAAGGGGATACGAAAGAGAACCCATTGCCATTCTCATGAACCGCCATCCTACGCAGATCGCCGCCTTTTACGGTGTGATCTATGCCGGATGCTTCTATATTCCCTTGGATGCCGATATGCCGGCGGAACGCATGGAATTGATTTTGGAGAACACCCACGCGCGTGCCATGATCACCGATGCCAAGGGGAGAAAAAAAGCCGAGAAGCTGAATTTCTCGGGAGAACTGCTGGATTATGAAGCGCTTTGCGCGAGGGAGATCGATGACAATGCGCTGGATGAAATTCGGGAGAGGCAGATCGATACCGATCCCATTTATATCGTGTTTACGTCGGGCTCTACCGGCGTTCCCAAGGGCGTGGCGGCGTGCCATCGCTCGGTCATCGACTATACCGAGTCCTTGTGTGATGCGCTGGGCTTTTCCGAGGATACGGTTTTCGGCAACCAAACGCCCTTGTTTTTCGACGCGCCTCTCAAGGAGCTGATGCCTACCATCAAATTTGGCGCAACCACCTATCTGATTCCAAAATCTCTGTTTCTGTTTCCCATGCGACTCTGCGATTTTCTCAACGAGCATTGCGTCAATACAGTCTGTTGGGTAGTATCTGCGCTTACTATGATCTCTTCACTTGGGGTTTTGGAAAAGAATCCTCCAAAATATCTTACCACGGTTGCCTTTGGAAGCGAGGTCTTTCCCAGAGGGCAGTACGATCTTTGGAGGGAGGCTTTGCCCGAGGCAAGATTCTTCAATCTCTACGGTCCCACCGAGGCGACGGGAATGTCCACTTATTGGAGTGCCGACAGAGTCCTTGATGCCGAGGAGCCGATTCCCATTGGCAAGCCTTTCCAAAATACCGATCTGTTGCTTGTTGGAGAGGACGGAAAACGCGTCCCCGATGGCGAGAAGGGCGAGATCTATCTGCGCGGAACCTGCGTGACCTTGGGATATTTCAATAACCCCGAAAAGACCGCCGAGGCATTCGTGCAAAATCCCTTGCAGTCGGCGTATCCCGAGCTGGTTTACCGCACGGGCGATATTGCCTACCGAAATGCTCACGGAGAGCTGGTGTTCGTATGCCGCAAGGATTCCCAGATCAAGCACATGGGACATCGCATTGAACTGGGCGAGATCGAAGCCGCAGCTCTCAAAGCAGGCGGTGTGACCTCGGCTTGCTGTCTCTACGATTCCGAGAACAAGCGGATCTTTTTGTTCTATGTGGGGGAGGTTGAAGTATCCGCGCTTGCGGAGAGCCTCAAGATCTATTTGCCCAGATATATGCTCCCCGCAGTCTGCGAAAAGCTGGATCGTATGCCCCTGACACCAAACGGCAAAAAGGATCGCAAAACGCTCGCCGCGAGAATGAACTTTTGATTTTTAATTGGTAAAATCGCTTGACAAACGCTTTTCTTCATGTTATAATGAAAACGTAAGCAATATTTGGTTATCAATTATTACGAATAGGAGGATTTTATATGAAAAAAATGAGAACACTTTCGCGTCTTTTGATTCTTGCCTTGCTTGTATGCGGCACTGTGCTTTCGTTTGTTTCCTGTGAGGCGACGTATACCGAGCTCACAGAGCAGTTCAGAGAGCAGAACCCTCAGTTTACATTGCCCAAGGATTTGGAAAATCTTCCCGAACAGCTTCCTATTGACAAGTGGACCGATGAGATTCCCGGTGAGATTACCGGTGAGATTCCAAGCGGTACGTTCGACGTTGAAATCATACCGCCTCCCGTGCCGGAGGATCCTTGCAAGGATGGACACAAGGTGGTGATTGATTCCGCAGTAGAGCCTACTTGTACCATGTCCGGAAAGACCGAGGGAAGACACTGCGGTCGATGTGGATACGTTCTGATCGCGCAGAAAACAATTTCTGCAAACGGACACAGCAGCAGTGGTTGGACGACCGTTTACGGCACGCCCTCTCCTTCCTCAAGTACGTTGAGCGTTGTTGGAAAATGCCGCTATTGCTTGGTTTGCAAGCAGGAGCTGGAGCGCATTCCTTATACCTCCATTGAGGTAACCTCCAATTTTGACGGTGACGGTGACGGTAAAGAGGACGTTTATACCTTCTCCAATTATCTGCCCGATCGCTTCCTGTCCGCAAAGGCGATTCTGATCAACGGCGGCGCTCATTTGGATACCGATCTGAATGTTCAGAAGGCGGAGCGCATCAAAGATAGCGGTATTTGGCACTACTATATCAATCTCAGCGACAAGACCATCCCCGATGAGATGAAGTCCTTGACCTGGGAGTTTGAGGTTTTGGAAGACGGTATTTATGATTTCTGCTTCGATTTGGGCATGAAGGATACTGCCGAGCAAAGAGGTAACGTTATGCAGATCGACGATGGCGAAAAACGGATGATGGACTACACGGTTACCTACGAATTTGCAGATGCAGTTCGCGATGAGACCCAGGGCTCTTACATGACCGGTATTTCCGTTGAGCTGACCGCAGGAAGGCACGTGATTCGAATGACCTATAATCCACTGTGCAACAAGGTGTTCCACTTCCGCAACATCTATCTTGTAAAAGCATCTTAAAACACAATGATTTTAGGACGGCGAGCAATCGCCGTCCTTTTTCCTTCAAATAATGTAATAAAAAACCAAAAATTGATTGACAATAGAATTGGTTTGTGATATAATATTATAATGTATAAATAACCAATCAAAAAGAGGTTTATTATGAAAAGAGATTTGATCAAAAGTATCTATGCCGATCAAAGCGCCTTTGACGGAAAAGAAATTACCGTTGGCGGCTGGGCGAGAAGCATTCGTGACAGTAAGGCGTTCGGCTTTATCGATCTGTATGACGGAAGCTGCTTTAAGACCTTGCAGGTTGTATTTGAGCGCGAGAAGATCGCAAACTACGATGAGATCGCAAAGCTGAACGTAGGCTCTGCCGTTGTGGTAAAGGGTATTGTGGTTCTCACTCCCGAGATGAAGCAGCCCTTTGAGCTTAAGGCGGTTGAGATCACCGTAGAGGGTGCATCCACCCCCGATTATCCTTTGCAGAAGAAGCGTCACACCGTGGAGTACCTCCGCGAGCAGGCATATCTGCGTCCCAGAACCAATCTGTTCTCGGCTGTATTCCGTGTAAGAAGCGAGGTTGCTTACGCAATCCATTCCTTCTTCCACAACCGTGGATTCGTTTACGTTCACACACCTCTGATCACAGGCTCTGACTGTGAGGGCGCGGGTGAGATGTTCCGCGTAACCACTCTGGATATGGAGAATC
>SVSL01000040.1 GCA_015064315.1 Oscillospiraceae bacterium
GCAACAAAAATCAAAAGCATACTAAACGTCAATCAATAAATAAAGGAAAGGAATGTGATCACACATGGCAAATCGCTTTACGCAAAAAGCGCAAAATGTCCTGAACCTGGCGCTGAGCAGTGCCTCCGAAATGGGACACACCTATATCGGCTCCGAGCATTTGCTTTTGGGGCTGATCAAAGAATCCTCGGGGGTTGCCGCGCACTATCTTGCCGAACGCAACGCCGAGCTTGAAAAGATACGCCAAGCCATTACCGACATGGCAGGCTTTGGCTCTCCCACCAACGTCACCGCCACCGATATGACCCCTCGCACAAAGAATATTATTGAGGCATCCTTCTACGAATCCCAACGGTACGGACAGGATTATATCGGCACCGAGCATCTGCTTCTGGCGCTTCTGAACGAGCGCGACTGCGTCGCCGTACGCATTTTGGAAAGCCTTGGCGTTTCGATCAACGATTTAAAAAACGATCTGACCGGATTTTTGAACAATTCCGGCGGTGAAAAAGTCGGCTTCTCCTCCCGCTCCGCAAACGAAAGCCACTCCGCGAGCACCGGAAAAAGCACCTTGGATGCGGCACCTACCCTCAAGGGCTTTGGCAGAGATCTCTGCGCCATGGCTGAGGAAGGAAGAATCGACCCGATCATCGGGCGTGACGCCGAGACCGAAAGAGTCATTCAGATCCTCTCTCGCAGAACCAAGAACAATCCCTGCCTCATCGGTGAGCCCGGTGTGGGAAAGACCGCCGTGGTAGAGGGGCTTGCCCAGCGCATTGTAGCGGGTAACATCCCCGAAAATCTGCGCGGTAAGATCATTGTCACCCTTGATATTGCCTCCATGATCGCCGGTGCGAAATACCGCGGCGAATTTGAAGAGCGATTCAAAAACGTCATGGCAGAGGTGCAGAAAAATCCGAACATCATTCTCTTCATCGACGAGATCCACACCATCATCGGCGCGGGTGCGGCAGAGGGGGCTGTGGATGCCGCGAATATTATCAAGCCCTCCCTTGCGCGCGGTGAAATGCAGGTCATTGGCGCTACGACCCTTTCGGAATATCGCAAGCACATTGAAAAGGACGCCGCCTTGGAGCGACGCTTCCAATCTGTGCTGGTGGGAGAGCCCAACAAAGCAGATGCCCTCTTGATTCTTCAGGGCTTGCGCGACAAATACGAGGCGCATCACAAGCTGAAGATCTCCGATGATGCCCTCAAGGCAGCCGTGGAGCTTTCGGTACGCTATATTCCCGATCGTTTTCTTCCCGACAAAGCCATTGATCTGGTGGATGAAGCGGCGTCCCGTCTGCGCATTACGACCTTCACTACCCCTCCGGACCTCAAGGAGCTGGAAAACAGGATCACCTCACTTTCCGCGCAAAAGGAGGAAGCCATCGCCGCACAGGAATTTGAGCGTGCCGCCAAGCTGCGCGACGAGGAGCAAGCTCTGAAAAAGGAATATGAAGAACAAAAAAAGGTATGGGAAAACTCCCAAAGCAGTGCCGACCTGACGGTACGCGACACCGATATTGCCGACGTGGTCACGCAATGGACCGGCATTCCCGTCAACCGTCTTCTGGAGGAGGAAAGCGACAAGCTTCTGCACCTCAACGAGCTTTTGAAGGAACGCGTCATTGGTCAGGATACCGCCGTGGAAGCTGTTTCCCGTGCCATCCGCCGCGGCAGAATGGGGCTCAAGGACCCACGGCGTCCTGTTGGATCCTTCATTTTCATGGGTCCCACCGGTATTGGCAAGACCGAGCTGACAAAAGCGCTGGCATCGGTGATGTTTGGGGATTCCAACGCCATGATCCGTTTGGATATGTCGGAATATATGGAAAAGCACAGCGTCTCCAAGCTCATCGGCTCGCCCCCCGGCTACGTGGGCTTTGAGGAAGGCGGTCAGCTCACTGAAAAGATCCGACGCAAGCCCTATTCCGTCGTTCTCTTCGATGAGATCGAAAAGGCACATCCCGACGTCTTCAACATTCTTTTGCAGGTCTTGGAGGACGGTATCCTTACCGACTCTCAAGGAAGGCGCGTGGATTTTCGCAATACGGTAATCATTCTCACCTCCAACGTGGGAGCGAGTGAGCTTGCCGCTTCAAAATCCCTTGGATTTACTGCCTCCGCGCCGCATAACGACAAGGATTTCCGTCACGAGCAAATGATGAAGGCACTCAAGGGAACCTTCCGTCCCGAATTCTTGAACCGCATTGACGACGTTATCATCTTTAACAGTCTAGAACAGGCCGACATTGAAAAAATTGCCGCGCTGATGCTCTCCGAGGTCGCAGATCGCATTGACAATCTCGGCATCAAAATCGCCTTTGATCCGGAGGTCAAAACGCTGCTTGCAAAGGAAGGATTTGATCCCACCTATGGCGCGCGTCCCCTGCGCCGTGCGGTGGTTCGCCTTGTGGAGGATGCCATTTCCGGTGAAATGCTGGAGGGACGAATCAAGGCAGGCGATTCGATTCGCGCCACGGTAAAAGAGGAACGGATCGTTTTTGAAAAAGAATAACCTTTGATTAGCGTATCGGATGTCACCCGTCCGATACGCTTTCTGATATTTTTTTATTTTTTCTTGCAAAAAAGCCCCAAAAGAGAATCTTTTTATGGTATAATAGAAGAGTGATCTCTATCCCCTTCCGTCCGAAAGGAGAAAACGTGATGAAACAGAAAACCAAGCGCCTGATTGCGATTATTCTTTGCCTACTGACTCTGTGCTCTATGGTCTTGTTTGCGGGGTGGCTTTTGCGGTTTCAGGTCGCGCCCGAAGAACCCTATTTTGAGGGTGAAGCCCATCTCTTCTATTTTTCCTTGTTGGAAAAAGGGTTTCCTCACGATTACGCCAAGGAGCTGACCGAGCTCCATTTGTTGCATCCAGCCTGGAGCTTTGAGCCCCTGCTGATCTCTCAAACCAATTCCGCCTATACCTGGGATTACGTGATTGAGCAGGAGACCAAGGAGCCGCAAACAAATCTGACCCACGCAGATCCCACCTACCAAGCCTATCATCACCCAAGAAATTCCGATCTTTACGATTCGGGATATTACCAAGCATCGGTGGAGACCGTGGAATATTTCATGGATCCCCGTAATTTCCTCAATGAGACCGATATCTTTCAGTTCTTCGATCTCTCTTTTCACACCGATTCCCAAATTTCCGAGGTGGAATCCGTTCTGAAGGGCACCTTTATGGAATCCCAAGCGTTGGAAAACGGACTCACCTATGCCGAGTACTTTATGCAGGTGGGAGAGGAGCTGGGAATCAATCCCGTATATCTTGCCACCAAGGTGCGTCAGGAACAGGGCGTGGACGGAAACTCCCCCATTATTTCGGGAAGCTGCGGAAACCGACTCCTCTACTATTATGAAAATAAGACGCAGACAAATGAAAACGGCAAGCAGGTGTTAGCTCCCGCTTCGGGCTATACCGAGGAGCAGCTTCTCGCTCTGAACGGATACTACAATATTTTTAACGTCAAGGCAAGCGGAAACGGACTCTTTTTGATCTATTACAACGCTATGAACCGCGCCATTGAGGGAACGCCCGAAAAAGCCGACGACTGGGGAGGAAATTCCGCGTGGGATACCTGCTGGAAATCCATTTGGGGCGGTTCCTATTTGCTCAAAAAAAATTACATCGACCGTTATCAGTCCACCCTCTATCTCCAAAAATTCAACGTAGACGGCAGAGCCGCCGACCGTAACTTCTGGGGACAGTACATGCAAAACATTTCGGGAGCCATGACCGAATCCCGTACCCTTTACGCCGCCTTTGCATCGGTGGGCGCGCTGGATTCCGCCTGTACCTTCCTGATTCCCGTATACGATAAAATGCCCGCAAAGCCTTGTGCAGATCCTGCAGACGGCACTTGCACCATTCTGGCGCAAGCCACAAACCGCTATGAATATCAGACCAAGCTGACTGAACCCACCCGCCTGCGCGCGGACAACTACGCCATTTATCAAACCCTTGACGTCAAGAGCGGAAGAAAGATTTCTATCAGCGGAATCGCCTCTCATACCTACGGTGTCAAGGAGATCCAGTACTGTGTGGACGGTGGTGAATGGATCTCTTTGGATACGGGCAAGCATTTTGATTTTACGCTGCCCGAGCAATTTTCCCCCAACACAATGCATATACTGACAGTACGGGGCGTTGCCGAATATGATCACGACGTTTCCAACCGAAAACAGAATCAGTATTTTCTGTGCGCGGTCTATTACATCAACGTAACCGATTAACCTATTATCTTTTGGAAAGGAAGCTCTCATTCTTATGAAAACTCTCGGCTATTACAACGGCACCGTGGATGAGCTGGAAGCCATGCGGATCCCCATGCTGGATCGGGCAAGCTATTTTGGCGATGGCGTCTACGACGTGACCTATTGCCGCAACTACCGTATTTTTGCTTTGGATGAGCACGTTGACCGTTTCTTTCAAAGCGCAGAGCTTCTCAAGATTACCCCTCCCCTATCCAAAAACGAGCTCAAAGCCCTCTTGAACGAGCTTGTAGAAAAGCTGGAGAGCGGCAATCAATGGGTCTATTTTCAGCTCTCCCGCGGAACCGAGCTGCGTAATCATCCCTTCCCGGGCGCCCACGTCCCCGCCAATCTTTCGGTGATGCTGAAGCCTGCCGAGATCCGCGACACCTATCTGCCCTTGCGTTGTATCACCCGTGAGGATACTCGCTTTTTACATTGCAACGTAAAATCTCTCAACCTCATCCCCAATATTCTGGCAAAGCAAGCGGCAACTGAGGCTGGCGCAGATGAATGCATCCTGCACCGCGACGGCGCGGTTACCGAGTGCTCTCACTCCAATCTTTTCATTCTGCAAAACGGAAGAATGATCACCCATCCCGCCAACGAAAAAATTTACGCAGGAACAGGGCGAGCGCATCTGCTTGCCGCCTGTCGCACACAAGGAATTCCTACCGAGGAAAGAGCCTATACTCTTGCGGAGCTGATGCAAGCCGATGAGGTGATCATCACCTCGGCGTCTGCCCTTTGTGTGCGAGTTGTGGAGGTTGACGGTGTTCCCGTAGGCGGCAAAGCCTCCTATACACTCAAAGCTCTGCAAGACGCGCTCCTGAAGGATTATCTGACCCAAACCGAATAAAAACAAAAAGGTTTTCTGCCTAAAAAGACAGAAAACCTTTTTTATTCTAAAATCATCAGATTTCCAAGGGGATAAAGATCGGCACATCGGCGCAATGCCGCCAAAAAATCCGCGTCGGTCGGATAATCGCATCTTTGCAGTGCGCATTCCACGGCGTTGAGATGCGGCACTCCACAAAAGGAGGTCAGCGTTGGATGATCGCAGGACGGTACAAGGCACAAGATCAACCGTGAAAGCCCAACCTTTGCTTCGGCATAGGAAAGAAGCCGAACAGCCTCCTTGGCATCACATTCCACGCGACACAGCAATATCTTTTTACTTTTGAAGCATTTCTCGGACAGAAAGCGGAAGACCTGCGCAAGCAAGAGATTGCGATCCGCCTCGGATTCCCTTTTTCGCAAAGCAGTATCTACGGCGTATGGATTTGGAGATTGGAAAACGAATCCCCGAGGAAGTGTCAAAGAGACTCCGAAAAGCTCCTTTTGAAAAGCATCTTCCCATCGAGCCTCCATTTCATCACGCCAAGGCTCCCATGCGCTCCGGGAGGTGTTTAAAAAGGAATTCCCATTCCAAAAATCGGAAAGCGCGCATCGCGGGCAAATATCAAGGCATTTTTCGTCCGCTTCCAAGGCGGAAAAACGATCCCCGTACGTTGGCGACACATTGGTTACAAGAAGACGCTCGGCGGATTCTATCCAAAGACTCTCTGCGTTTTCCTCGCACAGATCAACGGGATGCTCTAACAGAGTCTCCAGAATTTTGGAAGCGCGGTAAGCAAGTCGGTTTCCGGGCAAAAGATGCGCCGAACGGCAAAGCGAACAAAAGCGCTGATAGTCCGACGCGCTGTCATCTATGAAGCATTCCTTCTCGCCGCACATCCGCAAAAGTGCCTCCAAATCGCGCCCCCAAACAAGCTCGGTAATATTGGTGATTCGCACTGCCATCCCTCCTTTCTCCGATTCTTCTCGAACATTGTACCACAAAAAGCGTTTTTCGTCAAGAAATAAAGGAAAAATCACATAGAAATTGCAAATTTTTTGTGGACAGTATAGACGAATTGAATTTTTTATGGTATACTTTAATAGATATATCATTTTTCTGCCAAGCGCAGAAAAGAAAGAGAGATACCATGGATTTTAATCAATTCAGTTTAATCTATCCCAATGAGGAGGCGCGTCGCGCCCATGAGAGTGGCAAAAGCGTACCCGACATTGATATGTTCACGCTTCAAGAGCTGGGACTTTTGGAAATCTTCGATCTGAAAAACCGCGAGCTTTCCGAATTTTTCACCACCGATCCCGCCGTTATGAAATACCGCATGGCTACCTTTGACGATATGCTTCGCTGCAAGGAGCTGACCGAAATGCTCAACCGTTTGGTTCCCGTCCTCAACGACATTATGGAGCTTCGCCGTTTGGAGGCCGACAACGGTGACACCAACGATTACCTCTCCAGCATCACCGAGATCGAGCTTTACGTATCCAGCGTACAGGTTCTCCGCCAAGGGCTGGCATCGGTAAAGTGTGATCTGAAAAGTCCCGCCTTCACCGCGCTGAACACCTTGGTAACCGAGCTTGCCGAAAGTGCATACTACAAAGAACTGAATCAGAAGCTGGAGGAGCTGACCCAGCGTGTACGCGAGATCAAGAGTGTAACCATTGGCGTTAACTTAGACGCTCAGCTTCGCCCCTCCTCGGCAGGTGTGCTTTCCATCAACGCAGAGCCCTTCAAATCCGGCGAGGTTTTGGATAAGATCCTGCGCCTCAATTTCAAAAACGACAACTACACCTGCATTGCAAATTTGGTTCCTTTTGGAAAGAAGCAATCCGAGAATCAGAAAATGGCACTTTCTCTCGCTTTCAACAGCGCGATCAACGACGTTTACAAGTCCTCGTTGCGCTCTTGGAAGAAGATCGTTCAGACCTACGTTTTGGAAAACACCGAATTCTTGCTCAATCTGATGCCTGAATTTGAATTTTTGGTACGCGGCACGCAAATGCTTCGTGCACTGCAGGAAAAAGGATGCTCCTTGATCATCCCCGACATCCGTCCCATGGAGGAACGCGCATTCGTTGCCAAAAATCTTTACAATCCTTGCGTGGCTCTTAAGATTGAGGACGAGATCGTTCCCAACGACGTTGTGTTTGACAAGGATGCCACCATCTATGTATTGACAGGCCCCAACCGCGGCGGTAAATCGGTTATCACCTGCGCGGTGGGACTCTCTCAGGTCATGCTCCAGCTTGGTATGTACGTTCCCGCCGAAAGCGCGATCATTTCTCCCGTGGACGGCATTTACACCCACTTCCCCACCGGTGCCGAGGACACCATCGACAAGGGACGTCTTGGCGAGGAATGTGCTCGTCTTGGCGAAATCTTTGATTGCATCACCGCGAACAGTCTGGTGCTTCTTGACGAATCTCTTTCCTCCACGGGAAGCTACGAAGCATCTTATATTGCCGCCGAGGTGCTTGGCGGTCTTGCCCACGTGGGATGCCGTTGCCTCTTCTCTACCCACCTTCATGAGCTGGCGGCAGAGATCGACAACATCAATCGCCGTTCCTTGGAAAACGGCGGCGTTGCCATTGACACCTTGGTTGCCGGAATTGTTGGCGAAGGCAAGCGCTCCTTCCGCATCACACGCGCGAAGCCCGACGGTAAGAGCTATGCCCGTGACATTGCGCAAAGCTACGGCTTGACCTACGAAAACATCATTCAACGTGTAGAAGACGCCTCCAATTAAGTCAATCAATCCACCTTATTTTATATGTAAAAAAATCCCTCGCGGAGCAACTCCGCGAGGGATTTTTTATGATGTAATCTAACGTAAAATCAAGCTACGTTCTTGGGTCTGAGCTGCAGGATCGTGGTTGCAAGGATCGCCAGAACAACACCTGCTACAACAAACGCGAAGAAGTCCATGAGGTTGAACGCCATAAACGCCAACAGAACCAATCCGCCTGCCATTACGAACAAGCCAAGCGCTGCAAGTCTGAATACAAGCTTGGTGATCTTACCGGCTCTGAGAGTACCGTCAACTACCATCAAGGAGTAGAGGATTGCAAGGTGATTGATCAGCATCAGAATCAGCATTGCCGCACCCATAATGGTAAAGCCTACGCCCTTCAGCTTCATCAGCGTAAAGGGATAAATAAAGCCGTTAAACAACAGAGAAACAGGAGGCGCGTTATGCAACAGATTGTTCATTCCGAAATAGAAGAACATTCCCATGAACAGTGCGTCAACTACCAGAAGCAGAACGCAGGAAAGCTTACCGATCATATAAACCGATTTCTGATCAACCTTTCCTTTTTCCGCAAAGATTGCAAACAGAGCAAATACAAGAGCTACGATTGCCATAAAGAAGAGCAGGAAGATGTGACCTACAAAGAGGATGCACAGGCAGCAGGTCATTGCACAAATCTTAAAGCAGGACTTTGCCGCCAGGTTGCCCTTGAAGCAGAAGCAAGAAAGGAACACGGTGATGCCCGCCAGAGGGATCAGGGTGAGAACCGCACTGTTCTTCAAAATAGAAGTAAAGAATTCCTGAATGTCAAAGGACATATTACCAAGAGAAGCGCTATCAAAGATACGACCCTCCAAAACATCCATGATCAGCACGGAGTTTTCTTCCAGACCCTGCTTAGAGAAGAGGGCGGTGAGTGCCAAGTAACCCAAGAAGCCGATTGCGAGAATCGCAGCGATCTTTACCTTTTTGGTCTTGAAGATCTGGCTGGGAGAAAGCATCTCCCCACCAAAGCCGTTGAATGCGTAATCATCGGCATGGATCTCTTCCTGTACGTTCTTACGCTTCAGCAGGAGCACGGTAAATACAACGCCGCCTGCCACGCAAGCCGCAAACAGGAGGAAGAACAAAACCTCGGTAATACCAATGGTTACGGGAACGTCGTTCAGCTTCAACCAAGAGGGGGTCTTGATAACACCGTTAAAGTTCTTGGGAACGGAGCCGAAGAAGGAAGCACTGTCGGAGGGATGGGGGAACTGCTCACCAAGCCACTCCGTAGGACCGTACCAGTAGAAGATGCTGATTACGAAGTTCAAAAATACGTTTCCAAAGAAGAAGGAAGTAATTCCACCGACGAATACGTTCTTCGTCCAGTTATAGAAAGGAACGATAAATACAACGAAAGGAATAATGAAAGCAACAAAATACTGCCAAGTAAATCCAAAGTTCACCATGAACAGAGATTTGAAGATGAATTTCACGGGAAGATTTCCGTCAACCGCTCTGGAGAGCAGATTGGTCATCAGCACAGAGTTGTAAGAGGTTCCGGTGCTTGCAATGGAATTCTTGATGAGGTTATGAATGGAGTTGTTCTTAACAAAGCCTGCTACGCGGGATTTGATCAAGAAGGACATTCCGTACATACCGCCAATGAAAATGGCGTAGAAGATCACCATGCCCACCAAGGTAACCAGGAAACGCTGACGGGGAGTCAGTCTCATGCGCTTGAAGAAATGCACACCGAACGCGATAACCGAAATATCGCAGAAAACGATGGCGAGCAGCTGCATGAAGAAGTTCAGGTAGTTCTGGAGGTAGAAGCACTTTACAAAGGTGTACACCAGCATTGCTACAAAAACAGCCGTAAAGATTCCCTGATACTTGAAATCGGAAACAACAAGCTTATCCTCTTGCTTTTTGGAGTCCTTTACAACGAACAAGAGGCAAACAAAGCCTACGAGTACTCTCAAAACAAAGTGGTTACGGGAGAAATACTCCTTGTAAAAGCCTATCTCAGTTTCGAGCTGAGGAGAGAAAAAGATGCTGCCGGTATAGGGCACCGCCAATCTGCGGAAAATGCCAAATACATCGAAATCGCAAAATACAGCATACAACGAGAGTAACGCAAAAACAGCTATGCCGCCAAAGTACACCAGCACCGCTTTTTTAGGCGTAAATCCACGTTTTTGAGGAATTACATTGGAATTTTGTTGCATTTTCGATACCTTCCTTAATTTTTTTCATTATTATAGCACAAAATTATAAAATTGTCAAGTCTTTTGCGCTAATCTTTTTGCTGAAAACGGGTAAAAAGCAAGAAAAAAGAGGCGGAAGAAAGTTTTAACAAAATTTTTTTCGACAAAAGAAAAAAAGGCGCATTCCGTCACCGTCTTTCCTTCCCGAAAAAGAAAGCACGGACGGACTCCGTTTGTTTGGAATCCGCCCGTTTTTGATTAAAAATTCAATTGGATCAAGCCTTGTTTACAGAACCGAAAAGCTCCATTTTTTCTCTTACGGTAGCCTTAATTGCCTCAACGCCGGGAGCGAGAAGCTTTCTGGGATCAAAGCCCTTACCCTCCAGATCCTTTCCTGCCTCAACGTAGGAGCGGGTAGCAGCGGCAAACGCCAGCTGGCACTCGGTGTTTACGTTGATCTTGGAAACGCCAAGAGAAATTGCCTTTTGGATCATATCTGCGGGGATACCCGTGCCGCCGTGGAGAACCAGGGGCATCTTGCCAACCTTCTCGGAAACGGCTGCGAGGGTCTCAAAGGACAGACCGGGCCAGTTTGCGGGGTACTTACCGTGGATATTACCAATACCTGCAGCCAGCATATTAACGCCGAGATCTGCGATCATCTTGCACTCGTTGGGATCTGCGCACTCGCCCATGCCGACAACGCCGTCCTCTTCACCGCCGATAGAGCCTACCTCTGCCTCCAGAGACATTCCCTTCTCTTCGCAAACCTTAACCAGCTCCTTGGTCTTTGCAACGTTCTCCTCGATGGGATAGTGAGAGCCGTCGAACATGATGCTGGAAAATCCTGCATCAATGCACTTGTAGCAAGCCTCGTAGGTGCCGTGATCCAGATGAAGTGCTACGGGAACGGTGATCTTGAGCTCATCGATCATAGCCTTTACCATGTCGGCAACCGTCTTAAAGCCGCACATATATTTGCCTGCACCCTCGGAAACACCGAGAATTACGGGAGAGTTCATCTCCTGAGCGGTCTGCAGGATTGCCTTGGTCCATTCCAGGTTGTTGATGTTGAACTGACCTACGGCATAGTGACCTTCTTTTGCTTTGATAAGCATTTCTTTTGCAGAAACTAACATAATAATCCTCCTCTGCGTTGCTTGATGATTTTTTCACAACACTAACATTATATACCATTCTTTGACAAAAATCAAGGGCTTTTTTCACATCTCTTGATCTTTTGCAAAAAAATTATGATTTTTTACAAAAACGAGCATACTAAAAGCAGTTTAAAAAGGCAGGTTAAAAAAATGAACTCAGAAAAATCGCAAAAGCAGCACCGCAGAATGACCGAAGCACCGATCCCCGGGCTGATTCTCTCCCTCAGTCTTCCCACCACGGTCAGCATGGCGGTTATTGCGCTTTATACGTTGGCAGACTCCTATTTCGTATCCTCTCTGGGGACCGCCGCGAGTGCCGCCGTGGGGGTGGTGTTCGCGGTCCACGTTCTGATACAAGCCGTTGGCTATACGCTGGGAATGGGCGGTGGGAGCTTGCTTTCACGCTGTCTTGGAAAAAAAGAGCACAAGGAAGCGGGAGAATATGCCGCCGCCGCCCTTTTTTTCGGTCTTCTGAGTGGCGGTATCATTACGGCGCTCGGTCTGATCTTCCGTCACGGGCTCATTGATTTTCTTGGCGCTACCGAAAGTATTTACCAATACGCTGTGTCTTATTCGGTCCCTCTGTTCTGGTCTGCCGTCCCCATGTGCGGAAGCTTTGTGCTCAGTCAGCTGCTGCGTGCCGAGGGAAAAGCCCTTTGGTCCATGGTGGGAATTACCGTGGGAGGACTTGCAAACATTGGATTGGATCCCCTCTTGATCCACACCTTTCACATGGGCATCTCGGGCGCGTCCACGGCAACGCTGATCAGCCAGATCCTCTCCTTTGGGGTCCTTTTTTCCGCCTACGTCTTCAAAAAAAGCCAATTAAATCTCTTTGGGAGCTTTGGATTTTCGACAGCTTCAAGGATCGGAACGATCTTCATCACAGGGCTCCCCTCCCTGTTGCGTCAAGGGCTTTCGGGCGTTGCCGCAGTACTGCTCAATCATGCAACAGCGCCCCACGGAGACGCGGCACTCACAGCCGTATCGGTGGTAAACCGATTGTTTTTGCTGGTGTTCAGCATCTGCCTTGGATTTGGGCAAGGACTCATGCCCGTGGTGGGCTACAATTACGGAAGCGGAAATCTTGACCGCGTGAAAAAAGCCTACCGATTTTCCATGCTTTGTGCCACGGGGATCATGCTTGGAGTCAGTATTCCCCTTGGTGTGTTCGCGCCATCCATCATCAAATTTTTCCGAGACGATCCCGAGGTGATCAAAATCGGCGTCTACGCCCTGCGCCTTTTGTGCGCGGTTCTCTTTACCCACGGTATCGTCACCTGCACCATCATGTTTTTGCAAGCCTTGGGAAGATCGACGCCTGCAACGATTGTGGCGAGTGCGCGACAAGGGCTCTTTTTCCTTCCCTTGATCTTTCTGCTCCCCGCTCGGTTCGGGCTTCACGGATTGCTCCTGACCCAGCCCCTTGCCGACCTGTTCACGGGGATCTTTGCCTTGTTTTTTGCGGTATTTTCCGTAAAAAGCGCCTTGAAAAAGAAAAAAAGGCCTCGTTGAAGAGGTCTTTTTTATGGCTCAGATGTTATCTAAAAGCTCGTACAGCTCATTGAGCGTTTTGATCTTATACTCGGTTTGATAGTTGACGTAACGGTCACAGGGATCCCAAAGGCATCCGCTCATTCCGGCGTTGTTTCCCGACATGGTGTCAATATCGCGGTCACCGATCATAATGCTTTCCTTGGGGTCTACCCCGTAGGTTTTGCAAAGATAGAACAGCGCATCGGGAGCAGGCTTATTGGGGAATCCGTGATCTGCCGTGACGATTCCCGAAAAATAGCCGTCCAAGCCCATGTTCTTCAGCATATCGTGAACCACGTCACCGGAATGGGTATAGATGTAGTTTTTCTTCCCCAGAGAAATCGACTTTTTCAAGATTGGCTCAATCTCGGGAAAGGCTTGAAATTCCTTATAATACTGTCGTTGATAGCCCCAAAAGGCTTGTCCGCGCTCATGAAGCTCGCACCGAAAATTCATGTTATCCATGCAATGCTTCACGTTTACCATAAGCTTATCCAAAAGCTCCTCGTCGGACATGGTGACCTCAACGTCAAAATCCTTGGCGACCTGACGAACGATGCGCATGAAGATGGGATAGGAATCAGAGATTGTTCCGTCAAAATCGAAGATGAGATTTTTAATCATTTCTTCTTCCTTTCATTGGGGTCGCGGTCGGATTCGGGATAAAGAGGATTGAAGAGCGTAGTCATTTTTTTGTCATAAAGCCCTGCAAGGTATGCGATCGTGCAGGTGATCATTGCGGGCAGCGTGATCACAAAGTACATAAACCAATAGGAGTTCAGCGCTGCGCCTCCTACCGAATTGGTGAGAAGTCCCGTGTACATTCCCTCCAACAGCAATGCCGCCCCCGTGAAAAAGGGTGCCACCGAGGAGAAGAACTCCACGTTGAACAAGGAAGCCAGCGTGATAAACAGCGCGCAAATAAGGTTGGGAATATTGGCGCAAAGCGAGATCAGCGTTCCCGTCCACACGTTGCGCTTCTGCTTTCCCGACATGACCGAAACGCGATCCGCAAAGCCGATGTCCCAAGTCATGGTATAAAGCAAAAACAGATAAAAAACGATTGCGCAGATACTGGTAACATTACGCAGACCCGTGTTGTTTGCATAGCTTACAGCCAAAGCAAGAACAAAACCGAAAATCGCCGTAGCAAACTGGTTCAAGAACATTTTGACCATGCTGTAAGAATGCTTTTGAAGAAATCCTTTCATCTCGCACCTCAAAAAAACGGTATTTCACATATTAAGCAAGCGATGTCACTATTATATCGAAAACTTCAAAAAAATGCAACCATACTGCGCAAAAATTTACAATTTATCAACTAAAAATCTACTATGTATGGTATAATTATTTTATCTTCGCTCATATTTTTCAAAAAAATCGGGAAAGGAACGGTGGCACATCCATGTCGGGACAGGTTTCGATCAAAGAATTTTCCTCCTTGATTCAGGAATACGCATCCTATAAGACCTCCATTCAGGGCTGCTCACAAAAGACGGTACAGGAATATCTCTTTGATCTGCGTACCTTTTTCCGTTACCTCATCGCGAGGGAGCGCGATCTGGACATGACGTCCGAGGAATTTTGTCAGCTGGACGTTTCCTCCATAGGTCTGGATAAGCTCTCCAAGCTTCGTCCCGAGGATATTTACGACTTTTTGTTCTACACCAACGAGACGCGCGGTAATCAATGGTCGGCACGCTCCCGCAAGCTCTGCGCCATTCGTTCCCTCTATAAATATTTGGTAAACAAGCGACATTATCTGGAATACAATCCTACGGCCGACATCGATTCCCCAAAGCCAAAAAAAGCGCTGCCCAAGGTGCTGACGCTGGAGGAATCCCTCCGCCTTTTGGCGGCAGTGGAAAATGACAAGGAATCCAAATATCGCTCCCGCGATTACGCCATTCTCACCCTCTTTTTGAACTGCGGAATGCGTCTTTCCGAGCTGGTCGGCATCAATCTGTCCGACATTGATTCGGAGCTGCAATCCCTTCGAGTAACGGGTAAAGGAAGCAAGGAAAGAATCGTCTATTTGAACCAAGCCTGCCAAGCCGCGCTGGTGGAGTACCTTGCCAAAAGAAAAGGCCCGCAGTATGCAAAGGTCCATGATAAGGCACTCTTCCTCAGCCGTTTGGATCAACGCATGAGCGTTAAGACGGTGCAAGCGATGGTCTATAAATATCTCAAGCTGGCGGGACTGGAAAACAAGCATTATTCGGTCCACAAGCTCAGACACACCGCCGCCACGTTGATGTATCAATCGGGCAAGGTGGACGTGCGTGTGCTCAAGGACATTCTCGGGCACGAGCAGCTCAATACCACGCAGATCTACACCCACGTCAGCAATCAGGACATGGAAAAAGCCATGACACAGCATCCGCTTGCGGGACAAACGAAAAAGAACAGATCGTAAGGTCTGTTCTTTTTCATTTTTATAACTGCTTTTCCCTCTTTTTCAAAACCAATCCAACGCAGAAAAGCCCCGCACAAAAGGCAATGGAAAGAAAAACGAAGAGATTTCCCACCACCGTATAAGGGGTGTTTCTTGAAAGCATTCTAACCTGGCACACCGCATAGCCCTCGGTCAAAGGATCGATCCAAGACAGGATCTCACCGTTTGGAGCAATGATGGTGGAAATTCCCGTATTGGCGGAACGCAGAATATATCTTCCGCACTCGATGGCACGAAGCTGTGCCTGCGCCTGATGCTGGTAGATCGCCGCAGAATCAAAGAACCAGGAATCGTTGCTCGAGATCACCATCAGATCGGCACCGTCCCGCACGCTATCCAAATTCAACTGCTCGTAGATCGAATCAAAGCAGATCAAGGAGCCCACCCTTCCCCACTCGGTCTCAAACAGGGCGGAATCCTTTCCGGGCATCAGATCCCCCGAAAGCATAGAGATATCGGCAAGGGGCGGAAAGATCAGAGAAACGAAATCCCGCATGGGAACGTACTCGCCAAAGGGGACCAGATGACGCTTTCCGTATACCGTCTCCGACATTTCTCCATCGGGAGAATAGAGATACAGGGCATTGTATTCCTCATCGTTGGCATCGGTATAAAAGGCGCCCACGATGAGATAAACGTCGTATTCCCTTGCAAGATACGAGAAAAATCCGCTTGCATAGTCATCGTTCGTGAGTTCCACGGGAAGTACCGTTTCGGGCATGACCACAAGCTCCGCCCCCTCCTCCGCGGCTTTTCGGGTAAATTCCTCACAGCGCTCCATGGTAAGCCCCTCGGCATTGCTCCATTTTTCCTGGGATCCGATATTGGGCTGAAGCACCGCCGCGCAAACAAAATCTTCCGCTCTTTCTTGCGCCGGAAGAAATCGCATCATGACGCTATATCCAAGGTTTCCCGCCAAAATACCTGCCGCCATAAAGGCGCAAAAACGTCTTTTTTCGGAAAACACAATGGCATACGCCAAAAGTCCGTTGACGGCGAGGATCAAAAAGGAAACAAAATAGGAGCCAAAAAGCGACGCGCTTTGCAGCATGGGAAGCATCTTGATCTGGCCCAAAGCCAATCTGCCCCACGGAACGCCCGTCCAATGGAGCGTGGAGCTCCACTCAAAGATCACCCAAAGCGCCGAAAAAGCAAACGGACGCAAAATTGGGGCGCGGTCAAAGATACCCGTTTTGCGGATCAATCGATAGCATACAAAAATGAAGCCGCCCGGAATCGCCTGCAAAAGAGGGAGTCCCAGCCACGCAATGGCAACCACAAACGCCGCGGCGCCCTTTTCAAGCCCCACAAAATCCAAGGGATAGAGGCTGACAAACCAATGATAAAGCACAAAATAGTAGACGTAGACCGTGAGAAAGCCGTACAGATAAGCACGACCTCTTTTGAGGATCGGCTTTTCGAGAAGCAAGTAAGCCCCCAAAAAAATGGGGATCATAGAGATCCATTGCAGGATCCCGAGCACGGGAAACACAAGGATCAGCGCGGTGATAACGCTTCCTGCCAAAGTCAGCAGCAGAGGCTTTTGCAATATTGTTTTCAACATCCTTTAAAAATCTCCTTCCAACGCAAAATCCTTTAAAAACCAAACGTTTTCACGGTCGATCTCAAAGGTTTTGCCGTTCAGATATCCCAAATATCCCTCGCTGTCGGAAAAATCAAAGGTCAAGCGAAAGGCGTACAGCGCCTGGAATTTATAGCCTCTTCCCTTTTCCCGTCTGTTGACGCCGTATTTTCCGTCACCGAGAAGCGGATGTCCGATATGGGAAAGATGGGCGCGGATCTGGTGGGTTCTTCCGGTCACCAGCTCCACCTCAAGAAGTGCGCTGTCCGACTTCTGCTTCAGCACACGATATTTGGTAATAATCTCCTTATATCCGGGCTTCTTCTGATCCGAAACTTCCACGGTGTTGGCAGAGCTGTCCTTGCGCAGATATCCGTGCAGAGTCGCCTGCTTCTGCTTGGGGCAACCGTGGGTGGCACAAAGATAGAACTTGCGCAGCTCATCGTTGCGGATCTTCTCGTTCATCACGCGGAGCGCCTCAGCATCCTTGGCGGCAATCACGATACCGCCGGTATTTCGGTCAATGCGGTTGCAAAGAGCGGGGGCGAAGGAATTTTCATCCTCGGGAGAATATTCTCCCTTTTGGGCAAGATACGCCTTAACGTGCATGATCAGGGTGTTCTCCGCCGCGGCGGTATCCTCGTGAACAAGCACGCCCGGGCGCTTGTTGAGAAGCATGATTTTATCGTCCTCGTAAACGATATCCAGCTTGGGAGCAATGCGAAAGAGCGCTCCCTCATCCTTTTCGGGAGACGCAAAAAACTCCTCGCGGATAAAGAGCTGGATCTCGTCGCCCTCCATGAGCATATAGTTTTGTTGTGTGCGAGCGCGGTTGACCTTGATCTTTTTGGTACGGATGTACTTATACATCAAGGACATGGGAAGCCCCTTGACCGCCTTGGAAAGGAACTTGTCAAGCCGTTGTCCCGCATCGTTTTTCTTGATCTTGATAATCTGCATAAACAAACGCGACGGGGGAACCGCAGCTCTCCCGTTCTCCTTTTTGGTATGGTTTACTTTTCATTTCCCACACACATTATACAACGGTTTGGGCTTTTTTTCAAGTATAAAAAATATATTTTCCTCTTTTTTAGAAATTTTTCTTTACAAGAGCCGAAAAACATGGTAAAATAAAAGCGTGAAATTCAAATCCATAAGGAGCAACCATGTCCGAACAGAAGATCACGGCAGGAATCTATACCCTTGGCTGTAAGGTCAACCAATATGAATCCGAAGCCATTGCCGAGCGCCTGCGTGAGGAAGGGATCGAAATTCTTTCTCCTGCGTCACGCTGTGATATTTACATTATCAATACCTGTACGGTAACTGCCGAATCCGACCGAAAGGCAAGGCAGTTTATTCGCCGCGCCATCAAACAGAATCCCGACGCATACGTTCTTGTAACAGGTTGTCTTGCGCAGGTAGACCCTTTGCAGATCGCATCCATCAAGGGCGTTGACTTCATTTGCGGAAACAATCGCAAGCTTTTGGTGGTCGATGCCGTGCTCCGCCTGCTCCGCGATGGAAAAAAGCCCGAAAAAGCAGAGATCCTTTCCGAAGCACCCGACGCCAACGGCTTTGAAGCCATGTCCATCAATCGCTTTGACCGAACCCGCGCCTACGTTAAGATCGAGGATGGCTGTGAAAATCACTGCGCCTATTGCATCATCCCCTCGGCTCGCGGTCAAGTACGCTCTAAAGCACCCGAAGAGGTGGTTGCCGAGGTGACCGCACTGACACAAAACGGTTGCCTTGAGGTGGTGCTTACCGGCATTGAAACCGCATCCTACGGAAAGGATCTGGATGGCTACAAGCTTTCCGATCTCTTGACAGAGGTTGACAAAATCCCAAACGTGGGCAGAATCCGTTTGGGCTCGCTGGATCCTTCCCTGATCAAGCAGCCCTTTGTGGATGCCATTGCAGAGCTTCCCTCGGTGGTTCCGCATTTTCATCTTTCCATGCAAAGCGGTTCGGACCGCATCCTCGCCGCCATGAAGCGCAAATATAACAGTAGAATGGCATTGGAAAATATGGAACGCCTTCGCCGTGCAATGCCGAACGTTCAGTTTACCACCGATATGATCGCGGGATTTCCGGGAGAGACCGAGGAAGCCTTTGCCGAAACCCTGGATTTTATCCGAAAGGCAAGATTTTTAATGATCCATGCCTTTCCCTATTCCAAGAGGAAGGGGACCGTTGCCGCCGAACTGCCGAATCAGGTTCCGGAAGAGATCAAGCACGCCCGCGTTGCCGCCATTACGGCACTTCAAGCCGAGATTCGCGCAGAGATCCTTGCGGAGCAGATCGGAGAGGTCTCCGAGGTTTTGAGAGACTTACAAAAACGGAATTGCCTACGGACATAC
>SVSL01000041.1 GCA_015064315.1 Oscillospiraceae bacterium
CACTACCCCATCTGCTCCATGAAGTTAGTTTTCGGTAACACGAAAATGATAAATTACGCGCAAACCCGTAGGGGCGACCGCCACGCTTGCGTGGTGTTTGGTCGCCCGCCTGTAAAAAATCTTGACGTTGAAAAAACGGGCGATTCATGAATCGCCCCTACGATCAAGAGGAACGGAAATCGTGGATTACACGGCTGCGATCTTTCGTCCGATTTTCCTCAAACCTTGTAGGGGGCGACGTCCTCGACGCCCCGGAAACGAAAGAATTTTTAATTTGCAGCCGGCTATGATTGGTAGCCGTATAAAAAGCAAAATTTGTTGCTTCTCGGGGCGTCGGGGACGTCGCCCCCTACAGGCAAAAAAATTCAAATCGCATCGATACGCCTCTACACCTTCTTCAACTAATATCGGTGAGCAGATGGGGTAGTGGCCCCCAGCTGCTCGCGGGAGCTCTTCTTCCGTCTATCCGTTTCCTAACAAGTCACGGCAGGGATAGCTAACAATAGGGACTCAAACATTCCCTTTTTTCTCTATCCTATCAAAAAACTTTTCTGTGAAAAGTTTTTGCCCCGCTTTTTTTAAAAAGCGGGCGAGGTCAAGGGCGAGAAGCCCTTGGCGCGCTCCGCAGAGCGCGAAATCCTCCAACGCCGCGTAGCGTTGGTCGTCGTCCGCAGACGACGAAATCCCCCCTCCGCGTAAACTAATTTCATGGAGCATTTTGGGTAGTGGTCCCAAAATGCTTGCGGGAGCTATTCTTTCCGTCTATCCGTTTCCTAACAAGTCACGGCAGGGATAGCTGACGATAGGGACTCAAGCATTCCCCAATTTCATCCAACCTATCAAAAAACTTTTCTGTGAAAAGTTTTTCGTCCACCTTTTTTCAAAAAGGTGGCGCGGATCCAACGCCGCGTAGCGTTGGGCGCGCTCCGCAGAGCGCGAAATCCTCCAACGCCGCGTAGCGTTGGTCGCCCGTCGCAACGGGCGAAACTCTCCTCACCCAAGAAAGGAACCAATTATGAATGATTTAGAACTGATGCAAGCCGCCGTGGAGGCAAGAAAAATGGCGTACGCCCCTTATTCGGGCTTTTTTGTAGGCGCGGCGCTTCTGACCAAAGGCGGCAAGGTATACATGGGATGCAACATCGAGAACGCATCGTACACCCCCACCAACTGCGCCGAGCGGACGGCATTCTTCAAGGCGGTCAGCGAGGGCGAGCGGGATTTCACCGCCATCGCCATTGTAGGCGGCAAGGGCGATGAGCTTTCGGCGCTTTGCGCCCCTTGCGGCGTGTGCCGACAGGTGATGACCGAGTTCTGCGGCAAGGATTTTCGCGTTCTTCTCGGAACGCCCGAAAGCTTCAAGGCATACTCCTTGGAGGAGCTCTTTCCTTTATCCTTTGGCAAGGATGATTTGAAATGACGATTGGAGAACAACACCATGCGCATGTATGACATCATTCAAAAAAAGAGAGACGGCGGCAGATTGACCGATGCCGAGATCAGATGGTTTATTTCGGAATACGTGTCGGGAAGAATCCCCGATTATCAAGCGTCAGCGCTCTGCATGGCGATCTATTTTTGCGGCATGACGGCAGAGGAGACCACAACCCTCACCCTTGCCATCCGTGATTCGGGCGAGGTGCTGGATTTTTCGGGCATCAATGGCATCCGTGCCGATAAGCACTCCACGGGCGGCGTAGGCGACAAAACCAGCCTGGTCGTCATTCCCGTGGTGTCCAGCCTTGGCATTAAGTCGGCAAAGATGAGCGGCCGCGGCTTGGGTCATACCGGCGGCACGGTGGATAAGCTGGAAGCCATTGAGGGCTTCAAGACCAATCTTTCGATTGAAAAATTTGAAGCCATCGTCAACGAGGTGGGCTGTGCCATCGTGGGACAGAGTGCCGATCTTGCCCCCGCCGATAAGATGCTCTATGCTCTGCGCGACGTCACCGCAACGGTGGACAGTATGCCGCTGATCGCCTCCAGCATCATGGGCAAAAAGCTTGCCGCCGATGACGATTGCATCGTTCTTGACGTCAAAACCGGCAGCGGCGCGTTCATGAAAACCTTGGAGAATAGCCGCGAGCTGGCAGAGCTGATGGTGGACATCGGCAAGCGCGCGGGCAAGAAGATCACCGCCCTGATCACCAACATGGACGCCCCTCTTGGCAACAAGATCGGAAACACGCTGGAGGTGATTGAGGCGATCGAGGTTCTGAACGGAAAGGGTCCCGAGGATCTGATTGAGATCTGTGTGGCACTCTCCGCCAATATTCTTTTCCTTGCCGACAAGGGAATCCTTGCCGAATGTGAGGAAATGGCAAGGAAAGCCCTGACCGACGGCAGCGCCCTTGAGACCTTTGCCAAAATGGTAGCCGCCCAGGGAGGCGACGCCGAGTGGATCTATCATCCCGAAAAGTTCCCCAAGGCGGCGTATTCCAAAACGGTTTTGGCAGACCGTGATGGCTTTATCGCTCGCGTGGATACCGAGGGCTACGGTGTTTCGGCGCTTCTGCTGGGCGCGGGACGCAACACCAAGGAGGACGTCATCGATATGACGGCAGGCATTGTTCTGCGCGCCAAGACGGGAGATTTTGTCAAGGCGGGCGATCCCATTGCCGAGCTGTTTACGTCGAGAGAAGAGACCTTGGCATCCGCCGAGAAAAAGCTGTTGGCTTCTACCGTGATCGAAGAAACAAAGCCCAAAAAGATCCCCTTGATTTTGGATCGGGTGGAGTAAGAGCGTTTTTCTTGGGGAACTTTTTGAAAAAAGTTCCCCAAGCCCCTCAAAAACTTTCACAAAGAGGGTTTCTATGGAAATGGGTAAATCCATTTTCCTATCCTTAGGTGCTCCATTCTGTTAGTTGAGGGAAGCAACTCGCGTAGCGAGACGGAAGGAGTTCTTTTTGCCAAAAGAATAATTTTTTTCAAACCCCCCTTGACATTGACCTTGCGTCAAGTGATATAATGGAGCTGAAAGCGAGGTGGCGGCATGGAAAAAGAAAAATTATATGATATTGGAGAGGTTTGCAAGCTCTTGGGAACCACCTCCCGAACACTTCGTTTTTACGAGGAAAAGGGAATCATATCCAGCACATCCGTGCCGTTTCAATCCAGACGCCAATATACCAAGGAGCAGATTGATCACATTCGCAACGTGTTGGTGTTGCGGACGCTGGGGATTTCGGTCAAGGCGATCAAAGCCCTGCAAGATAACAAGATCGATCTGCGTGACGCGGTTCTTTCCAAACGCGCGGAGATTGCCGCCGCAATGGATGCCAAGCGTAAGGAATTGGTGTTGCTCAACGAGGCGTTGACGGTCATTGAGTCGGGAGACGATATTTTTCAGCAAAATCCGCAAAAGAAGGAAGAACTCTCGGGCGATGGACTCTCAGCCCTTGCCGCCCTCTGTGCCAAAGCTGTTATTGAAGGAGACACCGACTTTTTGTATCAATATTTGAGCCCAAAGCTCATTGAGTATATGCCCCGTAAAAGCTACGAAATCGTGCGAGCCGATACCTTTGCCCCTGCAGGAAAGCTGCTCTCCATCGAGCATTTGGAACGTGACAAAAAACACCCCCACATTCTGTACCAATACGCAAGGTACGAAAAGGTGGGGATCAAAATCAAGCTTGTGTTTCACCACGGACAGCTGTCGGGGCTTTGGATCGGATATTGTGAATTGACCTAAAAAGGAGTTACGACATGAAAAAGATTGCTTTTGTATGTTCCGTGCTTTTTTTGACTCTGTGCCTTACATCCTGCGAGGTGCATTGGTTTGATCAAAGCTATGACGTGCATTGGTGGGTGATCGCCGTTCCAACGGTCTTGATTTTTGTTTTCGTTTGCTTCTTTGCAGGAAAGATGATTGCCAAAAAAGAGTACAGGTGTCCAAAATGTCATAAGAATTTCTATCCCGTATGGTGGAAAGCCGCGTTTTCGATTCACGTGAACGATGACAGAGTGTTCAAATGCCCCCATTGCGGCAGAAAAGGCTTTTGCAAGCCTGCGGATGACTGAGAAAGGAGATTTTCACTACCATGAAATTGGCGATCTATTACATTGTCACGCTGGGGCTGAATCTTGTTGGCATTCTTGTCTTTCATGAAAATTTGAACCTTGTATTCAATTCCGTGATCCCTCTTTTCATGATCGGACTTTCGATTTTTCAAATCGGATATTTTTCAAGGCATCCTCAAAAAAAGGATTTTAACACCAACAACAATTCGGATCTGACCGAGGAAGAATGGGAGAAAATGACCTCGTACATGATCGCGTCCTATCATCTCTTCATTCCTCTGATGCTCCCCTTTGTGTGGTTCTTTTCCGCAGGGGTCAAATTGCTCTCGATCCTCGTATTTCTGATGGCGTTTGTGGGCGGTATGCTCTTTTATCGCTTGCGCCACGGCAAGGAATATCACGCGCGCTTCGACAAAGAAAGCAAGGAATTGGAAGAACAAAAACAGCGCGAAGAGCTTGGAAAATGGAAATAAATATCAAAAAGCTTCTGCCAACGGGAAAATTCCCGTTGGCAGAAGCTTTTGGTTTTGAATGAGAAAAATGAACCGCGTATCCTTCCTCAAATCAGCAAAATCATCAGCGCCACCGCAAGGATGATCCAGATCAAGGCGAGGAACGACAAAACGTACCAATACTTGGGATATCCGCGCTTCTTGGAACGCGGTAATACCAATCCCATAATCAACAGAGGAAGCGGTGCGGCAAAGCCAAAGAGGGAATATAACGCCCAAAAGCCTGCTTCCGGGATCGTAATTTGCCAGTCACCATACTCGTATTCATAGTAAGGATAAACGCCGGAAGGAATCATCTCTGCAACCCGATCCAGGGCTCCCGTCAGATCTGCTCCCAGCTCCGTCATCTCCACGCTTCCGCTTCGATAGGAGAAGTTCCCATCCGCATCAAAATACCGGTTTTCCAAGGAGGGAAAATGCACGTAATAATCCTTTCCATCCTCCAACCGATATACCGCGCCCACGGTATAGGCGTAGGTCTGATTCTCGTCGTAAACGATCACGTCAAAGCGATGGGCTTTTTTCAGATTCACCACGTCCTCAATTCTCTTGTTATCGGTCTTGGCGCGTTCCGCCTCCATGGCATCAAAGATCTCAGAAGACAACGCCGTCGAGCAAAACGGCTCGGTGCGCAAATAATAGTTTTTCGTTTTTCCGCTTGCAAAGGCGTCCATTTCAGCCTTCCCGTGCGCGTCGGTAAACAGATACCATTCGTCTTCGACCTGCAAAAGCATGATCCCGCCTCCGGATTTGGCAGAGTAAACGATTCCTTCTGCGTAAGAGGAGCCCGTGATCTCCTCAATCCAAGGGCTGCTCACACGATTTTGGTACTCAAAGAGGTAGTGCGCCTCCCAATAAATCGCAAGGCTTCCTGCGGGGAAATCATAGATTGTATAGCTCAGGGTTCCGCTTTCCAGCCTGCCCCCGTCCTCCGAAAGCTCCCAAACAACGCGGCCGTTGTTGTCATACTCAAAATCCGGCTTATCCTCTCCCGCAGAAGCACCGACAGAAAGCAGGGGCAGGAGCAGAATCAGACAAAATGCGAGCAAAAAGCATCTTTTTTTCAAATTCATTTTCATCATATCCCCCTCCTTATGCCAGATTCAGCTTGCGCTCCAGATTGCCGAGCGTCAAGAAATACATGATGCTTGCCAACACCGCTATCACGGTTGCCACCATCAAAACGATGAGCCAGACGGCAAAAGCCGCAGCACCCGGCGTGAGCGCCGCAAAAAGCACGACAAATCTTCCCGCCATACAAATGAAAAGCACCATGATCACCGCCTGCGCCACGAAGGACAGGATGGTTGTGATCAGATAATACATCCCAATCGCGACAAGGAGCTTTGCTTTTTTGGCAATGATCGCGCCCAACGTAATGCAATAATGAATAAGACTGATGGAGAACACCGTCAAGCCTGTCAGAATCAAGAATCCTGCAAAGGAAAAAGCAAGGAACCATCCCGCGCCCATCAGATCAAACAGGCTGGAAATGAAATCTCCCACCGCTTCCAGGGCGAAAGGATTGAAAAATCCCGTCTCCGCCGTTGCGGGTGGCGAAAACACCAGAAAGACAAGAGAGCAAACCGTAATCAGCACCGTGTGTGCTACTGTCCAGATGATGGCGTTAAGCGTCTTGGAAAACAACAGCATCTTGCGGCTCACCGGAAGCGTGAAGGTCAGATATCCCTCGTCGCTGAAAAAGTGCTTATAAAACCGCAAATATACAAGAATCGCCGTGATCAATACCGATGCCACGATGGTAATCACCGAAAACGCGAACACAATCGCGGCAAGAGCCGTGACCAGCATTTCCCGACTGGAAACCGTTTCCGCCGCCATATTATGCGCGGGGGAAGACAAAAAGAAGCGAAATGAAAACGATCCCACAAAGGATGCGCCCAAGGCGCTGACGGCGGCGATCCACCAGATGCGCCAAACCGATTTCAGATCATACTTTAAGAGTTTACCGAGCATTTGAACACCTCCTTAAACAGTTCATCCAAAGACTTTCCGCGCTCGGCGCGCACGTCGTCGGCAACGCCCGAGAGCATGATCTTACCGCCCTCACCCATAAAAGCAAATTCGTCCAGAATCGGCTCGATATCATGGATCAAGTGGGTCGTGATCACAATCGTCGCCTCGGGATTGTAATTTCCGATAATGGTTTGCAGAATATAATCGCGGGCGGCAGAATCCACACCGGCAATGGGTTCATCCAACAGATAAAGCCTTGCGCGACGCGCCATGACCATCACCAGCTGAACCTTCTCCTTGTTGCCCTTGGAGAGGGTTTTCAGCGTCATACGGGTATCAATCTTCAATTCTGCCAGCATTCGTCTCGCGGCATTCTCGTCAAAATCAGAATAAAAATCACAGAAATAATCAATCAACTCATCCACACGCATCCAGTTATTGCAGTAGGTGCGCTCGGGAAGATAAGAGATCATGGCATTGGTTGCCTCGCTCTGAAGCTCTCCGCAAACACGGATCTCGCCGTGGTCGGGAACAAGAAGTCCGCAGATCAGCTTCATCAGAGTGGATTTTCCGCACCCGTTGGGACCCAGAAGACCTATGATCTTTCCACTTGCCAAGGAGCATTGAAAGCCGTTCAGAACCATCTTTCCACCCTTGTAGCTCTTATACAGATTGTGACACGATAAAACAGGAGCACTCATTGCTCATTTTCCTCCTTTTGAATATAAGAAATCATCTCGTCCACCGAAATGCCCAGTGCGGTTGCCTCGCGGATCCATCTGCGAACGGTCTTTTGCCTCATTCTCTCCTTGGCGGCGCTGATCACATCGGGATCCGAGGAAACGAATCTTCCCACGGTTCCCCGCGCGTACAAAAGCCCCTCCTCCTCCAGTTGGGCAAGCGCTCTCTGCATGGTGTTGGGATTGACAGACGCCGTGAAGGCAAGCTGGCGCACCGACGGAATCTGCTGATCGGGGGCATAAACACCGTTCAGAATCTCCAGACGCATGTGATCGGCGATCTGCAAAAACATCGCTTCTCGGTTGTTAAAATTCCACGCCATCGGCTTTCCTCCCTTCTTTTTTTATTCGTTGTACTATTGTACTAATACAATAATACAACAAAAAATGCCGTTTGTCAATACTTTTCTGAAAAAAAATGGAAAATTCATAGAAAAAAAGAGAGGCAAAACGCCTCTCCAAAAGAAAATATTGAATACTCGACGCACGTACGGCGCATCGTTTCTTGATTATAAGAACGCACCGTATGCATCCGTGGGCGACCGAGACCAAGCACCTCGGGCGGTCGCCCAACGTAAAATAGGGAATCATCCCACGTACGGCGTATCGAAATCCTCCAGCAACACCAACGCCTCAAGGCATACCTTTTCATCCGCCTCGTCTACCGTGCGGAAATAATGCCCTGCCTCGTGTGCGCCTCTCAAAACCTCCAGCGTGTGTCCAAAGCTCGCCTCGTGCAAAAAGGAAAGCGTCATGGCGCTCACGCGGCGGTGCTCGATTCCGGGAACGAAATCGCAAAGCATATCGGGATAATTGGTATTGTTCATGTGCTGATTATAGTCAATATCCGAATAAACGATCTTTCTCTCCCCCGCCTTCTCCATGGAAGCCGTTGCGGGCATTCTCAAACGGGTGATCAGATCGGATTCCAGCGGAAGATCGGGCGAAAATCCGTAAGAAAACTCACTGTTTTTCATCAAACGCTTCTCCTTCAGATTCAAAAGCGCCCAAGTCGAATACGCCTCGGCAACCACGTTCCCGCCGCGTCGGATCACAAAGCAACGGTCAAAGGAAAATCCCCTGCCCTCGCAGATCCACGTCTGCACCTCGATCTCGTCCCCCGTGTAAAGGGGCTGATAGAATCGCATGGCGATGCGACTGAGAAGAAAAGCAAGCCCACGTTCATCCCGCAAGCCGTCCAGCGAAAGCCCGTTGGCAAGCAGATGTGCGTTGGCGGTCTCCTGCATATACATGAGAAGCTTGGAAGGTCGCGCCTCACGGTTGGCGTTGGTATCGTGCCATTTGATTTTGTAAAATTCACTGTGCTTCATAAAAATCTCTCTTTTGAAAAAGGGCTGTTGCGCATCTGCGCAACAGCCCGAAGTTTTTGGTAACAGACGCTTATTTCGTCTTAGTCCTCTTTCTGATCAGCCTCGGCAACGCCGTACTCCTCATTGGATTTGCCCTTGCCGAACAGACCTGCGATCTTCAATCCGAATTCCGCAACTGCGATGCAAACGGAGAAGAAGAGGTTCACGATCCACAGGATCACACGGGTGAAGGCGTTCAAGCCGATCTTGCCTGCCTTGTAGAGCAGGTAGAAGAGAACGATCACACCGATGAGAACCAGCAGGATCAGCAGGATCCACAGCCACAGCCAGGATGCAGGCTCTTCGTTGATGCCGAAGATTGCAAACTGAATGTTATCGGCTACGACGGGAGACCATCCAAGGAACACCGCGTCATCATTGGTGGAAACGGGAACACCGTCGCCGTCAAACAGAGAACCGTTGATGATCTGGAACATATTGTACTTGGAGTTCTTCCACTTCCAGTTCACAGACATACCGTCCTCAACCAGCTCAAAGCTGTAGGTGAGAACCAGTGCACCGTCAGCATTCAGTTCAGCGTTTGCAAGAACACAGCCGGCAGGAGTCTTCTCCAGCACCTTTCCGCGAGGAATGGTGATGCTGAAGGTTACGGTGTCGTTCATCTTGCCCTGATACTCAAAGCCGTTGATGGTGTAGTTAAAGGTGTGAGGCACATAGGATACGCTAATGTAAACCTCGCTCTCGGGCATTACGAATACGCCGTTTTCAACAGCCTGCGTCGTCTTGTCTGCAAGCGTTACGAGAATTACCTTGTCATAGCCTGCATGGTCGGGAGCAAACACCTTTACGGTGTCGCCAAACTTAGCCGAACCAACCACGGTTACGTTACCGTCGGTGAAAATCTTGAAGATTGCATCGGTATAAACGGAATTTACCTTCAGCGTGTAGCCGTCAGCCTGACCGAACGCCTCGGACAGATCGTACTTTTCCCATGCACCAACGTATCCAACCTCTGTAGGAACTGCAGGAGCCTTAACGGTGTAGAAGTTGCTTTCGTCAAAGGCAAAGGTTGCAACGGGCTTGCCGTCACGGCCCAAGAATTCAACGAAGTAGGTTGCATCGTTCCACTTAGCGAAAACGTACATATCGCACTTGCCAACCAGAGCGGCATCAAAGCCGATCCACTTGTAAGCGGAGGGAGTACCGTCGGGATCCTTTTCCATAACGGCAGAGTCGTTCTCGGCTCTCATGCCAACGGTCTCATAGAAGAAGTAAGTATCCTTGTAAACTTCAACGCCCAGCACGTAATAGTATACGTTGCACTCACGGGGCTTTACCAAAACGGTTACGCTCACCTCGGAGGCGGGCATTACAAAGATCTCGCCGTAAGAGAGAGCACCGGAAACACCGCCAACCACGTAAGAGGTGGAAACCCAAATGTAGTTATTGGTGTGGTCTCCGAGAACCACGGGGATCGCAACGATCTCGCAGCCTGCGGGGAAGTAGGTATCGGTAGCATCCTTTTCGCTCTTCCAAGAACCAAAGATCTCGGTAATATCGCTCGACTCAGTGGAAACGAAGTCAAGATTCATCTTGTACTCGTTGGAAACAACGTACTCGGAGAAGTGAGGTGCCTTGAAGGTAACAAAGCCTGCCTGGTCACCAATTCTTTCTACCAGCTCACGGGAACCGTCAGCGTAGAGAAGGTGAATACGAGTCAGGCCGTTTCCGGAAGAAGATCCGGTAGTTGCCTGTTCGTAAGGAACAGTAATGTAAAGATCGCTTACGAAATTCTTATCGTAAACAGTGCCGTCGGTTCTGATCTCAAAGGTGTAGAAGCTTGCGTTCTCATCCTTTGCATAAATCGAATTTGCGGCATTTGCAGAGGTGGTTCCAAAGTGGAAGGTTACCTGCGTTGTAGAAGCATCCTTCAAAGACTTCAGAAGCGCGTCATCCATGGTGAAGAAGCAATATTCCTGCTTTCCAACGATCACCTCCAGAGTGATGTTGTAGGACATTGCAGCCATAGACAACAGGAACTTGCGGTCCATATCCAGAACGAACGCCTCGGGAAGCTCCTCATGGATCTTCAGGGTGAAGGTCTTGTTGTTTCCTTCATCGTTAAGCTCAACGTCGTAATCAACGTCGTCAATGTTCAAATAATAGTTGGGGGTTACGTCCGCAATAACGGTAACGTCATCGGTTACAACGGTTCTGCTGGGCATCCATCTGGAGCCAACGGTGCCGGTTGCAGCATCGTAAACCTTCCAAACAACCTCTACGTTGCTGTACAGGAACTGCTTGCTGGCGTTGGTGTATTCGATCAGCGCCTCAAAGCCGTCAACGGTTGCGATCTGCTCTGCGGAAAGCTTATCACCCGAAAGAAGGGTAACGGTTCCAAGGGTTGCGCCACTCTGGTTTACAAAGGTTACGTGAACCTCCTTGCGAGGCTCTTCGGGATCAACGGGGGGAACATCAGGACCGTCACCGCCCTCAACCTCGGCATAAACAACAACGTCTCTTGCGGGCATAACGGTAATGGCATTGCCCTCTTCGTCTGCCCATCCAATGATCTCAACGCCGTCTACTTCCTTTTGCCGGAACACAGAAAGATCTGCGCCAACGGGAAGGAATGCGTCAAAGAGAGTCTTTTCGGTGTCTTTATCCTTATAGGTAATGCGGTATACGTCGGCAACCTGAATGGAAAGATCCAGATTCAAGGTCTTCGTGCCGCCGGAAACCTGAGAAAGCAGAAGGTCAATAATCTCTACGCCGATATCGTCAGCACCGATCCATTTTACCAAGCGAGTCAAAGCCTTTTCGGCAAGCTCCTTGGCGTTCACGGTAACGGACTTGTTCAGCTCAAAGAGACCGTTGCCCTGATAGCAATCCATCAGGCTAAGATCCTTAGCTGCATCGGAGAGACGCGTGTTGATTTCAAGAATGATGCGATCGGTAACGCTTTCAAAGAGCTCTACGTTCTCTTTTGCCTTCTTCATGGCAGCCTCGTAGAGTTCATCAACGGTCTCGTACTTTTCCAGTGCCGCATAAACGTCTACGCCGTACTTCTCCTGAATCTTTTCGCTGATCGTTTTCAGACCGGGAACCTTTACGGAGTAATCCAGCAGATCGTTGACGTCCATATCGGTCATATCAATGCCGGCAAAATCGGAAGCGACCTTCAGGCATTCCTGTACGTACTCATACTGAAGCGCAATGTTGCCAAGCTCCTCAAGATCAACAGAGGAGAGAATATTTTCAACGTCGGCAACGGTGAGGCTTTCCAGAACACCCATCAGGTGCTCGCTATCCCCCCAGGCTGCAACGATCAGAAGCTTCTCCTTGGTGTCTGCATCCAAGCGGTCGGTATCCAGAACGCGGTTGAAGAGCTCCGCAAACTTTGCGGGAATCGTAATGTCAGCACTCAAAGTGCCGTTGTTATAAGAATAGGAAATGTAACGGTTCAAAAGATCGGACATCTTTTGCGCCATTTTCTGAACACCGCTGATATCACCCTCTACCACCAGCTCAAGGATCATTTCCTTGGACTTCTGAACGTCGGTGCCATCTACGGTGTACTTGAAGGAAAGGTGGGTGGAAAGGAGCTTTCCATCCTTATTGTTAATGAAGTCGTCAAGAGAAGGACGAACTCTGTTAAGAGCCTCAATCAGTGCCTTGGAATCAACCTTGAGCATCTGCTTGCTGTCCTCAGCGGCAACCAGCTGACCGTCAACGGTAATCTCATCCACGTTGGAGAAGATCTTACGAACAACCAGAGCCAGCAGATCCTTTACGTAAGGACCCATATCAACGAGCTGAATGATCTCGTACAGCTCCTCAGCATCCAGCTGCTCAATCAGCGCTTCTACGGAAACGAGCTCCATGATCTTTTCAAAGCCAATCGCTTCGATCAGCTTATCCAGCCATACAAAGTCAACCAGAGCGCCCATGTTCAGATCGGGATCTGCAAGAAGAGATTCCATTTGAACGAATTCGGTTGCCTTATCATAGCCGCCGATGAGATCGACAGCCTTTTCAATTTCGATATCCTCAAGAACAGCATCCTGATCTACGTACTTCAAAACGAGCTCAGAGCTGATCAGCTCCATTGCGGCTTCCATGTCCACAAGCTCGGCTACGTTTTCCAGCGATTCCAGGATTTCCGCCTTATCTTCAGGAGAAAGGTCATCTACCAAAGTCTTCAGATCAAAGTAAGCTTCCAGCTTCTCAAAGCCGATTTCTTCCACCAGTTTATCGAAATTAACGGCAGAAACGAGAGCACCGCGATCCAGATCGGGATCAGCCAACAGCGCGTTGGTATTTACGTACTGTTCTGCAGCCTCATAGCCACCAATCAGCTCAATGGCATCCTCCAGCGCGATCAGCTCGAACACAGCGGTCTTATCCACATAATCCGTCAGATTCAAAGCATTCTTCAAGGAATCCTTGATCTTGGGAAGAGCAGTCTCGAGATTAATATGATTGAATACGAAGGTTTCGATTGTAGGTTCAGCCATCATACCGTCAAGGTCAACCTCAACGATATCACTGTTCATCAGCTTGGAAATTCCAACATCCTTAACCAGCTTTTGAACGTTTGCGGTTCCGGCTACAGCATCGTAGTAGTCGGCAATATTCTTACCCTCCAGCAGAGCCTCAAGCTTGCTCACGTCGGAGGTATCAACGGTTACGAACGCAGACACCTTAGCAATTACGGTGTCATCGGAGAGAAGATCAAGATCAAAGATCTCTGCCCAGTCCAGCGCAGTTCCGGAAACGAGTGCCTTCAGATCCACGGTGTTCTTCAGAGCAGCGATATCAAAGGAATCGCTACCGAAGACCAGATCAACTGCCTTCCAAAGATCAACCTTTTCAAAAACGGCGTCCTCGTCGGTATATTTCAAAATGAGTGCCTTGTCGATAAGCTTCAGCGCAGCGGAAGCATCAACCACCTTGCCCAGCTCAGAGATCTCTCCCAGCAGAGCCTCAACGGATGCATCATCCAGCCCCTCTACAAGAGCGGGAATATCAACGTAATCCTTCAAAGCATCAAGACCGATCTTTTCCACGAGCTTTGCGGTATCCAGGCAGGAAACCAGAGCGCCCATGTCCAGAGAAGGGTCAGCCAACAACCCGTCAACGTTTACGTACTCAAGAGCCTTTGCGTAACCGCCCAGAAGCTCAATTGCATCTTCAATGTCGATCTCGCCGTAAACGGCATCCTTGTCGATATGCTTCAGCAGAAGGCTCTTATCAAGCGTCTTCAGCGCAGCCTCCATATCAACCACTTCGGCAAGATTGTCGATGTCGGACAAGAGAGCTGCCAGGTCATTCTTGCTGACGTTTTCGATCAGCGCGCTCTTGTCAATGTAGGATTCCAGCTTCTTCAAGCCGATCTCTTTTACGATCTGCTCGATGGAAAGAATCTTGAACAATTCCTCGGAGGGAATGATCTCAAACAGCTCCTCAATGGAGAAGACCTGCGTGAGAGACTCAAAATCCAGTGCGATGCCGGACTGCAGCGTGTCAAGGAGCTCGGACGATGCATCGTCGGCGCGCAGCAAAGCCATCAGCGCATCCGCATCAACCTTTACGGTGAGAACGGGTGCATCGGTGCCCTCGCTACCCTCAACCTCCAGCCACGGCTCGGACGCTTTTGCAAATACGCTGAAGGGGATCAGCGTCAGCATGGTTACAAGCGCCAGAATCACGGCAAGAAACTTGCTAAAAACCTTCATAACAAAACCTCTTTCTTTGCTTCAGATTCCGCCACGGGATGCGGCGGTAAACAATGTGCGGTATTTCCGCGAAAAAAACTGTTGGCTGATTTTTTCGACAGATATGGCATTAGTGCCTATACATATAAATATCATACCATCTCGGAGCCGTTTTGTCAATAGGTAAACGCGAGTTTTTTTCTGTTTTCAGGCAAGAAAGCCAAAAAACTTCTCCAAAATCCATCAAATAAATACCACGCCCTCCAAAAATTACCAAAAAGCGTGCGCATACTCATTTTCGGCAGTCTTCCCCGCGCACTCCAAAAATCGATCCGCCTCTCTCTTTTTCGCACCGTATGCCTCTCTTTTTCGCTCTTGTTTTAGAATTATTCTTGTTCTTGTTCTAAAACAGAGCTTTTTTCAAGAAAATCTATTGACATTTGGAAGGGTTTGTGATACCATTATACCGTTACCGTTCATCCGCGGTATTTCGCGATCCGAAAGGAGGATTGATCATCCTATGGAGCAAAAACGCTTCACCAAAAACGACAGCGGCTTTGTCTGCGCGCACTGCGGCAAGACCGTGGAGCCTCTGGGCTACACCTCCCGCAACCACTGCCCCTTTTGCCTCTGGTCTCTCCACGTGGATATCAATCCCGGCGACCGCGCCTGCGAGTGTAAAGGACAGATGGAGCCGATCCGCACAGAGCCCGATCCCAAAAAGGGATTTATCATCATTCACCGATGCACCAAGTGTGGAGAGCTTCACCGCAACCGCGCCGCTCACGAGGCAAAAAATCAACCCGACAACAAGTCCCTCCTCATCCGCTTGACGGCAGGAAAGATGTGAGAGTGGGGGGGTTCGCCCTCTGCGGGGGCAAGGGGGGAGTTTCGTCGTCTGCGGACGACGACCAACGCTACGCGGCGTTGGATCCGCGCCACCTTTTTGAAAAAAGGTGGACGAAAAACTTTTCACAGAAAAGTTTTTTACTTTTTTGGAGGTGCGGTGCCTCTGTCGTTAGTTGGGTGACTGTTTTCTGTTAGTTTTTCGAACGGACGGAAAGGTACTGCCGATAGCGGTCAGGGACCACCAACCCTGCCCGCTCCATAAGGTTAGTGTAAGAACAGGGATGGACAAATGCGAGCCTTCTCAGAGGTGACACGGAAAGGATAAATTTTCGCACAAACCCGTAGGGGCGATTCAAGGATAGATGAAATCGGGAATGATCCGGCTACGCTCTTTTATTCGATTTCCCTCAAACCTTGTAGGGACCGGCGTCCCCGACGGTCCGAGAAGAAAAAGCGTTTGCTTTGCGTGTGGCTACATACCAATAGCCGTTTAAAAAGCAAAATTTGTTGCATCTCGGGGCGTCGAGGACGTCGCCCCCTACAGGCAAAAATTCAAACCGCATCGATACGCCTCTACACCTTCTTTAACTAATATCGGTGAGCATTTTGGGTAGCGAAGCGGCGCGAGGGGGATGAATAACATGCCGGGGGCATGTTAGAACCCGAGCGTGACCGAGTTGCAACGAGAGCGGTCCCAAAATGCTCGCGGGAGCAAATTTTCCGTCTATCCATTCCCTAACAAATCACGGCAGGGATAGCTGACGGTATGGACTCAAGCGTTCCCATTTTTTCTATCCTTCCAAAAAACTTTTCTGTGAAAAGTTTTCGTCCACCTTTTCCAAAAGGTGGCGCCCATCCAAGGCGCGCAGCCTTGGTCGCCCGTCGCAACGGGCGAAACTCCCCCCTCGCCGTCCGCAGAGGGTGAAATCCCCCACCATAGACAACAAAACTCCAGAAAGGAATACAAATACATTATGAAAACGATCCGTGAAGAAGCTCTTGAAAAGCACTACGAGTGGAAGGGAAAGATCGAGGTGATCTCCCGTTGCTCCATCAATGACAGAAAAGACCTTTCCCTGGCATATACCCCCGGCGTAGCCGAGCCCTGCCTGGAGATTCAAAAGGACGTCAACAAATCCTTTGAGCTGACCCGTAGAAGCAATCTGGTGGCTGTTATCACCGACGGCACGGCGGTTCTGGGTCTTGGTGACATCGGTCCCGAGGCAGGTATGCCGGTAATGGAGGGCAAATGTGCCTTGTTCAAGGAATTTGCCGACGTGGATGCCTTCCCCCTCTGCATTCGCAGCAAGGACGTGGACGAGCTGGTTCGCACCATCTACCTTATTTCGGGCAGCTTTGGCGGCATCAACCTGGAGGACATCGGCGCCCCCCGTTGCTTTGAGGTTGAAAGAAAACTGAAGGAGATCTGCGACATTCCCGTCTTCCACGACGATCAGCACGGCACCGCCATTGTGGTTGCCGCCGCCTTGATCAATGCCCTGAAAGTGGTGGGCAAGAAGATGGAAGAGGTCAAGGTCGTCATTAACGGAGCCGGCTCCGCGGGATGCGCCATCGGTAAGCATCTGCTCAACATTGGTGTGAAAAACCTCACCATGGTAGACCGCTTTGGCATCATCAGCCGTGACATGGAGGACCTCAATCCCGCTCACGCCGAGATCGCAAAGCTGACCAACGCCGCGTGTCTTCACGGAACGCTTGCCGACGCCATGAAGGGTGCCGACGTGTTCATCGGCGTTTCCGCCCCCAACATTGTCAGCGAGGAAATGATCCGATCCATGGCAACCGATCCCATCGTGTTCCCCATGGCAAACCCCACCCCCGAGATCATGCCCGACCTCGCCAAGAAAGCAGGCGCCCGCGTGGTTGGAACCGGACGCTCGGATTTCCCCAATCAGATCAACAACGTGCTGGCGTTCCCCGGCATCTTCAGAGGCGCATTGGATTGCCGCGCCTCCTGCATCAATGAAGAAATGAAGGTTGCCACCTCCATCGCGCTGGCGTCTCTCATTTCCGACGCGGAATTGAACGAGGAAAACATCATTCCCCCCGCCCTTGACAAGCGCGTAGCTCCCGTGGTAGCCGCCGCCGTCATCAAAGCCGCAAAGGAAACCGGCGTGGCAAGAATCTGATCCGCTCGCGCCGCAAAAGCAAAAAAACAAGCCGCTCTTCGCTCCTTGCCTTGTGCAATCGGAACGAAAAGCGGCTTTTGTCATACGATTATTTCTTTTGTGCTTCCAGCGCGCGACGCTTCTTCATCATTTCCTTCATACGCACCTCGGTGTTGAGGATCTTCTTGCGCAGACGGATCGACTTGGGCGTTACCTCAATGAGATCATCATCAGTGATATACTCAATGGCTTCCTCCAAGGTAAAGAGCTTGGGAGGGGTGAGGAGCAGCTTTTCATCGGCACCGGCGCTTCGGATGGCGGTGAGCTGCTTCTTCTGACAGGGATTGACGGCAATGTCGTCGTTCTTGGGGTTCTCACCCACGATCATGCCCTCGTAAACCTGGGTCTGAGGACCAACGAAGAGCTGACCTCTTTCCTGCGTCTTGTAAAGACCGTAACGGGTGGTCTCGCCGTCGCAGGAGGCGATGAGAGAGCCGGTGAACTTCATGGCAACCTCGCCCTTGTAGGGGGCGTAGCCGTCGAAGATGGTGTTGATAATACCCTCGCCGTGAGTTGCCGTAAGGAACTCGGAGCGGTAGCCGAAGAGGCAACGGGCGGGAATGGAATATT
>SVSL01000042.1 GCA_015064315.1 Oscillospiraceae bacterium
ATCGGAGAGTCTGAACTCAAGCGTGCGTTCTCGTGCAGTATTTCTCCTACGTGCTGTCTTATCGCACGCTATGGCATAATTTCCGCAAGCGGAAATTTGCTGAGTTCGACTCATAGAAATAGGCGACAAATAAAAAGGGTACTGCGTTGCAGTACCCTTTTTATTTGGTGACCCATCGGAGAGTCGAACTCCGGACACCATGATTAAAAGGAACGACGGAAAGGGGATTGGTAAAAAGCGCGAGCGGGAAACGGGGTGCGAGCGGCGGAGCCCCCAGCGATAGGTTTGGCTCCGCGCCGAAAAAAAGCGGAAAGGGGCGGATTTTTAAAACGAAACCGTTGGGAGCTGTTGGGAGTGTTTCCCCCGTTAAGCCCCTCACCAAGCCGATCAACGGTCAATAGGGTTTTAGGGGCAACAGGGAGCCGTAAAGCCTTGCGCGGCGTTGTGGGATATTCGGAGCCACCAAGAGCCGCCTTGTACGGTCTTGTGTGGGCTGTGTCGGATTGACAAGGACGCGTGGACGCGCGCCTATTAGATCGCACCCCTCTTTCGCCTATCAAAAACAGCTCTTTTTTTCTCTCTAAAAAAATATATAATGGGTGCAGGGGCGGAGCATCCCTGCCTGTGGTAAACTGTTGGGTTGTGGGAAAGTCGGCGGCAGAGCCAAGGGTTTTGAATAGCTTCTCCATAGCTTTTGCATAGATCTTCCGGGAGGGAGGTCATTTTCCATAGGACGGAAATCTTTTCCATAGGAGCAAAAATTTCAATAGCCTGTGGGAAACCTGAATTCAAGTTTGGAAGGAACCGATTATGGAGGATATATGTGTACCCGAACTAAGGAGGGGATGAGAAACTGACGAAGGTTTTCCATAGGCTGTTGGAATTTTGAGGTGCCTGTGGGAAAGTTGACGCGCCTGTGGTAAATGTCCTACCGATGGAAGAGCTGTGTGAAAGCTGTGGTGAAGTTGTTCTAAACCTGCAGGCTCCGCTGACTTTTCCATAATCCAAGAGTTTTCCACAGTAGCCCCCTTACAGAACTGTTTTTTTAGATGAATTATCGTTTTTGATTCGGTTCGGAAAGGATGGTGTTCAAGCGTTCACGCGTCCTTGGCAATGCGGCGCAGACCACCGAAACCGTGCAAGGCGGCTCTTGGCGGCGGAGAATAGCCCACGAACGCCACACGAGGCTTTCGGCTCCCAGTTGCCCATGAAATTCTTTTGCCGTTTGCAGGCGTTTTTTGGGGCTTCTACGGCGTTTTCTTCTTCCGCTTTCCCTCCGGTCTTTTCTTCTTCCTACGTTCCTTTTATCCTTGTTGGTTCAATCGACGAGGGTCTATAACTTGTAACAACAAGTAGTGGTTTAATCTCGCAGTTGCTTGCATGGTCGGGCTGGCTCGGAGTTATAGAGTAGAAGCGCACGCTCTTCCCTCTCAAGAAGCAAAAGAAGCATCCGCAAAAATTTCAAAGCGGTTTAGCTTCCCTTTTTCGGATCCTTTGCCTTGTCTCGTGCGCGCGCGCGTAGCGCGCGCGCACGCTCGTCATAGACAAGGTATCGTGTAACACTTAAAACGTTCAAAAAATCAAGCTTTTTTCAAGGCGAAAAGCCTTTTACCAAAAGACCTTTTTCGACTTCGGAAAAAACTCGCAAAAAAAACAATGAAAATCTATTGTGAAAAGGAGAATTTTTTATGGAATTTTTGAATGCAACAGACACACAGCAAAGAGATCTCAAATTGCAAGAGATCGCAAAACGGGTGGATCTTCACGGACTCGTTGAGCTTCGTAGCGTTGAGTCCGTCAAATTCGATCTTTATCCCGAGAACCAAAAACGGGAGATCTACGATCACAACGTGCGCGTTTTTCAAGCTTATATCGCAAACGTGCTCCTGGATGACCTTGCCCTCCCCGATCAGCTTCGGGAATATCTCTACTACACCGTTGATTATTGCGAAAAGTACCTGGACGGATCGCTGACCGCCGAGGATCAGAAGGAGGATGATCTCTTTGCCGCTTTCTTTGCATAAAATTCAAAGCTTTTTGATTACCAACGAAAGCAGAATCGCCCCTGCTGCAATGGGTAACATTGTAGTAGCTTGGGATTTTCTCCCATCCTATCTGGATCCATCTTTTTGGAACCAAACCCTACTCGGGCATATTATGGAAAAGGGGATATCAGTTCGTTTTATGCTTCTGGGCATATCCTGCGGAACATATCTCCCCTTGTTTCGACCACCGTTCAGTGGATTCCACTGGCGTTTGTTCCCGATTGTAAAATGGGTTTCCAAGTTCCAACGGTGTTATCATCGAACCTATTTCCTGTACGGGTTGAGCCTAACCAAAACATGGTACAAAAAGAAAAGCAAGTACGTTCGGAAGGTCTGGCAAGTGACTCCCGAAAGGATTTACGTTCCCGAGGTTTGGGGGCTTTACAGAGAAAATCTTGACAATATTATGACCGATCTCTGGAATATGACATCGAACGCTAATTTCCCCAAGGAGATCTCCGAAAGATTCTTTTCCTTTTCTGCGCTTGCGGATGATCAACTGAACCGTCACCAGCCGAAAAGCTGTCAAGAGGAGGGGCGCATCGATCTGAATGAATCGATAGATATTGCCGACTATACCCTGCATCAACTGGAGACTCTTTTTCCGGAGATCTATCGTTCCATGACAGAGGAACATAAACAATATCACCGAGCAGAGCGCAAACGCCGGAAGGAGCTTGCCGAGAAGCAAAAAAAGCGAGAGAAACGAAAAACAGAAAAGCCACCGACTCCCAAAAAGGAACGAAAGACCCAAAAGCCACGGGAGAAAAAACGATATACAATTCATCTTGATGACGGCTCGGAGCTTGATATTACAGATCTTCCGGACGCTGTAAGGATCCCTTATATCGATGTTGATGAGGAATGAAATACCGCACCGTTGCGGTATTTGGTGAAAAACGAAAAGCCCGTCCGCGCTGATCCACGGGACGGGCAAAGAATTTTTGCAAAAAGTATTGACATTTTTAGCGTTATACTGTATAATAACCGTAGGAGCTACCCGTGACGGTTGCTTCCCGAAAACTTAAAAGATAACCGTTTTAAGCTTGGTAGGCAAGGCGGTTATCTTTTTTTGTTGTTATAAAAACAAGATATAATGGCAAATACAAGAAGCGCGATCTGGATCAGATCCGACCATGTAACAAAGTCCATTCTATCACCTCCCCCTATCGAGGAAGGCAAAAAGAGATTGACTTCCTCGGAATGAGGAAACAACCGCCACCGCTGGGTATCTCCCACGGGGTGATCTTTAGATCACCGCAGTTATTATATCACACCTTTTTGGCTTTGTCAACACCCATTGCAAATACCGCAACGTTGCGGTATTTGCAAACGAAAAGGGCGGAAAAATCCGCCCTTTTTTAGTCCTTATAATGTCCCTTGCATTGGATGATCTCTATATTTTTTCCCGACAAACGGTAAACAATACGGTTTGTCTCGTCGATCCTTCGGCTCCAGAATCCGCTGAAATCTCCTTTCAAGGGCTCGGGCTTACCGATCCCCTCAAAGCCGTTTCGGGATATATCTTGCAAAAGCTGATTGATCCTTTTCAGCGTCTTCTTGTCCTGGGTCTGCCAATACAGATATTCTTCCCATGCGTTCTCCGTAAACAACAGATTACCCATTCGTCATGCCCTCTAATTCCTCCAGGGTCTTGGGAATGACCTTTCCCTGCTCCAACTGCTTCAAGCTGCTGTAAAGCCGATCCGCGTTAGATTTTGAATAAAAGGGATCCACCGAGACCTCAAACGGGATCCGCTGTTCTCTGATCATCTTCTTTGCAAGAATCGTGATGGCGATCGACATATTGATCCCGAGATCATTGCAAACTTGATCAAAAGCCTTTTTCACGTCTTCATCCATTCGGATGTTTACATTCGATTGTGCCATAGTAACACCTCCTTGTACTATTATTGTATCACATTGTGATAACAATGTCAATACATTTTTTGGATTTTTTCAAATACCGCAACGTCGCGGTATTTAGTACAGAGCTTTGGGCGTCTCGATCAGCCCGGCAAGATAGTCCAGGGATACGTTATAGTATCTCGCCAAAATTTTATAATTCTCCATTGGCATTTGAAAAGCTCCGCTTTCCCACCTGGAATATTGTTGCTGTGTTGTCTTCAAGATCTCCGCAACATCCCCCTGCTTTAGATCTTTGTCTTCCCTCACATCCTTTAGTCTTTGATAATATTGCATAAAAATCCCCGATCTGATCGCTTGTAAAAGCGGTCTTTTTTTGTTTGTTTCGTAGATTTTAGCACACAACAAAAATGTTGTGTTGACTACACAACAAAAATGTTGTATAATGGTTTACAACAAATTCGTTGTATGATTTGCAAATCAACGAGGAAAGGAGTCATGTCAATGGGTGTATATCGTGTGTTTTATCGAAAAGCCAAGGGGACAGGTTTTGGCGTTGTGATGATCACCGCCAAGAACGCCGAGAAATTGCATTGGAAAATAGATCGAATGTTTGCACAGCTCAAGCTTGAGGTTGTGACGATTCAGCGTTGCCACCAGGATCAGCCACCCGAGGAAAAGCCGCCTTGATCCTGTCCGGTGCTTGCTTCCCTCAAATACCGCAACGATGCGGTATTTCCCTATCAAACATCAAACACAAAAGGAGAATTTAACATGAACGAACAAAAAGATTCTTTGCCCAGTCTTTTCAAGCTCTCTCTGTCTCTGGAATACCAGGCGGATCTCCTGGACTGTTGCAATGTCTTTTACGAGCAATTCATCAAGATCTCCGATAATGCTCTGTCGGATCGTTACCGCGCCGCCTTGTACTGCATGGTTGAACAGGGGGAAACCGTTGCCGACGAGCTCCGGAAGATCTCAACCCAAGTTTATAAGCATTCCCCCGAACCGGATGCCGAACCCGAATCAAATACCGCAACGTTGCGGCATTTGGATCCCACTACAACAAACGAAAAGGAGAATAAACATGAATAAAACTGCGGCTTGCTATATCTTTGATTCTTTCCAGGAGGATATCGACCTGGTCTTGGAACAAATCAACGCCGACGAGGTGGAGCTTTTGAAGGAGAACGCCCAAGGAGTTGCCACCTCTCTTTCGGGTCTTTCCTTTGAAGGTGAAAACGTTTTCCCCGATCTGTTCCGCACCCTTTACAACGAGGATTTTTATTTTGACGAGTCTTTCCGTCTGCGCGTGGATCTCTTGATTGAAAAGTGCAGATCTCTGTCGGATGCGCTTTGTAACATTGCCATGCTTCTGGAGCTTATGAAGCTTCACTATCCCAAGGAAAAGGAGGTTGATTCTATTGACCAATCCGCTTCGGCTTGATACCGCTATCCGAGAATTTTTACAGGACGCACGAATCCGCGGCAGCTCTCCCTTTACTCTGGCTTACTATGAGCGCGTCTTGCGCTACTTTCGGGAGAAAACCGCCATTGAAACCGTGGATCAGATCACCGTCTCCGCCTGCAAGGAATATCTCTTGACGCTCATGGACGGAGACCTGGCGTCCTCCAGCGTGCAGACCTACGTGCGCGGCTTACGTGCCTTTCTGAACTGGCTCTATGCCAATGAGTACATTGAGACCAACGTGACCCAACGCTTCAAGCTCCCCAAGGCACAGCGCAAGGTGATCGACGTTCTCACCGACACAGAGATCCAAACACTTTTGAACTCCTTTGATACAACTAACTTTCACCAGCTCCGCAACCTCTGCATTGTCCTTCTCATGCTCGACAGCGGTTTGCGGCTCAACGAAACCATTACCCTGCGTCAAGATCGCTTTCACCTGGCGGAACGCTACGCCATTGTAGACGGTAAATGCAACAAGCAGCGCATTGTTCCCATCGGCTCCAGCTCGGTACCGTTCTTTGAAAAGTATCTTTCCCTCAAACCTCCGTCCGCATTTCTGATCTGTAAAAGAGACGGAGAACAGCTTACCGCCGACACGGTAAAGGATCTCTTTCGGAAACTCAAAAAAATTACGGGGATTTCCCGTCTGCATCCTCACCTCTTGCGGCATTCCTTCGCCACTCGATACCTGGAGAACGGCGGCAACATCTACAATCTACAGACCATCCTCGGGCATTCCAGTCTTGAAATGGTCAAGAAGTATCTCCACATAGATCCGCGCTCGATCTGCAAGACCTTTGACAATTTTAGTCCTGTGGTCTGCATCCAAAAGGCATCTAACAACTGAATATCTCCGAAACAACGTAAAGCGGAGGGTAAACTATAAAGCGTGGTCTTGTATCGCCTAAACACAAAGGATACACGGGGCGCTCTGATCACCTGCACCATCACAGGAGCGCTCCGTCAGCAGGTTGCGGCAAACTGCAAAATCAATGCCGAGGGTGGAAATCTCTTTGGGGCTGTTGCTTATCCGTTGGGAGAGAGTGCGGAGTATCTACAACAGCACGGTGCAGGTGTCTGAAAGCCTCCGAGAAACTCATGGGCGATCACGTCGGGCAGTTTTCCCTCGTCTCAAAGGGGAAACTGTCCTTTCACCCCCTCAAAATCTATGAACGATCAGCAGATCGCGCGCGTGATAGGTCTTGACAGCCGCCGCCCTTTTATGGTATCATAAAAGAGAGACAGCCACTCCTCAAATACCGCAACGTTGCGGTTTTTGAAGGCGGCTGTCTGCCCGGCGTGATCGCCCTATTAAGCACAAAAGTGCTTGTTTGTGGTGACCCATCGGAGAGTCGAACTCCGGACACCATGATTAAAAGTCATGTGCTCTGCCATCTGAGCTAATGGGTCTTATTGGCAGTGAAAAATCTCTTTTTTCGCTACCAAAATATTATATCATATTCTCTTCGGTTTGTCAATATTTTTCACAATGTCAAAATAGTAAAAAACAAGCATCGTTTTTGGGCTCGTTTTTGTGCATTATGAACTGTATTTATCCGTTCAAGGAAAGAAACTCTCGGCGCACGCGCATTGCCATGCGTTCAATATTCTCCGGTAGGATTCCCGGCAACGAGGGGGTATATTCGCCGTCCTCAAACTCGCTCTCCACAATGGCGGATCGGATGGAACGGATCAAGTGTCGCTCCCACCACGAAAGTCCCTCCTGACGCAAAGAACCTCCAAAATACAGAAGCTCAAAAGCGTGCTGCTTCAATTTCTTAGAAAAAAGCACGTCGCGGTAATATTCGCTCTCATGGGGCAGACCGCAACAGAAAAAGAGTCCCAAATGTCTTTGGCAAAGAACCTCCTCCTGCTTCTTGAGGAACTCGCGTGCCTCCTTCTGCAATCTTCCAAAGCGCACCGAAGCGCCCACAATGCAAACGTCGAATTGGCTTGCGTCGGGGGTCTCCTTGGAAAGATCGGCAACGCTGATCTCTCTGCCCTCAAAAAAAGAGAGCATTCTCTTTACGCATTCCCTTGTGGTACCGTGTCTTCCCGCATACGCGATCAGAATCTTCATGTGTTTTTCTCCTCTGTCTATCAAAGTAAAAAAACTCCCAAAATGAGAGTTTTTTTACCGGAAATTATTTCAAAATTCCCAAAAATTGCAGGATGCAAAGAACGATGCCTACAATACCGTAGATCTCCACCACAGCACCCAGAATTCCGAAAATAATGCCGATGACCGGAATCGAAGCAAGAACGCCGATCAGAATACCTACTACAGCGCAGGCAACCACAAAAATGATCAACTGAACGACAAAAGACGTAATGTCCTTCTCTTTGATTTTAAACGGAGTGGGCCAATATTTCTTCAACAGATCCATGGATTCTACCTCCTTTATCAAAATATAGATCAACCAACGGTCGATCTTGGCAATGATACCCTTCCCTTGGGGAATTCGTATATGTATACCATCATTATTTTAGCACACTTTCCTTGGAATGTCAATACTCAAAAAAATTTTTTTCTTATCCGTTTTTTCTATTGACAATCGGAAATCTTTATGATATCATTTTAATATCACAAAACAAATTGGAGGTTTTGAAAAATGAACGAAAAGATCTTAAAAGGAAGAAAAAGCGGACTCCCCATGTTGATTCTGACCATTCTTCTCTGCGGTGTCGCCATTGCAGCCTGCATCCTTGGCGGTATTCAAGTGGAAAAGAACGGTTCTCCCATCATCTTAATCATCGGCATTGTGCTCTCCTGCGTCTGCTGGATTCCCTTCTGCGGACTCAAGGTTCTGCGTCCTCAGGAGGCGTTGGTTCTGACTCTCTTCGGCAAATACGTTGGCACCCTCAAGGGTGACGGCTTCTACTTTGTCAATCCCTTCTGTGTCTCTGTCAATCCCGCCGCCAAGACCAAGCTGAACCAAAGCGGCGACGTTTCTCAAATCAACGTACCCGCGGTGAAAAACGCCAACGGAACGGTACAGACCGAAATCGTCAGCAACAAGATCTCTCTCAAGATCATGACTCTGAACAACAGCCGTCAGAAGATCAACGACTGCCTTGGCAATCCCATTGAGATCGGAATTGCCGTAACCTGGCGCATTGTGGATACCGCAAAAGCCGTGTTCAACGTGGACAACTACAAGGAATTTCTCTCCCTGCAATGCGACAGCGCTCTGCGGAACATCGTGCGTCTCTACCCCTACGACGTGGCGCCCAACGTGGACACCACGGGTGACGGACTTGCCGATGACGGCAGTCTGCGCGGCTCCAGTGACATCGTTGCGGGTCGCATTCGCGAGGAAATTCAGAAGAGAGTAGATGAAGCAGGCATTGAAATCATCGAAGCCCGCATTACCTATCTCGCCTACGCCACCGAAATTGCCGCCGTAATGCTCCAGCGTCAGCAAGCATCCGCCATCATCGATGCCAGAAAGATGATCGTGGACGGCGCAGTCGGTATGGTGGAAATGGCGCTGGAGCGCCTGAGTGAAAACAAGGTGGTAGAGCTTGACGAGGAGCGCAAGGCTGCTATGGTATCCAATCTCCTGGTGGTACTTTGCGGCAACCACGACGCTCAGCCCGTAGTCAACTCGGGCAGCCTGTACTGATATGAACGATAATCAGAAAAAGCAGATCCCTCTGCGCCTCTCCCCAAAGCTCTACGCCGCCATTGCCGCGTGGGCGGAGGATGATTTCCGCTCGGTGAACGGGCAGATCGAATATCTGCTCACAGAATGCGTCCGACAGAGGAAAAAGAACGGGAAATACGTCTCGGACGAGATCGACATTCCTCCCGAACTGGATATTTGATACAGCTCTATGGATATGAACAAATCTTGGTTTGAAATAGACGCCGGCATCCAAATCGAAACCCTTGGACAGGTATGCAGCATCAACCGCCACCCTGACCGCCAAGGCGTTCCCTATTGGATTCTGGTGCTGGTGGAAAAAGGGCAACGCACGCTCTATGCCAACCGTCAGCCGCTGACCGTAGGCGCGCATCAGTTCTTTCTGCTCCCGCCCTACACCGATCAAAAGCCGATGGAAAACGACGATCACACGGCTCTCTATGTCCACTTTTACGCCAGGGGTGAGGGCTGTCCCCCTCCCATCCGCGTAAGTGCCCATCGCATGATCCTTCCCTCCTACGGCAATCTGCCCACCGATTTTGATTGCATTTCTCATTTGCGTTATCTTTGCGCCCACGCCCTGACTCCCTACGCCGATCCCGAATTTCTTTCGGAGCAGCTCAAGGCACTTTTGATGATTCTGAGCCTTGAATGCCAGCGCGATCCCGATCCCATGGCGCACAAGAGCTTTTCCATGGATTCGCTGGCGGATTTTATCAAGGAGAATTCCTGTCGCCGCCTTCGCGCCGAGGATTACGAAAAAGCCTTTGGAAAAAGCTATCATCATATCAATCTTCTTTTCAAGAAGCATTTCGGTGTCACGGCAAAGCAATATCACATGAAGGTTCGGATGCAATACGCCGCGCAAATGCTCCTCTCGGGACACTCCTTGCAAGCGACTGCCGAAGCCTGCGGCTTTGACGACTATTACTTTTTTATCAACTCCTTTACCAAGGAGCACGGCATCCCTCCCGCCGCCTATCGAAAGAAAAACGGTGGATAGATGAGAAGGTTCGTGGGGGAAAGGGAAAACTTCTTGCAAGAAGTTTTCCCCTTCCCCCACACCCCCATCCTCTTTCAAGAACGCTCAATAAAGGAAAAGCAAAGCTTTACGGCTACGCGATTTCTTGAAATCTCTCGCAAACCTTGTAGGGACCGGCGTCCCCGACGGTCCGAGAAGAAAAAGCGTTTGCTTTGCGTATGGCTACATACCAATAGCCGTTTAAAAAGCAAAATTTGTTGCTTCTCGGGTCGTCGAAGGCGCCGACCCCTACCAACGGGTCGTCGGGGACGCCGGTCCCTACGGGTTTATCTATATTTTAAAGAAACAGCGTAGCCGTGAGGTTTGAACCCTTCAAGGCTACGCTGATTTTCTGTTCTAAGCGCATTGTCACATTCTTCATAACATCGCGCTTTTTTATTCGCAATATTTCTCGGCAAACGCCACAAGGGGCGTCAGATCCTCGATGCCGTGGGGATGATGATCGCATCCCGGCTTAAGGATTTCCTCAAAAGGAACGTCGCTCTCACGGTACATTCTCGCCAGATGGGCGCCGTTTTCCTCGTAGGGCACCACCTTATCCGAGTCACCGCAGATCAGAAAAACAGGGATCCTGTTCTTGATCAGATTGGGTACGTGATCGATGGGCTGATTGCGGTAATTGATGAGATCCGAGACCGTTTTCCCGGTTTTCTCCATAAACTCACGGTACATTTTTTCACGCGATGGGTTGTCGATTCCCAAGCCAATGCCGCCGGGGCAGCTCAAAAGGTTCATCACGGGAGCATCCAGATAGAGCGCCGACACGTATTCGGGGTACATGGATGCGAAATACACCCCCTGCATACCGCCGCAGCTCATGCCAACGGGCAGGCATTTCTTGGCAAAGCCAAACTCCTTTTGTAAGAAATCGCAAAAGGGCTGCTTGGCTTCTATATCCCCCGGATTGACCCAGCGCGTGCTGTTTGCAATATGCGCCAAGCCCCATCCGCGGGAGAGCATCTCCAGTTCAAAATTGGGGAACGCACCGAAATACTCGGTTTTGAGCATCCAACGACCCTTGGGATCTTTCTTCTTGGGAAGCACCACAATGGCTTTTCTTCCTTCAAATAGGAAATCCAAGCGATCGTAGCCATTCCATTCACTCTTAACGAATTCCATATCAGAGCTCCTCCAAGAAGATGGCGCGGAGCTTGTCCATTTCCTCCTCGGTCACGCCGCACGCCTTGAGGAAGCCTACCGCCGCCTCTTGAGTGCTCTCGCCGTAGGCATGAAGCCCCTTGAGGAACTCTCCAAACTGCTCGGAATAGCGGGAGCGACGGTTCCAACGGGAGAAGGAGGACATTTCGTAATCCAATTCCAGATCATCCTTGGAAACGCCCAGCATAGCGCCGAGGATGTAAAGCCAGCAGCCGGTACGGTCAATACCGCCCCAGCAGTGACAGATGACGGGGTAGCTTTCCTCTTTCAAAAGCACGTCGTAGGTCTCGCGGTAGCGCTTCATTTGCTCCTCGTTGTAGATCTCTCCGTACGCCGCCAGCGCCACGTTGATCCAATCCACGCGTGCCGTATCCAGTACGGGAGCGCGGAATTCGTCCTTGATGCCGCGAATATCCAGATCGGTGCGCACGCCAAGCTCGTAATAGGTCTCTTTTCCCTCCTCGGTGATGGTCACGTGGGTATCCATCTCGGAGGTGCGGTAAAGAAGATCCTGACGCACACGGTGCTTTCCGTCAGCGGTCTTGAAGCCGCCGAAATCGCGCACGTTGGAAATGCCGTCCACGTAGAGCATACGGGGGGCTTGAGGATCGGTGGAAAATTCACCGACGTCCGAAATTTCATCCCCAATCTTCACACACCATTCATAGGTAGCATCAATGCGAAAATTAGGAATCTCGGCTTTTCCCGCCGTTGCTTTTACCGCGCGCTTTTTGTCACTTCCCTTTTCCCAAACAAGGATCTCGCCGTCCACGGCGGGCTCATAAGAGAAAGGAACGAAGCGGGGATAGGAAAGATCGTCCTGCACCACACGCAGATTCAGCCAGTCCACGCGGTCGGTGGGATCGTTGGTGGGCTTTTCAATATAGCTCAGATGCTTATCCTGCAAAAGAGCCACGTTCTCGCCCATCTTGGGCGTTAACAGTTGGATCATGTCGGTAAAATCTCCTTAAATGCTTTGTGCCGTTGCCTCTGCCTCCAGCTCCACGGCTACCACGGTATCGTCGGCATCGGGGCAGACCTCGGGCAGGAAGATATAAAGACGGTGCTCGTCCCGTCCGGGCTCGTAGGATTGGGAATACTTCAAGGGAGATCCGTCTGCCATCAGGGTGACGCGCTTCACCTTGGTCTCAAGTCCCGTGAGAAGCACGCGATAGGGGAACTCGGGGTATTTCTTGACGTGGAAATAAAGGGTCTTACGGGCCTTGCTGTAGGTCAGATCTCCCCAAGTCAGAAGATAGGGGAAATTGGGAATGTTGGTGGTGCCAAAGATACTGTCACCGTACTTTTCCAGCCACTCTCCCGCCACGTCCAAAGCGTCGGTGCAAACCTTGGGGGAAAGTCCGTTTTCGTCGGGACCCAGGTTGAGCAAGAGATTGCCGCCCTTGCCCACAATGCGCACCAGATTCTGAAGCACGTCGGCAGCAGACTTGGAGGTCTGATCGCGCTTGATATAGCCCCAGGAGCTGTTCATGGTCATGGGAGACTCCCACACGTCGGAACGGGAAAGCACGGGAATGGTGTTGTCCGCCACCTCGCGGAAATCTCCCAAGCCGTAGCCGATACGTCCGTTGATCAGACAGTCGGGCTGGCAGGCGCGAACCGTGTCGGCAAGCTCCTCGCAAAGCTCCTTGGGCATATCGTAGGGAGTATCAAACCAGATCATGCCGATCTTGCCGTAGTTGGTAAGCAGCTCCTTGACCTGCGGCAGGCACTTGTTGTAGAAATAACGCTTGAAATCCTTTTTGGCGGGATCAAAATCCCACGTGTTTCCGTTTCCGTCGGGATCCTCCCAGTCCTGCATCTGGGAATAGTAGAGACAGAAGGTGAGCCCCTCCTCGGCGCAGGCATCGGCAAGCTGCTTGACGATATCCTTGCCGTAGGGCGTGTTCATCACGTTGTAATCCGAAACCTTGGTATCGTACATGGCAAAGCCGTCGTGATGCTTTGCGGTAAAGGTCAGATACTTCATGCCCCACTTCTTGGCGTTGCGCACGTAATAATAGGGATCAAAGCTTTGGGGATTGAACTGCCCTGCCAGCTCCTTGTACTCGGCGTAGGGGATCTTCATATTCTTCATGATCCACTCACTGCCGTGGGGAGAGGGCGCGCCCTTCCATTCACCGCCGGGAATGGCGTAAATGCCCCAATGGATAAACAGTCCGTATTTCGCTTCGCGGAACCAATCCTTTTTGCTCATTTGTAAATCTCCTTTTATATCTCACTCAATCTTCAAAATCCAATACCGCCATAGCGTGAAGATCTACCTTGGGAACCGTAAAGGTGATCTCTCCCTTGGCATTCATCTCATAGGAAAGCTCCTCACCCGTGGGAGCAAGATAAACGCGCCCTATCTTCTTGCCCGTGTTTTTCACACGAACGGGAACGTTGTAAAGAGGAACGATGTCCTCGATCATCTCCAGCTTCTTCTCGCCTCTGGTATTGATAGAGGCGTAAACGAGATGCAAAACGTAACGCTTTTCGGCAGTCTGCTCCATCAGCGTCACGGTAGCGCCCGCGGGAACGGAGACCTCAACCGATTTTCCGCCACCGATGCAGGCATCGATGACCGCCTCCATCATGCGCTTGGCAAAAATCTGACCCGTAATGGCATATTCACGGAAGGGAAATGCCACGTATGCGCCGTCCTTGCCCATGCAAGCACCCACGCCGGAGTATGCGGGGCTTTCGGGGGCGTGCTGGTGAGAGCAGAAGTGGAAGCGGTTACGTGCAAAATAGGGATCTGCCATGGTTGCAAGCTCGCGCCCGTCGGTCAGCGTTACCCGTTCGGTGCGCTGATACAGCACGTATCCTGCCGAGCCCATATCCTTGAGCGGGATCACGGGAGTCATATACGCGGGAACGATCTCGCGCTTGCCCTCGTAGGTCGCGCCGAAATCAAAGGCAAAGGCAGGCTTTTCAGCCTCCAAGGAAAGTCCGGACGTTCCGGTAGCAAGCAGCTTTCCGCCGTTTTTCAGGTAGGCATCCAGCTTTGCCTTCAAGGGTGCATCGATCACAACGGCATCGGGCAGAATAACCAGCTTGTAGGGCGTGAGATCGCTTTCATCGTCCACGATATCAAAGAGATAATGTCCCTCGGAGAGAATACGGCGCGCGCCGATATCAGTGTGCTTCCAATCGGGATCGTTTTTTTGCACCTCGGGATGATTGGTCAGCCACGCGTCATAGGAATACAGAGCAATGTCGGAAACCGAGCGTACCCCCTCCAGCCAAGGCTCCTTTTCCTCTACCTCGGCGTAAGCCTTTCCAATCAAACGGTAGGTCTCGGGATCCATTTTTCCTCTGGGATGAAGCTGGTCTCCAATAGAGCATTTTGCGCCGTGTGAAACCGTCAGCGCCATTTCGTAGCGAAGCGCGTTTTCATGCTTATAGCCGCCAAATTCGCCCCACGCGCCGTGGAATTTACCCGTCATACCAAGGTATTCCATGTCGGCTTGCGGCTGCACGTATCTGGCAATGGTGGGCAGATTATCGTATCCCCATCCGCCCGTGGGAAGCGACTCGATCTCGATGTGTGAATTACGGTGCATCAGATCGCGTCTGCCTCTGGGCGTTCTGCCCGCGTTGTGGAACACGGGGAGTCCGGGCTTGATGGATTCCACCAGCGCCTTTACCTCGTCGGTATAATTGGCGTAGGTGCGCTCGGCAAGCTCCAGGCTGTAGACAGGATCGTACAGATCCTTCCCCTCTGCCTTGGCGATCCTTGCGCAGTTGCGGCAGTAACAGGTCTTGGGACCTACGATGTCAAGGAAAAGTCCGTCGATGGCGTAGGTGGACACCGTTTCGCGGATCTGCTCCAAAAGAACCTGCAAATAAGGAGAATTGAAGCAAAAGCGATGCCAGCCGGCTCCCGTAAAGTCCTTGTTGAAATAGCTCTGCTCATTTTCGCGGCGCATAAGCCATTCGGGATGCTCGTCCACAAGCTTTTCGTCCAATCCTGCCGAAATGTAGCCTACGGCGTTGACTCCGATCTCGTGTGCCGCCTCGATCTGCGCACCGAAAAGATCGAAATTCAGGTGGGGATGTATCACGTTTGCCTTGGTGGGATGGTATGCCCAGCCGTGATGGCACTTGGAAAAGACCGTGATCGAATCGATATGCCCCTCCTTGAGCATGGCTTGAAACTGCTCCTTGGAAAAATCAGCTCCGATTTCGGGAATATGCTCGCTGGTGTGAAAATCCAGATGTACTTGACGAAAACGCATCATTAGCCCCCTTTTTGGTCACTCGTACGCAACCTTGGTTTTGCAATCATATTTTACCATAAATAATTGGATATTGCTATCGAATAAATTAACAAATAATATAAGAATATTCACCTTTCGGCAAGAATGCTGCGCGCGATCCTCTCGCCCACAACAGAAAGAAGCTCCTCGGCATTCTGCATACAGTAGGCAACGCGCTCCTCCAAGGGGATCTGCTCCGCCTCCGCCATCAGCGCCGAGACCTCCTTGATGCCGTGGCTGAGAAGCTCCTCCCAGCCGTCACCCAAGCCTCCCGCCGCCACGTAAACGGGAACGCCCTGCGCCCTTGCGTGTTCGGCAACGCCGCTGATGGCCTTGCCGTAGCAGGATTGCGCATCCACTCTGCCCTCTCCCGTGATCACTGCGTCAGCATCAAGCAGGAGACGGTCAAAATCTGCCGCCTCGAGAACCGATTCAATGCCCGAGCGCACCGTTACGTTGCAGAACGCCAACAGGGGGGTGATCAATCCGCCGCCGGCTCCGCAACCGGGGATCTCGGCAACCGCCTTCCCCGAGGCAGCCTCAACGGCAGAGGCATAGCTGCTCATGCCCGCTTCCAAGGCATCGATCAGATCGGGCGTGACCCCTTTTTGAGGGCCGTAGACCCGCGTTGCGCCCAATTCTCCCACAAGGGGATTGGTCACGTCGCTGGCAACGGTAAATCTGCAATTCTGCAAACGGGGGTCCAGCCCCGAGGCATCTATCCGCGCAATTTTGGCAAGAGCGCCGCCGCAGCCGGGAATTTCACCACCGTCAGCGTCAAAAAGCTTGCCTCCTAAGGCGCAAAGCATACCGCTGCCGCCGTCGTTGGTGCCACTGCCACCCACCGTTAAAAGGATGTGATCACATCCCTCGTCCAAGGCGCGCAGGATCAGTTCTCCAACCCCGTAGGTAGAAGCCACCAGCGGATTGAGCTTGTCGGGATCCACCAGCGTAAGGCCCGCGGCGCGTGCCATTTCGATCACCGCCGTTTTGCCCTTGATGCCGTACGCCGCCTTGACGGGAGCACCGTTTGTGGAGCGCACCGTTGCATAATGGAAATCGGCTTCCTCCACAAGGGTCTCAAGGGTTCCCTCGCCGCCGTCGGCAATGGGAACGATGAGACATTCCGCCTGCGGGTCGACCTTATGAATGCCCTTTTCCAGCGCCAGCGCCACACCGCGCGCCGAAAGACTCCCCTTGAAGGAATCGGGAGAAAGAATGATCTTCATAAATAATATACCTCCGTGTTGTGTTTTTCGTATCTATTGTATCATGAATGGATGCAGGTGTCAAGAAAAGACAGAAAATTAACACAAAAAAAGGATTTCCGATCAACTCGAAAACCCTTCTTATTTACGATGCAATTTTACGGGGGTATCAATCAAGCCGCAGAGGTAATCCAGAGAGATGTTATAGTAGCGCGCCAGAATGATGTACTTATCAATTCCCATCTTCTGTACACCGCGCTCATAACGGCTGTATTGCGTTTGCAGAATGCCGAGAAGCTCCGCGATCTCGGTTTGGCTTTTATCCATATCTTCTCGGATATCACGCAATCGTTGATAATAATTCATACCCTTCTCCGTTCCGCGAAAAAGCTCTCGCGTTATAGAACTTTTTAGTAGTATATCACAAATTTTCAAAAACCACTTGATTTTAGAACTAAAAAGTGCTATAATTCAAATTAGTACTTATAGGTACTGAAAGGAGAATGAAAAAATGAAGCAGACAACACGTATTTTGGCATTGTTGCTGGTCTTGGTAATGCTGTTTGCCACCTCCGCCTGCGTAAAGGGCGACAAGGGTGACACCGGCGCGCAGGGCATCCAAGGCGAAAAGGGTGACAAGGGCGACACCGGTGCTCAGGGCATCCAAGGTGAGAAGGGTGACAAGGGCGACACCGGCGCGCAGGGCATCCAAGGCGAAAAGGGTGACAAGGGCGACACCGGCGCTCAGGGCATCCAGGGCGAAAAGGGTGACAAGGGCGATACAGGCGCTCAGGGCATCCAAGGCGAAAAGGGTGACAAGGGTGACACCGGCGCTCAGGGCATCCAGGGCGAAAAGGGTGACAAGATCGGAAG
>SVSL01000043.1 GCA_015064315.1 Oscillospiraceae bacterium
TTTCCGGACCGTCGAGGACGCCGGTCCCTACAAGTTTTTGGGTCATTCAAAGAGATAGCGTAGCCATGAAATAACTTCAAGGCTACGCTATCTTTCGGTTTTGAGGTGTTCTTAATGAGACAGCCCCCTTTCTTATTTCATGCTTTGGTGCAAGTTTTTCTTAGGGAGACAGTCTCTTTTTATGCTTTACGCGAAATAATCCACCAATTTGAAAAGATTCTCTTCCTTACTCACGTAAACCGTGGAAAGGCTCTTGATTTCCTCCTGCTCCTTTTGGGCGGCGTCGTAAACACCTGCCACCTTCATCCCAACACGGCTGGCGGTGCGCATGGCAATCACCGCATCCTCAAAGATCCACGTGCTTTCTCTGGGAGAGGACAGAACCGAGAGAGAGAGCTCGTAAATATCCGGATATTCCTTGCTCTTTCCGATCTCGTCGCAGGTAAGAATTTTTTTGAAATAATGATCGATGCCGCAATGCTTCAGCGCCGCGTGCACGAACATGGGAGAAGAAGCTGAAGCCACACACATGGGAATCCCTTTTTTAGAAAGATGCTCCAGAAGCTCAAGGGCTCCCGCCTTTAATTCCACCTTGTTGCTGTAAAAATCCTGCATATAATCCTTCATCATATCAAGGATCTCCTGCTGATCGATAGGAGAAGAAAAATATTCACAAAGCAAGGGAACGCCCATGCTGATGGGTGCCGTGTCAAGCTTTTCCACAATCTGCCGATCCATCTGATCTCGCGTCGTGCCAAAAAAGCGACTCAAAGCTTCATCAAAGCATGCGTTCCAAATAAACATGGAATCGGTAAGGGTTCCGTCCATATCAAAAATCGCACCGGTGATCTTGTCCATATTTACCTCCAACAGTTCAATCAACCGCATTATTATATCACATCCTCTGTCAAAAAGCAAGAGATTTCGGATTTTTCCGTCCTCATAAATTCCGACCTCCCGTCATATAGTAAAACAAATACATACAAGGGCGAGGGAATGAAATGACCGACACGAAAAGACAAGCAAACAAGCAACAAACGGGGCTCTCCGAGGAAGAGGTGCTCCTCTCGCGCAAGCGGCACGGGGCGAACATTTTGACCAAACGAAAGAGAGTCTCCTTTGGAAGGCTGTTTTTGAACAATCTGAAGGATCCCGTGATCCGTATTCTCCTGGGCGCTTTGGTGATCAATCTGCTCATGCTCTTTCAAGGAACCGACTGGGTGGAGACCCTTGGCATTGCGGCGGCTGTCTTTCTTGCCACGCTCATCTCAACCCTATCCGAGCAAGGGTCCGCCAAGGCATTCGAGCAGCTTTCCGAGGAAGTCGCAGGAACAAAATGTCACGTGAGACGCGAGGGAAAGCTTCGGGAAATCTCTATTTCCGACGTGGTGGTAGGGGATATTCTGCTCCTTGGTGCCGGCGAGCTGATCCCTGCCGACGGTCTGCTTCTTTCAGGGGAGCTTCGGGTAGATCAGTCCTCCATGACGGGAGAGGGGGCGGAAATTCCCAAACGGGTGTCACAGAACCGTGAGCTGCTCCCCTCATCCCCCTCCTCCCTGCTCCGCGGATGTACCGTGACAGCGGGCAGCGGAGAGATGGAGGTGCTTGCCGTGGGAGATTCCTCCTTTTTGGGTGGGATCTCCAGAGAGATTCAGGAAGAGACCCGTGAAAGCCCACTCAAGCGCCGTCTCTCAAGGCTTGCCGGACAGATCAGTATCTTCGGCTACGCGGCGGCAATTCTGGTGGCGTTGGCATATCTGTTCAACGTATTCCTGCTGGATAGCGGTATGCGGCAGGAGATCCTTTTGCTCAAGCTCTCCAATCCAACGTACGTGATCTCCAAGCTTCTCCACGCGCTGACCTTGGGGCTCACGGTTATTGTGGTGGCAGTTCCCGAGGGGCTCCCCATGATGATCGCCGTGGTGCTTTCTTCTAACATCCGCAAAATGCTCAACGATCAGGTACTGGTGCGCAAGCCCGTGGGCATTGAATCCGCGGGGAGCATGAATCTTCTCTTCACCGACAAGACGGGAACGCTGACCGAGGGGAAAATGACGGCGGTCTCCTTTCACACAGCCGACGGAAAGACCTGTGCCCTGCCCGCGTTTTGGGAGAGCAACAGCCCCCTTGCCGAAAAAGCCGCGCTCTGCTGCCGCTTTTGCAGTGAAGCCATGTCGGGAAGCGACGAAAAGGGGCGCAAAAAAGCCCTTGGCGGAAATCCCACAGACCGCGCGCTTCTGACCTCGGTCATGGGGATCAAGACCCTTGGTCATCACAGGCTTTTGGAACGTCTTCCCTTTGACAGCACGCGCAAATACGCCGCCGCAAGTCTTGTGGGAAAGGAAAAGCTCACCTTTCTCTGGGGAGCGCCCGAACGGCTTCTGCCCTACGTTCGAAGTGCTCTGCGCGAGGATGGCTCTATGGGATCCTTTTCGCGGACGCAAATTGAAAAACAGCTCCGCGAATTGACCGCCAAGGGGGCGCGCGTGCTGATGCTGACCTGCTCCGCGGAGGGGATTTCTGCCCTTTCTCACGCCTCGGGAATCAAGGGAAGCTTGATCTTATTGGGAATGATCTGTCTGACCGATCCCATCCGCGCCTCCGCCCCACGGTCGGTGGCGGCACTTCAGGATGCGGGAATCCACGTGGTGATGATCACGGGTGACAATCGGGAAACGGCGGGCAGCATTGCCGCGAGGTGCGGCATTCTGAACAAGGAATGCGATCTGATTCTGACGGGCGAGGAGCTGGCGCGATGCTCGGATCTGCAGCTCCGTGAGCTTCTTCCCCGCCTTGCCGTGGTGGCAAGAGCCCTCCCCGCCGACAAAAGCCGACTGGTGCGGATCGCTCAGGAAATGGAGCTGGTGACCGGTATGACGGGGGACGGCATCAACGACGCGCCGGCTCTGCGTCGAGCCGACGTGGGCTTTGCCATGGGAAGCGGCACCCAGGTGGCAAAGGATGCGGGAGACGTGATCATTCTGGACAACAATCTGGCTTCCATCGTTCGTGCGGTGCTCTACGGGAGGAACATCTTCAAGAGCATCCGAAAATTCATCACTCTCCAGCTCACCATGAACTTTTGCGCCATGGGCGTGACCATGATCTGCCCCTTCCTTGGGATCGATTCTCCCGTCACCGTGGTGCAAATGCTTTGGATCAACGTCATCATGGATACCCTTGGAGGGCTTGCCTTTGCCGGGGAGCCTGCCCTGCCCGACTGCATGAAGGAGCCTCCCAAGGGGCGTGATGAACCAATCCTCAACGGTTATATGCTCAACGAGATCCTCTTTCTGGGCTCTTATACCATCGGGCTTTGTCTCTTCTTTCTCAAAGCGCCTCATATCACTCGTGTTTTCCGTGCCGCTCCCGATCACATCTACCTGCTCACGGCGTTTTTTGCCCTGTTCATCTTTTCCTCGGTCTTTCATTGCTTCAACGCGCGCACCGATCGCCTGAAATTGACGGCAGGGCTTGGAAAAAATCCCATCTTTCTCATCATCATGACGGTTATTCTTGCCATTCAGCTTTTGTTCGTCTACGTGGGAGGAAGCGTTCTTCGAACCGCCCCCTTGACGGAGTGGGAGCTTCTTGTCACCTTCCTGCTCTCGCTCACCGTCTTCCCCGCCGAGCTGATCCGCAAGCTTTTGTGGAGACTGCGGGGGAAAAAGAATGGATATTAACAAGAAGGAACCGAAGCTTGGTGTGACCAAGCTTCGGTTCCTTCAAATTTGTTTCTTGTTTATTTTTTGATTTGATCCACCAGATACAAAAACGCGGGAGAAAGGCAAGCCGCCACGGGCCAGACGATCCAGGTCCAATGCCAAGCGGAGGTCAAAAAGCTGATGAGAAGATACAGAGCCGTAACAAAGCTCCAATAAGCGGCTTCCGCCGCCTCGTTCTTTTTGGTCTTTTTCTTGTTTTTGGGAGAGAATTCTCCGGTCTGCAAAAGCCTTTGGTAGCTCCCGACGCGATAAGAGGCACGCACCATCAAGGAAACGCCGACGGAACAGATCGCCAGGATCAGCGCCGTACAAGCGACCAAGATCCACGCCTCGGATTCCAAAGCACCAAGGATCACCAGGGGAAGCGCACTGAAAATACAGAGGAGGATTCCAACCGTCATCATCACGCGATAGTGATTGGCATAAGCTTCCTGACGCTTTTCCACGATCCCCTTGACACCGTAGGAAAGCGAGATTTTTTCCTGATCCAGATAGGAATACTTTGAAAGCGCCAGCCCGTTGGGAACAAAGATCGCCACGGCGCATCCCACCAAAACAAAAAGCACCAAAAGACCGATGCTGACGGCAACATTGGGAGTGATCCCCAAGTCAAATCCCTCATCGGGCAGACCTGCCAGCAAAATGAGGCAAACGGGAGACAGGATGCAAAGCATAACGGCAAACGCCATTCTCCCCGCGATCTTCTCCACCAGATCCATATAGGAGTTGGCTTCCTCCGCGCTCACCGAATGAGGAGGCGCATCGTCGGTCTCTGCCGTTTCGGAGGGGGTGATCTCCTCCAATTCATCCTTTAACAAAAAATCGGTGCTTACGCCGAACAAAGAGCTCATGGCGATGATCTTATTGAGGTCGGGCACCGAAAGCCCTCCCTCCCATTTGGAGACCGATTGACGGGATACCTCCAGCTTTTCGGCAAGCTCCTCCTGAGACCAGCCCTGTTTTTTGCGCAACGTGATAATTTTATCCGCAAGGATCATATAGGTTGCTCCTTTCTTGTTTTTTACACCTTGATGATACCACAAAATTCGATTCCAAACAAGCAAGTACTCTTGGAAATTTGTCAACCGTTGGTTACGTTTTCTCTTTTTTGCTGACACGCTGTGAAAAATCGACGCTTCAAGCCTTCAGAATCTCCAAAAACTCCGACAGCTCCGAGATCTCATAATCCGGGATCACGCCCCCCGTCAAAGGAAGCTTTTTGGGATTGAACCAGCAGGTCTTGATGCCCGCATTCTTGCCGCCCAGAATATCAGAGGAAAGACTGTCTCCCAAAATGATGGCGTTCTCGGGGAAAAAATCCTCGATTCTTGCAAAGCAAGCATCAAAAAATTCCTTTTGCGGCTTGTCGCATCCGATCTCCTCGGACAAAAAGATGCCGTGGCAGATGAGATCCAAGCCTGACGCCTTGATTCTTGGTGCCTGCACCACGGTGGTGCCGTTGGAGGCGAGAAAAATCCGGTATCCTTCTGTTCTCAACGTCTCCAAGAGCGCCTCGGCGCCCTCCAGAAAATAGCTGCGACGTCCCAGCTCGTATTCGTATACGCGCTGGGTCTTTTCGGCATTGGCAAAAACGCCTACCGACTCAAAAAACTTTTCAAAGCGGCGCACCAAAAGCCGCTCACGGGTGATCTCTCCCCGCTCCAGCATCTGCCAATGGGCAAGATTCACCTCGTGATATTTTTGAATACGCGCATCGGTGACCCCGACTCCCATTTGCGAGAGTGCGGAAGCAAGTGCCTCTCGTTCGGCTCGTCCAAAATCGAGGATGGTGTCATCCACGTCCAAAAAAACGTCACGGATCATAGCGGGCATCCTTTCATTTCAAAATCACGTTTTCCTCGCCCAGAAGGTCGCGGAGCTGACGCTGAACGTAGTCGCTCACGGCAACCCCCAAGGGATCTCGCTCGTAGCGCTTTTCATCGGCAAAATAGAAGAACACGGGAAAATCGCCTTCAAAAAGCTCACACAGGTTGAGCGCCTTGAAATAGCGCGTATCGCTCTGCGAGGGTACTCTCAGGAAGAGGCGGCGCGGCGCGTCCTTGGGCGCTTCCTGCTTGGGAGCAATCGGCTTTTTCTCCTTCACGGGCTTCTTTTCGGGGACAACAGGCTTGATATTGCTCTCCTTGAAGCGTTTATTCTCGATCAATTCCTCAATATTGTTGATCAAAAGCTTGGGGGCTTCATCCTCGCGCAGAGAAAGATTGCCGCTGACGAATACGCCCGTATCGGGTTGGATCAGATACGAAGCCTCGGCATACTTGCGCGCAAAGGCAAGACATTCGATCTCAGCAAAGCGGTCCTCCAGGGTAAAAAACGCCATACGCTCCCCGTTTTTGGTGGTTTTGGTGGTCACCGAGGTGATCATTCCCGCAAAGCTGACACGCGCCTTGTCGGCCGGATCGGCATCCTCGCCAACGTAATCGGCAATCGATTCAGCGTGCAACACCTCCAGATGCTTGCTGTATTCATCCAGCATATTGCCCGAAAAATACATTCCTGCGGCATCCTTTTCCAAAAGCAGCTTTTCGCGCACGCCAAGCTCGGGAATGTCGGGATATTCCATAGCGGTGGCAATGGGGGCTTCTGCCGCTCCCAGCATGGAGAAAATATCCAGCTGTCCGTCCAGATTGTTTCTTCCCTTTTCCGCCACCTGCTCAAGGAGTCTTTCATAAACCGCCAAAAGACGGCTGCGATATACGTCCAAGCGGTCAAAGGTGCCCGCCTTGATGAGCGACTCCACCATGCGCTTGTTCAATTCCTTGGAGGGCATACGGTTAACGAAATCCTCGAAGCTTGTAAAGGCTCCGTGTCTGCGCTCCTCCAGTATTTTTTCAAGGAACTGACGCCCCACATTCTTGAGCGCCAGAAGACCGAATCGGATATCCTTTCCCGAAACCGAGAAATGGATACGGCTCTCGTTGATATCGGGAGGAAGCACGCGGATGCCGCGGGAGGATGCCTCATCGATATATTCGGCGATCTTGGTCTGATTTCCCAGCACACTGGTGAGAAGCGCCGAGAAATACGCCTGCGGATAATGGCATTTGAGGTATGCCGAGCGATAGGAGATCACGGCGTACGCCGCCGCGTGGGATTTGTTGAAGGCATAGTTGGCAAAGCTTTCCATATCCTCAAAAAGGCGCTCTGCAACCGCCTGCTCCACGCCACGCTCCTTGGCACCCGAAACGAAGGCATCGCGCTCGGAAAGCAACACCGCAGCCTTCTTTTTGGACATGGCACGGCGTACGATATCGGCGTGACCGAAGGTATAGCCCGCAATTTGTCGGAAGATATTCATGACCTGCTCCTGATAAACCACGCATCCGTAGGTGGAGTGCAGAATCGGCTCCAGAAGCGGTGTGGCATAGGTCACCCTCTCGGGATGATGACGGCATTCGATAAAGGTGGGAATCGAATCCATGGGGCCCGGACGGTACAGCGCAATGGCGGCAATGATATCGTCCAGCCTTTCGGGACAAAGCCCCGAGAGCATCTGCCGCATACCGCCCGACTCCAGCTGGAACACGCCGGAGGTCTTTCCGGAGGAGATCAAGCGGAAGGTATCGGCATCATCAAGGGGAATCTTTTCCATCTCAAAGGAGGGATTCTGATCCTTGATCAGCTTTTCGGCATCGTGAATGATGGTAAGATATCGCAGGGCAAGAAAGTCGAATTTGAGAAGCCCCAGCTTTGCCACGGTATCCATATCGAACTGGGTTACCACGGTTCCGTTGCTGACGGAAAGAGGAACGTAAGAGGAGATGGGGCGATCGGTAATGACTACGCCGGCGGCATGGATCGAAATGTTTCGGGGCATTCCCTCCAGTGCCATGGCAGTGTCCACCAAACGCTTGACGGCGGGAGAATTTTCGTACTGATTCTTCAGATCCGGCATTTTGAGTGCCATGGAAATGGTAATATTCAGCTCCTGCGGAACGGCTCTTGCCACCACGTCCACGTCCTGATAGGACATTCCAAGAGCTCTTCCCACGTCACGGATGGCGGCGCGCGCCGCAAGGGTACCGAAGGTAACGATCTGCGACACGTGATCTCTGCCGTATTTTTCCTCCACGTAGGAAATGACCTCGTCGCGGCGATTGTAGCAGAAATCGATATCAAAGTCGGGCATACTCACGCGCTCGGGATTGAGGAAGCGCTCAAAGAGCAGGTCGAATACCATGGGATCGACCTCGGTGATGGAAAGGGCGAAGGCAACAAGGCTTCCTGCACCCGATCCACGTCCGGGACCGACGGGAATATCCTTGGATTTTGCATAATTTACGTAGTCCTGCACGATCAGAAAATAATCGGCGTAGCCCATCTGATCAATGACCGACAGCTCGTATTCCATACGGGAAAGATAGTCCTCTTTGCTGTATTTTGCAAAGGCGATCCTACCGTTGATGATCTTCTTTTCCAAGCCTGCATACGCCAAAGCTCGCAGATGCTCCACCGAGGAAATTCCTCCGGGACACTTGAATTTTGGCAGATACGTGGTGGAAAAATCAAAGCTTACGTCACATCGGTCGGCAATGCGACGGGTGTTTTCGATGGCATCGGGATAGGCGCGGAAGAGCATTTCCATCTCGTTTGCATCCTTGAGATAGAGCTCATCGGTGGCAAAGGCGGCAGGACGTCCCGCATCCACGGTGGTGTTGGTTTGAATACACATGAGAACCGCTTGGGTCTGCGCATCTCTGCGGCGCAGATAGTGGCAGTCGTTGGTTGCCACAAGGGGCAAATCCAGGTCTCTTGCCAGGCTGACGAGCATGGGTAGGATATCCTTTTGCTCGGTCATACCGTGATCCTGAAGCTCAATGTAAAAGTGATCCGTTCCAAAGATCTCGGCGTACCGTCTCGCAACGGCACGAGCCCCCTCGGCGTCTCCCTTGGTCAAAAGACGCGGAATGCGTCCTCCAAGGCAGGCGGAAAGGGCGATGAGTCCCTCGGAATGCTTGCGCAGAAGCTCCTCGTCCACTCTCGGCTTGTTGTAAAAGCCCTCGGTGAAGGAAAGCGAGACCATCTCCATAAGGTTGCGGTAGCCCATCATATTTTCGCAAAGCAGAACCAGATGATCGGCGTATCCGTCAGCCCCGAGACTCTTGTCAAATCGGGAATCGGGTGCCACGTAGACCTCGCATCCGATAATGGGCTTGATTCCCTCCTTTTGGCACGCCTCCCAGAAGGCAACCACGCCGTACATCACACCGTGATCGGTAATGGCAACGGCATCCTGTCCGCATTCCTTGACGCGTGCGGGAATATCCTTTATACGGCAGGCGCCGTCAAGCAGACTGTATTCGCTATGCAGATGTAAGTGAACGAATCGGTTCATGGCGGCTCCTTTCTTCAGAGTTCCTCTGCGGCATCCAGTATTTTTTGCAATCGATGGTTCAGTCCCGACTTGGAAATGGTGGGCTCGTGCATTCGCGCCAGCTCGTCCAGCGTTGCGTCGGGATTGCGATAACGGAGCATGGCGGTGCTTTTCACACCCTCGGACAGATTTTCCAGCTTGCCGTGCTCCATCAGCTTATTGATGGCTTCCATGTGCCGCGTGGCGGCATAAATCGTCTTTTCAATATTTTTTGCCACGCAGTTGGTGGCGCGGTTCTCGTTGTTACGGATCTCACGCTCAATGCGACTGTTGATCACCTCAAAAATGGTGTGCTGTGCTCCCATGAGTGCCAGCAGATCCTCCACGGCGGAGCTATCCTTGTAGTAAAGACCGATCCCCTTGGGACGGTTGATCCGCTTGGGCGGGTAGCCGCATTCAGTGAGAAATTCCTCTGTCTGTTCCACACGAGACGGGGGCTGAAGCATCTCCAAATGAAAATTCTTGTGGGGATCGTTTACCGTTCCCGATGCCAAGAAAATGCCACGCAAAAAAGCGGAACGGCATCCCTCACAGGAAGGCTCCACGTGCTCCGCAAGCGTGGCGGAGCCGCTCTCAAGCTGCTTGTAAAGCTTATAAAAGGAAGGTGCGGAAAAGCAAAGCTCCCAAAAGCGATGACCGCATTTTCCAAACGTGTTTTCCTCGGGAGCCTTTCCATAGGAGGCGCGGATCATCTGCGCAGACAGATTCGCCGTTACCTCTTGCTTATAAACGATACGCGCCTGCTTATGCGCGTCGATCTCGGCGTTCCACAGCAGTCCAAGGGTAAGAGAACGGCGACAGCAAGGCTTTTTAACCGTGATCTGAGCCAACTCCTCGCGCACCTCATCTGCAAAAGACATGATAAAGCTCCTTTCTGTAAGCGTTAATACTCCAAAAATCTGATCTCGCATTCCAAAAGCACGCCTGTTTCCTTCAGCACGCGCTCGCGGATGATCTCGATCAAGCGTTTGACGTCCTCCGACGTTGCGCCGCCTCGGTTGACGATAAAGCCCGCGTGCTTCTCGGAGACCTCCGCGCCTCCCACACGCAAGCCCTTCAGCCCGCAAACGTCGATCAAGCGCGCCGCGAAGTCTCCCGCAGGACGCTTGAACACGCTTCCCGCGCTGGGATATTCCAAGGGCTGAGAGGAGGAACGGCGGCGTTTGTATTCCTGCATCCGTTCCGCGATCTCGGCGGAATCCCCCGGCTGAAGGGAAAGCGTTGCCCCCATGATCAGACACTCGGGGTGATCCGTGTAAAAGCTCTTGCGGTAAGCAAAGCCCTGTGTCGCTCCGCTCAGCTTGCCAAATTCAAGGGTTTGAACGTTATAATAGCGACTTTCGATGCATACGTCCTTGACTTCACCGCCAAACGCGCCTGCGTTCATAAAGACCGCGCCGCCAAGGGTTCCCGGGATACCGTGGGCAAACTCCAAGCCGGTAAGAGAATCCTTCAACGCCTCCTGTGCCAAGGTGGAGAGCAGAACGCCTGCATCGACCTCCCAAAAATTTCCGTTTTTGACGATGCGCTTCATCCGTTTGGTAAAAATGACCACGCCGTCAAAGCCACGGTCGTCAAACAGTGTATTGCATCCCGCGCCCACAACAAAATAAGGCAAGGCGGCATCCTGCGCAAGGCGTACGGCAATCATCAATTCATAGGGCATACGCGGAAATACCGCGCATCTTGCCGCGCCGCCGATGCGAAAGCTGCTATGCTCGGACAGAAGGCAGTGCTCTTGCCATGCAATGCCGTGGCGCGTCAGTTCCGTCAAAAAAAGCTCCATACTGCCTCCTCTTTTTTGTAATCTGTTACTATTATACTCTTTTTTTATGAAAATTGCAATACGAATCGCGCAAAAAATGTCTCTTCCCTCTTGCAAAAAAGAAAAAAATAGGGTATAATATAATGAATATATGTTTCCGACAGAGAAAGAACGTCGCACAGAAGGGAGTAACGTGATGAACACAACGCAGAAAAAGCAGATCCGCATTGGGCTTTTGGGCTTTGGCGCCATGGGAAGAACCCACACCTGGGCGGTACGGAATCTTCCCTTCTTTTACGGTGCGCTTCCCTTTGAAGCAATTACGGCAGGCATTTGCACCACGTCGCTTGAAAAATCCCGCCGTGTGGCGGAGGAATTTCAAATTCCTCTTGCCGTAGCAAGCGAGGACGAGCTGATCAACGATCCCACCATCGACGTCATCGATATCTGTACCCCGAATATCTATCATTTTGAAACGCTGAAAAAAGCCCTTGCGGCAGGCAAGCACGTGCTTTGCGAAAAGCCGCTTTGCATTTCCTCGGCACAAGCAGAGGAGATCGCCGCTCTGCCCAAGAGAGACGGGCAGATCACGGGCATGGTCTTTAACAACCGTTGGCTCGCCCCCATTCTTCGCGCCAAGCAGCTGGTTGAGGAAGGGCGACTTGGAAGGATTCTGAGCTTTCAGGGCTCCTATCTGCACAACAGTGCGGCAGATCCCAACCGTCCTGCCGGCTGGAAGCAGGACAAGCGTGTTTGCGGCGGCGGCGTGCTTTTTGATCTCGGCTCTCACGTCATTGATCTGATGAGCTTCCTTTGCGGAAGGATCCGGGAGATCAGCGGAATGTCTCAGATCGCTTACCCCACCCGTCTTGGGCTTGACGGAGGTGCTTGGGAAACCAACGCCGACGAAGCCTTTTACATGACGGCGATCACCGAGGACGGTGCCATGGGAACCATGCAGGTTGGAAAATTGCAGGTGGGAACCAACGACGAGCTTTCCTTTGAGATCTACGGTGAAAAGGGGGCGCTGCGCTTTTCTCTGATGGAGCCCAACTGGCTCTACTTCTACGATGCAACCCTTCCCGCCTCCCCCATCTGCGGTGAGCGTGGCTTCACCAAGCTGGAGTGCGTGGGACGTTATCCCGATATGATCTTTCCCTCTCCCAAGGCGCCCGCAGGATGGCTCTACGGACATCTTGCAAGTATGCACGCCTATCTTTCGGCGGTTTGTGAAAAAAATCCCTTCTACCCCTCCCTTGAGGACGGTGCCTACGTGCAAGCCGTTATGGAAACCGCCTATGCGTCCGACACCCAAAAGGGCGTTCGTCTGACGGTAAAGTGAGGTGACGGTATGCTGGTCATTGGATTAACCGGTCCCAGCGGTGCGGGAAAGGGCGCGGTAGGCGCGATCCTATCCGAGCATCGGATCCCCGTCATTGACGCCGATGCGGTTTATCACGGATTGCTCATTCCCCCCTCCCCCTGCCTCGACGCATTGAAGGAGCGATTTGGCAACGGAATACTTCTGCCAAGCGGTGAACTGAATCGGCGCGCGTTGGGAGAAATCGTTTTTTCGGATCCCGAAGCACTGCAAGATCTGAACAGAATCGCCCACGGCTTTGTCATGAAAGAGATCCGAATGCAACTGAAAGCGTTACGCGAGCAGAATATCCCCGCCGCCGTCATCGATGCCCCTCAGCTCTTTGAAGCCGAGGCGGATAAGGATTGCAACGTCATCCTCTCGGTGCTTGCCGACAAACGAACTCGTCTGGAGCGCATCATGGCACGGGACGGCATTGATGCTGAAGCGGCGCTTCGCCGCATCGAGGCACAAAAAAGCGATGAGTTTTTCAGAGCACATTCCAATTACGTTCTGGAAAACAACGGAAGCATTGATCTGCTTCGACCGCAGATCGATAGAATCCTTTTGGAAACGGGGGTGCTTGCCCCGTGAAGCTGACGTCAAGACATCTCTTGATTCTGGGAGCGATCCTGCTCCTTTCCATCTGCTTTGGAGTCGCCTTTGACGCCGTGGCAACCGCCATTGATAAAAAAAATCATCCTATGCCCAACTCGCTTTCGGCATCGGTGGAGCGTTATGCCGATGAATTCGGCGTTCCCGAGACGGTGCTTTGGGCAACCGTTAAGGAGCAGAGTGACTTTTCCAGCAATTTGGCGGGTGAAGACGGTGCCATCGGGCTGATGCAGATTTCCCCCGAGCTGTACGAGTTGATCTGCCGTGAAATCCTTGCGGAAGACCCCTTGGATGCAGGCATTCTGTACGATCCCGAAACAAACCTGCGCATAGGGGCGGCTTATCTTTCCTATCTCTACCAGCGCTACGGCGTATGGGACGCGGTCTTTGCCGCCTATCACGCAAGACTTGAGCCCACTTCCCTTTGGGAAACCATTCCCGAAGAGATCCTTTCCCAAAGCGAAACCCAAAGCTACGTAAAGCGAATGAACAAATCGGTTCGCATCTACAGCGAGCTGTACTACGAATAAGGAGAACAGAAAAATGTCTGAAAAGAAAGAACTCATCTACGAAAAGAAAACAGTTTATGAAAAGGCGGGCGCTGACGTGGTAAACGCGGCGTACGACTACGCCAAGGGCTATACCAGATTTCTGGATGCCGCTAAAACCGAGCGCGAGGCAGTGACCGAATGCGTTCGGATGGCAGAAGAAGCAGGCTTCCTTCCCTATCACTTCGGTGACGCGCTGAAGGCAGGCGACAAGCGCTACTACAACAACCGCGGCAAGGGTATCTATCTCTTCCGCGTAGGCTCCGAATCCATCAACAACGGTATCCGCATTACCGCGGCACATCTGGATTCCCCCAGATTGGATCTGAAGCAGGTTCCCGTATACGAGGAGAGCGGTATGTGCTACCTCAAGACCCACTACTACGGCGGCATCCGCAAATATCAATGGCTGGCAACGCCCCTGGCACTCCACGGCGTTGTGGTCAAGCAGAACGGTGAGGTTGTGACCGTTGTGATCGGTGAGAAGGACTCCGATCCCGTAATGTATATCACCGACCTTCTCCCCCACCTTGCCGCCGCTGAGAACGAAAAGCCCGTGAGCAAGGCATTCCAGGCAGAAAAGCTGAATATTCTGGTGGGAAGCCGCCCCGTTGACGGCGAGGAGAAGGATGCCGTTAAGATGGGCGTTCTGAATTATCTCTATGAAAACTACGGCATTGTCGAGGAGGATCTGCTCTCGGCAGAGCTTTCCATCGTTCCCGCCGCCAAGGCACGTGACGTTGGACTTGATCGCTCTATGATCGGCGGCTACGGTCACGATGACCGCTGCTGCGCATATCCCTCCATCACCGCGCTGATCAATGCCGACGACTCCGTACACACCACCATGTGCATTCTGGTGGACAAGGAGGAAACCGGCAGTGACGGTGTCAGCGGTATGCAGAGCCGTCTGATCCTTGACCTCATTGGTGAGATCACCAAGGCTCTTGGCGGCAACGAGCCCACGGTTCGCGCCAACTCCAAGTGCCTTTCCAGCGACGTGACCGCAACCTTCGATCCTGCGTTCGCAGACGTTTACGAGCATCGCAATTCCTCTCTCATCGGTTGCGGTGTCAGCATGTGCAAGTTCACCGGCTCCCGCGGTAAGGGAGGCACCTCGGATGCTTCCGCCGAGCTGGTTGGCTGGGTGCGCAGATGCCTGAACGAGGCAGGCGTGGTATGGCAGACCTGTGAGCTGGGCAAGACCGACGTGGGCGGAGGCGGAACCGTTGCAAAATTCCTTGCCAACCACAACATCGACACCGTGGATCTCGGCGTTGGCGTGCTCTCCATGCACGCTCCCTACGAGCTGATCGCAAAGGTTGACCTGTACGAGGCTTACCGCGCGTTCTACGCGTTCTACCTCTTTGAGTAATATTCTTCCATGCTCAACAAGCTGAAACAAGCCGAAGAGAAATACCTCCACCTGGAGGTATCTCTCTCGGATCCCGCCGTGGCATCCGATCCCGCAAAATGCGCCGAGATCGCCAAGGAATATAAAAATCTGACCCCGATCATCGAAAAATATCGGGAATATCAGCGCGCCGAGAAAACCGTAACGGATGCCCTCCTCTTGCTTGAGGAATCGGGTGACGCCGAGCTGCGCGCGCTGGCAAACGAGGAGCTTCGCGATGCCAAGGAACAAAGCGAGAAGCTGCTTGGGGAATTGACCGTTATGCTTCTGCCCAAGGACCCCAACGATGACAAGAACGTAATCGTGGAGATTCGTGCGGGTGCAGGAGGCGAGGAAGCGGCACTCTTTGCGGCGGTTCTTTACCGTATGTATACCATGTATGCCGACAGCGTGGGCTACCGAACGTCCATGATGAGCGCCACCCCCACCGAGCTTGGCGGCTACCGCCAGCTTGCCTTTATGATTGAGGGCGAGGGGGCTTATTCGCGTTTGAAGTTTGAGAGCGGCGTGCATCGCGTTCAGCGCGTTCCCACCACCGAATCCCAGGGACGTATTCAAACCTCCACGGCAACCGTGGCGGTGCTTCCCGAGGTGGAGGAGGTCTCGGTGGAGATCAATCCCGCCGATCTCATCTTTGAATCCTGCAAATCCAGCGGCGCGGGCGGTCAGCACATCAACAAGACCGAATCCGCGGTGCGATTGACCCACAAGCCCACGGGTATTGTGGTGGAATGCCAGGAGGAGCGAAGCCAATTCAAGAACAAGGATAAGGCGCTCAAGATGCTCCGTGCCATTCTCTATGATCAGAAGCAGAGAGAACAGGACGAGCAGATCGCCTCGGATCGCCGCGCACAGGTTGGCACGGGTGACCGAAGCGAGCGCATCCGCACCTACAATTATCCGCAGGGGCGCATGACCGATCATCGCATCGGCTTGACCCTTTACACGCTGGACAGCATTCTCAACGGAAACATTGGCGGCATCATTGATGCTCTGGCAACCGCTGAGACGGCGGAGAAGCTGAAAAATAACGCTTAAAATGTTATCTCTTCCTCCAAACCAAGTTGTTCGGGTGATTGCTTTTTAACGGCGGGCGACCAATGGTCGCCCCTACATGGAAAAACGATATTTCTCAAGCACTTACGTATTTTTTTAGGAAAACGACTCATCGAGGTGACCGCATTGCAAACACAGCATATCAAAATTGAATCTCTCCATCGGCAAGAGTCCGACCTCCTTTGCGCCGCCTCGATCATACAGTCGGGAGGGCTTGTGGTCTTCCCCACCGAAACGGTCTATGGGCTTGGCGGTGACGGAACCAATCAGGAGGCGGCGAAAAAAATCTATGCCGCCAAGGGACGTCCCTCGGACAATCCACTCATCATTCACGTGGCAAAGCCCGAGGATGCCGAACATTACGCCGTGACCAATCCTACATACTATCGTTTGGCAAAGGCGTTTATGCCGGGCCCTCTGACGGTAATTCTACCCAAAAAAGAAAGCATCCCACTTTCCACCACAGGGGGACTTGATACCGTTGCGGTTCGCTGTCCTGCCCATCCCGTTGCAAGACGCCTCATCGAGCTTGCCGGCGTTCCTGTCGCCGCTCCCTCTGCAAACCTTTCGGGCAAGCCCTCCCCCACCTGCGCCGCCCACGTGGCACAGGATATGGACGGACGTGTGGATATGATCCTGGACGGCGGCGACTGCGAGATCGGTCTGGAATCCACCATCGTCAAGATCGACGGCGATTCTCTGACGCTTCTGCGCCCCGGCGGCATTACCTATGATGCTCTTTGCATGGTCTGCAAAGATGTCTCCGTAGCATCTGCCGTCACGCAGCAGCTTGCCGACGGCGAGAGAGTTCTTTCCCCCGGCATGAAATACCGACATTACGCCCCCACAGCTCCCTTGATCTTACTGACAGGAGAAGAACACAGGGTGCTCTCCTTCCTGCAGGCAGAACAAAAAGAAAAAAACTGCGCCATCCTCTGCTATAACGAGGAAATTCCGCTTCTGGACCCCAAAAATCTGCTTCCCGTAGGAGACAGAAGCAATTTGGAAGCGCAAGCCAAACGCCTCTTCCACGCCCTGCGTGATGCAGACGGCACCGACGCCACCGTCATCTACGCCCATCTCCCCCCCATGGAGGGACTGGGGCTTGCCCTTTACAACCGCATGATCCGCGCGGCGGCGCATACCATACAGGAAATTATTTGAATTAAGATTCACGTGAACATAAAAAGAACGCAGAAAGGCATTTTCACACATGGCGAAGAAGAAGAAACAAGAAGCAAAAGAAATCGTTTACGCGCCCATCGTTTATCAGCCCATTACCGAAACCATTGAGAAAAACTATATGCCCTACGTTATGAGCGTCATCGTTTCCCGTGCCATTCCCGAGATCGACGGCCTCAAGCCAGCCCACCGCAAGCTCCTTTACACCATGTATAAAATGGGGCTTCTGACAGGTGGCCGAACCAAAAGCGCAAACATCGTGGGCGCTACCATGAAGCTCAATCCTCACGGCGATGCCTCGATCTACGAGACTCTGGTCCGCCTCACCCGCGGGAACGCCACGCTGCTTCATCCGCTGATCGACTCCAAGGGCTCCTTTGGTAAGCAGTATTCCTCGGAAATGAAATACGCAGCCTCGCGTTATACAGAATGCAAGCTGGACGTGATCTGCAACGAGCTG
>SVSL01000044.1 GCA_015064315.1 Oscillospiraceae bacterium
AGCCACCGCTTTTGCGGCGACCTCAGTATTATACCACATTCTCTTCCGCTTGTCAATACCTTTTGCAAAAGTTTTTTTAACTTTTTGCAAGGTTTTTTTTCAAAGCGGTTTGTGGTGGCTGTCCTCTCGTGGACAGCTTGATTATTATACCACTAACCCCTTGATTTGTCAACACCTTTTTTTGCATTTTTTGTCGATTTGTAGCATTTCACAACTTTTGAGCGACATTTTATGCGACATTATAAAAAATTACACAAAACACCGTCGGGATCATTCTAAAAAGCTCTTGTAAATTGCATTTCACAGTCTCTTTTTTGCATTTCACCAAAAAGCTATTGAAAACCTCACGTCAAACTGCTATACTAAGCCCAGACAGGAGGTGGCTTATGAAAATCACGATTCAAGAAAACCAAAATGCCTTGGAGCCCGAGATCATCGTTGTTTGCAAGGAGCTGACGAGCGAGTTGGAGGAGATCCTCTCGGGCATTGCCTTATCCGCCAACACCATTGCGGGGAGCGCCGACGGAGAGATCTGTTTTCTTCCTTTCAAAGATATATACTACTTTGAAGCGATGGAAAACAAGATTTTCTTTTACACCAAGGAGAAAACCTTTGAAGCGAGCCTTAAATTATATCAAATAGAAGAAAAATTGCAGAACACCTCGTTTGCGAGAGTATCCAAATCGGCGATCGTCAATTTGAAGAAGATCAAAAGCATTCGTCCCGACGAAAACAGCCGATTGATCGCCACCTTATTAAGTAATGAAAAGATTATGGTCTCGCGCAGCTTTGTGCCTGATATCAAAAAGAAATTGGGGGTGTGAGTGATGTGGAAGAAAATTTATGAATACACGCTTCGCAACGTGGGATTGGCTTGTCTTGTTTGGATGGTATACAACGCCTTTCTACCGCAAATGTTTACGACCAAGGTATTGTACGTCATGGTAACGTTCGTCATTCTTATGAGTCTTTTATCGATCGGATTATTTCCGGGCAAGCAATTAAGTTACCGACAGATCTGGTTCAGGCGTTCGATTTTACTCGGTCTCGGTGCATTGGGAGTCGTTGCTTGCCTGAGAGTACTTGGGCTGAGCACCAATTCGTCGCCGAAAGTGACCGGACTTTTGTTTCTGCGAGTTCTTCTCCTATATTTGGCGATTCAGATCCCGCTCTATTTCATCTCGGATTATATGGAAAAGCGAGCTTTGAAAAAAATCAATGAGAAATTAGGGGAGAATCAATAAGAAAGCCTTGGATTGTGTAAACTCCTTAGCCACTTTTTCTTTTGACACCGTAGGCGCAAAAGAAAAAGTTATCAAAAAGAAAACGCCGATTAGGGAATTTCGTCGCCTGCGGGCGACGACCGGCGTTTCGCCGCCGGCGCACGAAAAACTTTTGAAAAAGTTTTATCAAAACTTTCACCGCGAGTTTTTGCGAATATGGATATAAAAAAGACGATCTCCAATGAAGATCGTCTTTTTCTTTTATACTTCCCTTCTGCCCTCCAGGGCGCGGAAGAGTGTGATCTCGTCGGCGTATTCCAGATCGCCGCCCACGGGAACGCCGTAGGCAAGACGGGTGACGGGAATCGCCAAGGGCTTTAACAGTCTGGAAAGATACATCGCTGTTGCCTCGCCCTCCACAGTGGGATTGGTGGCAACAATGACCTCGTTCACGTCGCCCTCGCCTACGCGGGCAAGCAGCTCCTTGATCTTGAGCTGGTCGGGCGTCACTCCGTTCATGGGCGAGATCAGACCGTGCAGAACGTGATACACGCCGCGGTATTCCCGCACCTTCTCCATAGACAGAACGGCTCTGGCATCGGTCACCACGCAAATGAGAGATTTGTCACGGTTGGGATCGGCGCAGATGGGGCAGATCTCACGGTCGGTGAGATTTTGACAGATGGGACAAAGATGGATCTTCTCCTTGGCATCAAGAATTGCCGAAGCAAACGCCTTTGCCTCTTCCATATCCATATCCAGCACCGAAAACGCCATGCGAAAGGCAGTCTTTTTGCCCACGCCTTCCAGCGAGGCAAACTTTTCCGCCAAGCGCGAGAGGGATTCAATGTATTCCGCCATGATCAGAAGAAACCGGGCAGATTCATAGGTCCGGTGATCTTATTCAGCTCGGCATTGTTGGTATCGTCCACGCGCTTGATCGCCTCGTTCACTGCGGCAACCAGAATGTCGGACAGGGTCTCGATATCGTCGGGATCTACAATCTCGGGCTGAAGATCAATGGCAAGGATCTCACGCTGACCGTTGATCTTTACCGTTACCACGCCGCCGCCTGCGGAAATATCGTATTCACGAGCGTTCAGCTCCTCCTGCTTTGCCGCCATGTCCTCCTGCATCTTCTGTGCCTGACGGAGCATTGCCTGCATATTTTGGGGGCCGCCGCCCATACCCTTTGGAATATTCGCTTTCATGTTTCAAGTCCTCCTATTTATATATGGTAATGTTTTTGAATTTCAATCCTCATCGGATGCCTCAAGAATTTCATCGATGACCGACGAATTTTTCTTCTCGCCGGCAATCTCCATGATCAGCATCCTGTCTCCCACCTCACGGCGAAGCACCGTGGAAAGTGCCATGCGAAGACGGTCACGCGCCTCGTCCTTTTCCATCATGGAAAAGGAAAAGGAATCGGGAAAGCGCACCACGACGCTTCCGTTCTCCATGGTGAACGCCTTGGCATTCTTCACAAAGCCCGCGCTCATGGGATCACTGCGGCAGATCTTTTCCACCGCCTCCATCCAGTTGCGCATAGGCTTTAAGATCCGCTTCTCACCGCTCTCCCCTGCTTTTTGAGCAGGTACCGCAAAGGAAGGTGCCACGGGGGCAGGAGCTTCGGTCTTTTTTGGGGGGATTTCCACGTGCTTTTCCTCGGCAACCTTTGCAGGTGTTTCTTGGACCTCCGCACATCGGGGCGCCACAAAGCTGCCCGTGATCATTTTTTCCTCCAGCTGGGCAATACGGCTGAGCAAGGCTTCGCTTGAAGAATCCAACGCCTCGTCACACATCCGCACCAGAGCCATTTCGGCAACGATACGCTTGACGGCGTTTGCCTTTTGCATCGCGAAGAAGGCATCCTCCAAAAGATTGCAATGATAAAGCAGTGTCTCCTTGCGGAAACGGGAAGCCACGTCGTGCAGCTGCTTGCTTTCGTAATCGGTCAGATCGAGATAGGACGCGGCGTTTTGCGTGGTCTTGACCACCAGCATATCGCGATAGACCGCAATAAGATCCTGCCAGAATACGGCAATGTCCTTGGAGGAGCGCACCACCTCGTCGATCTGAGAAAAGAGCAGATCATAATTTTTATCGGCAACCGCCAAAACGGTTTTGAGCATGGAATCTCTGCCGGTCAGTCCAATGGCATCCTCTACCACGTCAAGGGTTACGTCTCTGCCGCCGCCCGCGCAAAGCTCCAGGAGGCTGATGGCGTCACGCATACCGCCCTGCGCCAGCTTGGCAAGCATTCGCGAAGCATCCTCATCCAGCTTGATAGACTCCTCTGCCGCAATGAACCGCAGGCGTGCCATGAGAGACTCGGTGGTAATGCGGCGGAAATCGAAACGCTGACAACGGGAAATGATGGTGGACGGAAGCTTGTGAAGCTCGGTGGTCGCCAGAATAAAGATGACGTGCTCCGGAGGCTCCTCCAAGGTCTTCAAGAGCGCATTGAATGCGCTGATGGAAAGCATATGCACCTCGTCGATGATATACACGCGATAGCGCAGAGCCGTGGGAGGATAGATCACCTCGTCACGAATGTCACGAATATTATCCACGCCGTTGTTGGATGCGGCGTCCATTTCCAGCACGTCGGTAGCCGCTCCGCTGTCGATTGCCATACAGGCGGCGCATTTGCCGCAGGGGTTTCCGTTCACAGGGCTTTCGCAGTTAACCACCTTGGAAAGGATCTTGGCACAGGTGGTCTTACCCGTTCCGCGAGAGCCGCAAAAGAGATAGGCGTGGCTGAACGCCCGATTCTCGGCTTCGTACCGAAGGATCGACGTAATATGCTCCTGACCGCAAACGTCGTCAAAGGTCTGCGGACGCCATTTTCTGTATAACGCTTGGTGCATACAAAGCCCTCTCTTTCTTCTAAAAAAGACACATATATATTATTATACATCTTTTGAGGGACAATGTCAAGGGTTTGGAGGGAGATTTCGTAACACAGCAAGAAATACGTTCAAGATCTCCGCAAATTGAAAAAGCTCACGATTTTAACCGCTCTTGATTTTTAGATCAGTTCGGTATAACGTCAAATAACGCCATTAAAAACAAAAGCCAAGATCGGTTGATTGATCTTGGTTTTTTGTTTCAATTCTACGTAACCTTCCCAATTTTTATGCTGCAAAACGATCTTTTTACTGTACGATCTCTAAATTTTCAATTCCGTATTTTAAAAGGAGATTGATCAATTCGTTTCTCGAATAATTACTTTCCTTTGATATTCTGTCCAACTCGTATAAAATATCCTCTTTGATTCTTACAGAAATAATTTTATTACCGTCTTCTCCTCGTTTTTTAATCTTGAGCTTTTCATTATTCATTATCAATCACCTCTTAATGATATTTTTACCATAATAGTTACATTATACTATTGACAAAAAGCAAATTATATAGTACAATATAATATGCAAAGATAATATCTTTGTAATACAATTCCAAAAAGGAGAATATGTATGAACGAACAACTGAACACAAATGAATTAAACGCCCCGGAAAATGACGCGCTGAAAAAAATGAGTCACGGTCTCAAGGAAATTTGGAAGATCATTATTTTCTGCTGCATTGGTTGGCTTCTTATCACCGTAGGATTAAAAATCACACCTCTCCTTGCAATTTTAGGTGCTCTCGTCATTTCGGTTCCGTCTGTTATTTCGGTTCGCCGCCACGGATTTAAAAACATTTTCAATTACGATTATGTGATCGAAACTACCTACGCAGACGGACACAAAACCTATGACGTTGATTTGGGCGGAAAGTTAGGTTTGATGGTTATCCAGCTGTTCCTGACCATTTTCGTAGGTGTGGTACTCACCCCCATTCGATACGTTGCGTATTGCCTGAAATTTAACGCCAACTGCAAAAAGCTGAATTGGAAGCCCGAATTTAAGTTTGGAATTTTGTTCCCCACCGTTGTTGGCATCGGTGTTTTTGTATTAGGCATTATTTTAGCGTCGGTTCTGTAAAACAAATTACATAGTACAAAAGCATGATACAAAAAATCGGCAGAGATTGCTTTCTCTGCCGATTTTTATTCGTAGGAGTGATCGGTTGCTTTTTTATTTCGTCAACTTTCTCAAATATTCATATCCCAAACGAACCGCCTTCAGGTTCTCCTCGGCGCCTTCAAATTCCAGGGAGACGGTGCCGTCGTAGCCGTATTCGCGGATTCTCTTCACGCACGCCGCCACGGGAACGTCGCCGTGTCCCAGGATCGTTCCGCGGAGCAGATTGCCGTTCCGCGTTTTGAAAAAGCCGTCGGGAAGAACCTCCAGCCCCTCGGTCTTACGGTACAGAAAATCCTTGACGTGAACGTGAACGGTATAAGGAAGCGCGCGCTCGATGGCATCGGTGGGATTTTCGTCGGCGCACAGGAAGTTGCCAATATCAAGCAGCCAGCGGTAGTTCTCGTGATCCACGGCGTTGATCACTTTTTCCACGCGCAGGGAATCCTGGAAGATAAATCCGTGATTCTCGGAGCAGGTGCGGATGCCCTTCTCTGCGGCGTACTCGGTGACACGGCGGATCATGGGTGCCATGACGGGAATGGCTTCCTCCCACGTCATGCCCTCGGGCAGAGACGAACAGATATCGTGACGCATCACGGGCGCGCCAAGAGCCTTAGCAACGTCCACGCAGGAAAACAGCTTTTTCACGTTCTCCTCGCCGTCGCCCTTGAGCAGATTCATGCCAACGGCATAGGCGGAAATCTCCAATCCAATCTCGGCGCACAGTGCGCGGAGCTCCCCCGCAAGCGCGATGGGATCCTCTACCTTAAGATCGGTGAATTCGATGGCATCAAAGCCGATGCCCTTGGCAAGACAGCAGACCTCCTTCAGGTCACATCCCGTTTGCTTCATGTATTTGGAAAAGCTGTAAGAGCTGACGCCAATCTTCATGATAAAAACCTCCGAAAAAGAAAAAGTTCGACGCAAAAACAGCGCCGAACTGCAAAACAAGACCATACACCTCAAAATCGAAAGTCGCTCCCGCGCGATCTTCGTATTTCCTGCTCAGAACAGGCACTCTCGCGGCACATTGGGTTCACTGCTTAATGCTGCTTGGTCCCCCACCTGACATGGTTCACAATTCCCAATTGCGCAAGACCCATTCATCAACACAACAAATACGCCTCAATTCGCAAAAGCTCGTCCCTCAAAAGAGGAATCCACCCCTGCTGTAGCGGATTTCAGGTGTAGGGCTCCGCTAAATCCCCGGCTGGTATGGCCTCGTTTCACAGTTTGACGCTGTGCACGCTATATTATAACAGATTTTCTCGCGTTTTGCAAGAGCTTTTTGAAAATTTATAATTTTTTCACGATTCGGAAATCAAAGGTGTCGAAAAAGGCAAAAAAAGAACGGCGACAAGCGCCGTTCTAAAATTGTTTTGGAATCGTAGCTACAATCGGATTTTGCTCTTTTCCGGATTCACCACACCGTGGGAATACCCTCCACGTATCTCCAGTAGTTCCCTGCCTCGGTTGGAGCGGTTTCGGAATAATAGTAAAGGGGAAGCTCACCGTTTTCATCTCCATTTACAATCTCAACCTTAATATTTTCCCACTCCTCTGCCGTTCCTTCATAGTAAATATGGGTCAGTTTGGAACAGTGCGCAAACATTGATTCTCCCATCGTCATCACGCTCTTGGGGATCACAACCTCCGAAAGGCTGTCACAGTCAAAGAAAACGCCGATGCCCAGGAAATGCACCCACTGGGAAAAGACAACGCTTTTAAGATTATCCGCATTTTCAAACACGTAATCCTCCAAAACCTTCACACTGCTCGGAACGACAATGCTCTCAAGAGAAGTACAGTTCTTAAATGCGAAATTCCGCAAAATAGCCACACGCTCGGGAATTACAACACTCTTAAGAGCATTACAACCTTCAAATGCGGAAATTCCCAAATCCTTCACACTTTCGGCAATCGAAACGCTCTCCAGATTTTTGCAATTATAGAAGGCGGATCCGCCGACAAACTTAACCGACGAGGGCATAACCACAGAGGTAATGCTTGTATCGAGCGTTTTGCAAAGCATCAAATAGGGATTGCTCTCGTTTCCGAAATAGAGCACATTATCAAGCACAGTCCCCGCCTCGGGGTTACAGGAATAAAAAGCGTAGGAATCAATGCTTTCCAAGGTATTGGGAAGACTGATGGAAACAAAGGCGTCGGAGTTTACGGGCAGGTCGTAGAAAGGAAGCATCCTTTTGGCATCCTCAAAGCGCTGATCGGCGCCGTAATCGGCATAGAGAGAAAGCATTTCGGATATAAAGATCTTTTCTTCGTAGGTCGGGTCGGGACAAAATTCATAAATATCGGCTACCTCAGTAATCGGATAGTTCTGCAGCAAAGCCTTCTTGGCAAGGTCTGTCTTTTCATTTTCTAAGCTTTTTTCAAAGAAAAAGCCATCTATAAACTTGTCGTATAAAAATTGCGATAGTTCCCCTCTCTCAACCGCCTGCTGCAGAGGGATTTGAATATGATTGATAAAATCCTCCTCCAGAATATACAAAGGAATATTGGAAAAGGAAAGCGCGTCGGTATGGTATCCCGTCACCTTCTCGCCGTCGGGAGAAACCTCGGGAATCACCAGCGTCAGATTTGCCGCGTCCTCGGAAACTTCAATTCCGTACACATAGCAGGTTCCGTCCCTGTTGGAGCGATAGAGAAGCTTATAGGATCCCTTGGGCTCTTTGGACTCGGCTTCGGCTTCTTGGGTCGGTTGTGTTTTTTCGCCGGAATTGGAGCAAGCAAAAAACGCCGAGCAACAAACAATCAATGCCAAAAGCAAGGATACCAAACGAAACGTGTTTTTCATAAGAATTCCTTTCCGCGATAAGATGAATTTGGTTTTTTTCACGTCGCAATCGAATTATATCACGAAAATGCAAAGATGTCAATAGAAAATCAAAAAATACAGAATCAGGACAAATAAATATCCCGATACTTTTTGGGCGTAACCCCCTCGGCGGCGTGAAACACCTTGCAAAAATAGGCGGCATTGGAAAATCCGCAGGCAAGAGCAATCTCTGCCACAGACGTTTGGGGAGACTCCAGCAGCATTCGCTTGGCGTTTTGCATTCGCACACCTCGCAGATATCCCACGGGAGTGTTCCCTTCTCTTCGAAACAGGCGATACAAAAGGGATTCGGAAATCCCCGCCGCATCCGCCACCTGGGCAATCGACGGATCGGTGGCAAAGTGCGTTTCCATAAAAGCCTTGGCGGCGGCAAGCGGTGCGCTTTCCTCGGTTTGATTCAGCGCGCGGAAATAGGCAAGCATCAGCTCGTAAACCAACGCCGACAACGCCTCCGAGGACGCTTTTTTCTCTACCGCTCTGATACACGCACGGCGAAGCTCCTTTACAGAGGAATCATTTTGATAGGAAAAGGGCGCGGCGCGGAAATAGGAAAGGATCCCTTCGATCCCCTCACCGTCAAAGGCGACCCATCCCGTACGACTCTCCTCACTCACGCGCTCGTAGGATACGGGGAGTCCCTTTTGCATAAACAGTACAGTCGATTCTCCCAAAATCACCTCCTCACCGTTTACGGTGAAGCGGATGCTTCCGCGATCCACAAAAAAGATCTGATATAACGGGATTCCAAGCGTACGCTGAACCGGCTTTTGAACGTGATCAGCCCCCACCGTCAGCATATACACGGGCAAGCATCGCTTTGCCTCCTCACTGTTTTCTACAAGTAGATACATCTTTTCACCTCCGTGCAGGATTTTTATATTTTTTGAGAAATTTGCTATTTACAAATTTCACTTTTCGTATTAGAATAGATTATAGCAAAACAAATTCACTTTGTCAAGAGGAGGTCTTTTATGATCGAAATTTTGAAAAAAGGATATCACAAGGATCCGCAGATCTTTCGCGTTGGCGAGCTGCCCGATCACGCCTATTTCATTCCCTTTGAAAGCGCGGAAAAAAGCCGCAACGTGCGCGAGGAATCGCCTTTTTTCCATACGCTTTGCGGAGATTGGCTGTTCCGTCACTATGACTCCCAATACGAGGTAGCCGACTTCTTTGCCGACGATGCGGAGCTTGATGGCTTCAAGACGGTCTCCGTTCCCGAATGCTGGCAGACACACGGCGAGGACTACGCCCAATATATTTCCTCCCCCTACCCCTTTGTAATGGATCCCCCCCACGTTCCCGAAAGGATTCCTTGTGCCGCTTACATCAAGGATTTTGATATCTCCGTAGGATCGGACAAGCGGTATGAGCTCCATTTTGAAGGTAAGGACAGCTGTGTTTACGTTTGGATGAACGGTCACTTTGTGGGATATGGCGAGGTTCCCCACAACGATAGCGCCTTTGACGTGACCCCCTATCTGAAAAACGGCAAAAACCGTCTTTGCGCTCTGGTTCTGAAGTGGTGCACGGGAACCTATTTCGACGATCAGGACAAGCTCAGACTCTCGGGGCTCTTCCGTGACGTTTATATTCTGGAGCGCGCGCAAAAGGGCATCACCGATTTTTCTCTGACCGCCGACATGGACGGAAATCTGACACTTTCCGTCAAGGCAGAGTCCCCCGTCACCGTCACGGTCGTGGATCAGGGCAAGCCTCTTGCTTCTGCCACCGCAGCCGATGAATGGAAGTGGCAAAATCCCGCCCCCCATCTCTGGAGTGCCGAGGATCCCTACCTCTACGAGCTTGTGCTGGAATGCGAGGGTGAAGCGATCTGCCATCCCTTCGGCTTCCGAAGCGTCAAGCTCGAAAACGCCGTCTTCACCGTCAACGGCAAGCCCATCAAGCTGTACGGCGTCAACCGACACGACTCCAATCCCGATACGGGATACGTAACGTCGGTCGCCTTTATGCAAAATGAATTGCATCTGATGAAGCAACACAATATCAACGCCATCCGCACCTCCCACTATCCAAGCGATCCCCGATTCTATCAGATGTGCGACAGGCTCGGCTTTTACGTCATGTGCGAAGCCGATCAGGAGGGACACGGAACAAGCTATCTCATCGGTCAACGGAACGATCTGGTAAATTCCCCCTTGTGGGCGCCCTGCATCCACGACCGCGTGGAAAGAATGTTCCGCACCTTCAAAAATCACTCCTCCATTGTGATCTGGTCGCTCGGCAATGAGTCGGGATGGGGTGAAAATCTGGAAAACGACGCCATCTGGATGCAAAAGACCGATCCCACAAGACCGATGCACTATGAGGGTGCCTTTAGCGGCTATTGGAAATTTGATGACGAAGAGCTGGCGCGCCGCGGAAGAAATCTGGTCTTTCTTTCCGCCATGTATCCTCCCGTAGTGCCCAACGGAACGGTGCGTGCGCATCTGCAAAAATCGCTGGAGCATCCCGTTTTCCAGGACAAATGCTTTATCATGTGTGAATACAGCCATTCCATGGGCAATAGCTGCGGAGACCTGCGCTTTTACGATGAATGGATCCAGAAAACGCCCCGATTCGCAGGCGGATTTATTTGGGAATGGTGCGATCATGCTCTGACGCTGACCGATGAAAAGGGCAAGCGTTATTTCGGCTACGGTGGTGACTTTGGAGAGACCCAGCACAATTACAACGTATGCATGGACGGTCTTGTCACGCCCGACCGTATCCCCCACTCCAATCTGCTGGAGGCCAAGGCGGTCTTTGCCCCTTTGCGCGTAACGAGAAACGGTGACGGCTCTCTGACGGTAAAGAATCGCTACGTATTTTGCGATCTTTCGGCTTTCCGTCTTCTGTGGAAAGTTGTGGCGGACAATCACGTGCTGACCGAGGGAGAGCTTGTTGCCAATCCGGGCGCGGGCGAATCGGTAACGGTTCAGCTTCCTCTTAACGAGCCCTATGATGCCAAGAATGCGGCTTTGACCGTAACGGCAGTTTTGAAAAACGATACGGCATGGGCATCCGCGGGATACGCCGTAACGGCATTCTCCTTCCCGCTCAAGGTTCAAAAGCGTCCCTTGATGCCCTGCGCCTCCGTCCCCGAGCTGATTGAGGACGATCTCTGCTACACCGTTTCGGGCAAGGGATTTTCCTACACCTTCCGCCGCGACACGGGACTCCTGATCTCCATGAAATCCAACGGTCGCGAGCTGCTGCGCGCGCCGATCTCCTTCAACTGCTTCCGCGCTCCCACCGACAATGACTGGGGCTCCACCAAAGAGCTTGTTGCCAGGGACTGGCGTGATAACCGCCCCTTTGGTAATATTGAGCACGCGGAGATATCGGTTTGGAATTTCACCGCCACCGCGCAGGATCAAACGGCGGTTCTGACGGGAGATTTTGTTTTTGCGGTTGCCGGACGAAGCACCATTGCGCGCGGAAAGCTGACCTATTCCATTGACGGCAACGGCGCCTTGACGATCTCGCAGACCGGTGATTTCCATGAGGAGCTTCCCTATTTCCTGCCTCGCTACGGCTACAAGCTCTCTCTTGCCGAGGTTGCAAAGGATATTTCCTATTACGGCTACGGTCCCCACGAATGCTACGAGGATAAGATCAGCCACGTCACCCTTGGAGAGTACCGCTATGAGCAGGACGATGCCCTTTTCAACTGGGAAAAGCCCCAGGAAAGCGGAAGCCGCTGTCACACCGAGTGGCTGACGCTGGGTTGCAACGGTGCAAGCCTGAGCGTGGAAGGAGATTTCTCCTTTAACGCCACGAGCTACGATATTCATGACGTTGCCGCTACGGCACACGGCAAGGATCTTGTCAAGATGGATCATACCGATCTCTACCTGGACTACCGCATGAGCGGTGTAGGCTCCAATTCCTGCGGCGGACAGACCCCCGTCTATGAGTGTCGCATCAATGCGGGCGATCACTTTGATTTTGCTTTGACATTGAAAATACAATAATTGATCCCACTAAAAAAGGAACGGTGAACCAATCACCGTTCCTTTTTCTTTTACCGGATCACATCAAAGGAGCCATCGCTGTTGAGCTGAATCGTAGCCGACTTGGGAATACCGATAGCACCCCAAACAGTACTCTCGGTGGTAATTTCAACCTCCTTGCCCTCACAGAACTCCACGTAAAGGGGGTCTCTGTTATAGGACAAGTTCTTTATAATCTCCAAGAAATCCAGCGCTCCCTCGCCCGTAACGCTGAGCTTGGCAAGCGCCTTTGCGCCCTCTTGCGTAAAGTCAAACACGTACTTTTCGCCGTCCTTGGTAAAGGGAGCGGTGATGTTGATAAAATAATCCTGCTGGCTGTTTCCACCCTTGTTCACCAAATGCACCTCAAAGGTAGCCACGTCGCCGTCAATGGAAAGCGTCGCATCGTCGCCACTTCCCAAAAGAGAACCGGTATAGGCAGTTGTGCCCTCTTCGCCGCTCTCGCCGTCTTTTTTGTCGTCTTTCTTCTCGTCGCAGGCACAAACCGCGAAAAGCATCAGAAAAGCCAACAGAATCGCAAGAAATCTTTTCATTTTCAACCTCCAAAAAGATATGTATAATTCGTCTTGCAGACAAGAATATTATACTCTTTTTCAGAGAGAATGTGTGAACAAACTGTAAATTGAGCCTGATTCTTTTGTTGTCATCAAGTACTTATTTTTGATACCGCATCACAGCCGCAAGCATCATGGCGGTCTGCTCTCTGGTAAGATTTGCGGTTGCCGAAATATAGCCGTCGTGGGAAACCATAATTCCAACGGCATTCAAGGAATAGATCGCCTCGCTCGCCCATGCGGGGATCTCCGAGCCATCCGCAAAGGTGGGTGTTACCGCCACGTCCTCCAAGCCCATCATGTTGGAAAGGATCACCGCCGCCTGGGCTCTTGTGATCGGCTGATTGGGAAGAAATTTCAATTCCCCTTCCACAATGCTTCCGCTGATATATTTCATGGCATAAGCCGTGGCAACGTAGCCCTTCATGCTCTCGGGAATCTCGGCGTCATCCGAAAAGCCCGTGTTGTAGCATACGGGAACCTCCGTGATCCCCGCGGCGTTCATCGCCATGACCAAAAATTCGGCGCGGGTCACGCTTCTCTCGGGATAAAAATAGTAGCCGGAGCCTACCTGCGTGCCGCTCATTACCCCTGCCTCGGTAAGCATCAGTGCGTCGGGATAGGCGCGGGAATCCCTCATATCCAAGTAGGTAACGGAGGTTCCGGAGGTCTCCACGCGCAGATTCACGGTTGCCGAGGCACTGTAATTTCCATATCTGTCACGGGCAACGTAGGAAAAGGAATCGCTTCCCGCATATCCCGAAAAGGGTGTGTAAACGTAGGTGCCCATGCTTGCGTCGGTCAAACGAACCGCCCCGTTTTTGGGATAGGAAACGATCTCAAAGATCAAATCATCCCCATCGGGATCGTAAGCCGAAAGCCTGCCGTAGGCAGAAAGATCCCGATAGGTGGAAGCGCTCAGAGAAAGCTCCGATGCCATGCTCACGGTGGGCGTATAATTGATGGATTCCAAAAGATAGACGTTGCAGGTCATCTCAATGGGATTTTGATTGACCGTAAAGGTAAAGGAAGCATTCATCTCCTCCTCCCGCGCAGCGCAAAAGGTGAGATACCCAAGGTTCTCCGCCGCCACCGTCTGACCCGCCGCCACGCGCTCCGAGCCCAGAAGAAGCTCCCCGTCGGTATTGGACGGAAGACTCTTGACCGTCACCGAATCCACACGGGAAAGATTCAGCCCTCTTGCAAAGACGTCCGCCGAAAAGACCACCTCATTCCCCACGGGAGCAGAGACCGCCACGTCGGTCTGTGCCGCAAAAACGCTGACACCGTGGGAAATTGGCTCAGGACTCGGGCTTCTCTCTTTGGTACAGGAAACCAACAAGCCTCCCACCAGCATCAACACACACACAACCAACGCGCAACCGCGACAAACGCAACGCCCCTTCATACCCAAAACCGCCTTTCAAGCTTTTTGTTTTATTGTATGAACGGCGTGCTTCATTTAGAACAAGGCAAACAGATTCTACCTTGTCAACAAAGGGACTTTTCAATTACAATCCCTCCGTCATTTTCTCACGAAAAAGCCACCTCCCTTTGCACAAGGGAGGCTATCTGTATGACGTACACATTGTGTGACAAAATATAATTCAAGAAAATAACTGCACCAAGGATCTCTTGAACCAATGAACAAACAAAAAAGGACCCGGAGTTTTTCCGAAGTCCTTTTTTGTATGGTGGTCAGATCTGCTCCTTAACCTTGGAAGCCTTACCAACTCTGTCACGCAGGTAGTACAGCTTAGCACGTCTTACCTTACCGACACGGATGATATCAACCTTAACCACGTTGGGAGAATGAATGGGGAAGGTCTTCTCAACGCCTACGCCGTAGGACATACGTCTTACGGTGAAGGTCTCGGAGATTCCGCCGCCGTGCTTGGAGATAACGGTTCCCTCAAACATCTGGATTCTCTCTCTTGCGCCCTCTTTGATCTTGTTGTGAACACGGATGGTGTCACCGATGCGAACCAAGGGAAGCTCGCTCTTCAACTGCTCGTTTGTAAAAGCCTCAATCAAATTCATTTTTGAGTCCTCCTTAAAATACCGGACGTTCATGCGAGCATGCAGCGGACCGCCCTAAAATCTCGCGCTCATAGCGCAACAGCGGTATTATACCATATCTTTTCCCATTTTGCAAGAGGTTTTTGAAAAATTCTCAAAATATTTTTATTATTTTCGATTTTTCCATCAGCCTCGCTTGCCGATCTTAACGCTGGTGCTCCTGCTGAATTTTTCTCTGGAGCATCCCGTGATCCTGCCAATGGAAATACTGGAAGCCCCCGTGGTGTGCAGCTCGGCATCCTTCACCGTCAGATTCTTACCCTTCAGATCTCCGCTTCCACCGGCTACAAAGATCAGCTTGTCCAGCTCTCCCGCGCAAGTCAGATCTCCGCTACCCGAAATTTTCACGTCCAGTTCTCCGTAGATCTCCTTGACGCGCACGTCACCGCTACCCGAAATACGAACCACTCCCTTACCGCTCGAATAGTCGGCAAAGGCGTCACCGCTGCCCGAGATCTTGATATCGGGATTGTTCATGCGCCCAAGTCGGATATCCCCTGAGCCGCTGACGCGAAGCTTGGTTGCGCCCAAAGAATCAATGCCCCTGACGGTGCCGCTTCCCGAAATCGATGCCGTAAGGCTTTTTTCAAAGGAACGAACGACAAACGAGCCGCTTCCCGAGATCTTCAATTCGCCCTCCTCAAAATCGGTCTCCACCGCCGCCGAACCCGAGCCGTACAGAGATGCATGAAGCTTCTTTCCTTTTTCAAAGGGAACGTACAGCGTAATGGCACACTTGTCTTCGTCACGCCAATTCCAGTTTACAAGACTCTTGCCCCGCACCGTTAAGGTCTCTCCATCGTTTTCCACCGTAATGGCATTCAGATAGCGCTTGCGCCCCTTGATATGCAATCTGCAGGTATCACCCCCGCCCTTTACAATGCGAAGAACGCATTGCAAATGGATGGAAAAATAGAGCGAGTGAATGGTTTTGGGAAAATCCTTCCATTCCTTTTCCACAAGATTCATGGGATCCTCTCCCACATCAGAAGGATTGCCGAAAAAATGACCAATCTCTTCTATTTTATAAATGCGAATGTCCCCCTCACCGCAGTTGATAGACCAACCGTTTACAAGATCGGCTTCACTGCCGTCTGCAAACAGGATCCGCTCGCTATTGCGCTCGGCAACCGCCTTTTGGGAATAGCAAGCACGCTTGACTCCGCTTCCCACCAAGGGAAGCCCTTCGTATACTTTGGGAACACAAGTGCCAAACTCATACGCGTCCTGCGATTTCACTTCCGTAACCGCCGGTTCTTCCCTGCCAAACAACTCCGCCAAGGAAATGTCCAATGCATCCGCCAGCGCCGGAAACAGGGTAACGTCGGGAAGTCCCAAGCCGTTCTCCCATTTGGAGACCGCCTGGGGAGAGATCCCCAATTGGGCGGCAAGCTCCCCTTGGGTCAGCTTCTTCTCTTTTCGCTTTCTTGCCACGATCTCGGCAAAATTGTTCATTTGGCTCATAAGGTTATCCTCCAAAAAATTCATACCATTCCCTTTTTTATCTTGACATAGAACTCCCCTCTCACCCGCTTCGCGGGAGCTCTCCCGGAGGGAGAGCCTTTCATCAGCCTCCCACTTTGGGGGAGGTGGCATGCCTTGGGCGTGACGGAGAGGGTGCCCAAATTCAAAATTTATTAGGAATTGGGATCAGGTTGCGCGCTTCCGTTGTCTCTATTATACTCTCCCACGGCAATTTTTGCAATAACCGCGCGGTTGATTTTGAAAAAAAAGAAGGGAAACCGCCCACTTTTTGGCAAAAAAGAAACAACCAATGGTTGAATTTGGCTTCTCAACTGTTGGTTGTAATAGAATTTGAGACATGAATATGTTGATTGTAGGGGCGATTCACGAATCGCCCGTTTATGGAATCAAATTTTTAACGGCGGGCGATTCATGAATCGCCCCTACATCGGATCAATTGCAACACATCATATAATATCATTGTTTTTCCGTAGGGGAGACCTGTGGTCTCCCGTTTGTGAAACATTCTGTTTTTAGACGCGGGCGAACACAGTTCGCCTCTACGATAAAAATTTCAGAAACCAACCTTACGTACGTCTATAAGGAAAAAACCTTCTTCGCGTTCTCCGAAAAGATCTTTCTGTAATCCTCATCGCTAAGCCCCAGCTTCATCAGCTCATCGATCTCATTTTGAGGAATCCACATAGGATAATCGGTGCCAAACAAAACCTTGTCCGCCCCCCACGCCTTGATCAATTCCCCTACCCTACGGGCAGGCATAAACGCAAAGCTGGAGGAGGAATCCACAAAGAAATTGGGAAATTCCGCAAGGCATTCCAATGCCTCTTCCCACACCGTCCAGCCGCCAAAATGCGCACCGATGACGGTCAAGTGCTTGTAGATCTCAAGAATCGGCTTCATGCGGTTGGGGTTGGAAAAATCAAATCGGTCATCCCCCGTGTGCATGAGAATGGGAAGCCCCGCCTCCTCGCAAAGGTCAAAAATCCTTAACATTCTGTAATCGTCGATCTTGAATTTTTGAATATCGGGATGCAGCTTGACCCCCTTGAGTCCCAGCTCGATCAGATGCTTCACGTCCCCCGCCTGATCCTCGCTGTCGGGATGAAGCGTTCCCAAGCCCGTGAGCCTGCCGCCGCTCTTTTCCACGGCATCCGCAATAAAGGCGTTGATGCTCTGCACCTGCTTGGGGGCGGTTGCCACC
>SVSL01000045.1 GCA_015064315.1 Oscillospiraceae bacterium
GACGTAAAAGAGTCTGCCGCCTCCTTCATGCGAAGGGAGATGGCATCCACCGCCTCGGCAATGGCATCCAGCTCACTGTCAATGGCGTTTACGGCGTTCTTGTTTTCCTCTTGAATGACCTTTACCATTTCCAGAGCACTCATACGGTCGATATGGGTGGTGTTGGGGTTGCGTTGTTCGGTTTTCAGCATGATGTGTTCTCCTTCCAGCCTGCCAGATAGAGCGCGCCCTTGGCAAGGGAGCTCGTATGGGTGCGCAAACGGCAGTTGATTGTTAAATATTTTTTGATCATAGGCAGGAGCAGATCCTCCTGCTTGCAAAGTCCGCCAATGAGAATGACCTCGGGATTTTCCTCGCCCAACACCTCGGCGCCGTCCTCAATTTCCTGCGCCAGCACGGCGGCGTTGCGCTCCAGAATTTCCAAGGCGTGGGGATCGCCCGCCTTTGCCGCCTCAAAGACCAGGGGAGCAAAGGATGCCACCTTTTTCTTGCCGCCCGTGTAGATCTCGGCAAGGTGATCAACCGCGCGTTCGGTTTCACATTGCTTGAGGACAAGGCGATAGAGCAGGGAATCGGTGTTGCCGCGTTCCTCTGCCTTCAGGGCAAAGTGAAAGGCATCGCGCCCCACCGTATAGCCGCTTCCGCCCTCCTCAAAGAGGTAGTTGAAGCCGCCGCGGCGATGCTTTTCGCCGTTCTTTTGCACAAAGGTGATGCTTCCCGTGCCGGCAATTACGATGATGCCGTTGCGATCTCCCAGCGTTGCCGCCATGGCGTTGTAGGTGTCGCTGTTGCAATCCATTTGACGGAAGCCAAAGGTGGAAAGAAACTGCAGCGTCTTTTGGCGGTTGGGGCCTGTTCCGCAGCCTGCAAAGCCGGCAAAAAGCGAGATCTGATCATGGGGAATATCCCGACAGAGCTCTGTAATGCCTTGCTTGAGCACCTCAAAGCAGGCGGAGAGTCCCACGTCGTTGGGGTTGCATCCACTCAGAATGGTCTGTCGGATGATTTCCCCGTTGGCTTTTGCCAAGAGGAACTCGGTTTTGGTGCCGCCGCCGTCCACGCCCAAAAAATAGGCGATCTCATCGGAATGGCGGAGCAGGGAATTGACGTCGGTGTGAAGTATCTTGGCAATGGTGGGGAGCAGGACCGCGGGGGCAATGCATTCGCCGCTCTCCCATTTGCTGACGGCTTTGGAGGAATACCCCAAACGCTCAGCCAGCTCGACCTGTGTAAGCCCCGCATCCTTGCGAAGCTGCTTCAGATTGGCGCCAAAGGCTTTGGTAATTTCTTGATGATCCATAGCGCACCTCCTTTTTTCTTATTATACTCCATCAAAAAACGAAAATCAATACCAAAATGCGTAGAAAAAGAAGAAAACTCCACAAAACGTGGAGTTTTAAAAAAGCCGATATGCTTGCACAAACCAAGTGTGAAAGTTTTGATAAAACTTTTTTAAAAGTTTTTCGTGTGCCGGCGGCGAAACGCCGGTCGACCTCCGCAGAGGTCGAAACATCCTCGGCGTTTCTTTTTTGCGAGCTTTTTTCTTTGCGCCTTTCGTGCCAAAGAAAAAAGCGGCTAAGGGATTGCTTCAAATTAAGCGGCTGTTCTATCACCGCAACGGCAGATCACAAACCTCTTCCGCGTTTTCATCTAAAATCTGCAGGGTCGCGGGCTCAAGAAGCTCTCCGCGTCCGTCCAGCGTCCATACCACCTGCTTGTGGGGGGTGACCTCAAAGAATTGAATGCCCTCGTCCCGATGCCCGTGTCCCATCCAGTTGGAGAAGACGTAATTGCCGTCCTTCAGCTGCTGTACGCCGAGAAGCCAGCGGATATTCATTTCGGGAAGATCGGCATCGGTGAGTGCCCAGATCTCGTTCCCGTCGGCGTCCAGCTCAAAGGCGCCCTCCATAGAGGTATAAAGGATGCCGCCGTGCTCCTTGGCGATGACACCAAAGGCATCGTGACGGATGGAAAAGCTTTTTTCAAGCGATCCGTCAAGACGGTATCTGCGCACCTCGTTGGTTCCGGGTAGCACCGCAAAATAAGCGTCCTTGGTCTTTCTTACCGAGCGCAGACATTCGTGCTGCTTGCCCTCGTATGCAATGGGAATCTCCTTGACGATTTTTCCCGTGGGATCCACCTCCACCATACGCTTTTGTCCCAGCTCTCCAACCAGGATATTTCCGCAGGGAAGGGGCTGAACGCCAAAGATCTCGTGCTGTGTTTCGTAGGTGCGCGCCACACTGCCGTCCTCGTTCAAAACCGTGTAGCCGTCAAAGGTGTTTTTGCCAAAATGGGGATATAACAGCTGACCCGTGGGCAGAACCCAAAGGTCAAAGCAGCCCTTGATATGTTCCAGCGCGCGCTCGACGTCGCCCTCCTCGTTGATCCAAAGGATTCTTCCTGTTGCGGGATCGCTGCAAACCAGTCGGTGCTTTTTTGTTCCTGTGATCTTCATCGTGAGATCCTCCTTGTCCAATAGACGTTTGCTTTTTTTCATTGTAGCACAACCCAAACGCTTTGTCAAGAGTTCTGAAAATTCATATTGACAAACCCGTGTAAAAATGATAAAATAGAATCGAAAAACAAACGGGAGGAATTGCAATGGAGCTTGTTTTGTTAACCGCGTTGGGCGTTGGCGGCGCCACCGTCATTGGCGCGGTGATCGGATTTTTGTTTAGGAAGATCTCTCATACGTTTTCGGATATCGTGCTTTCCTTCGCGGCGGGCGTCATGCTTGCGGCGGCGGTGCTGGGATTGATTCTGCCTTCCTTGGAATACGGCGGAAAATACGGGCTCGGCATTACGGTCATTGGTATTTTCGTGGGCGCGCTCTGCCTCAACCTCATTGATAAGATCGTGCCTCACCTGCACAAGATGGTGGGAAGTGATACCGAAGCCCATCAGAATACCAATTTGAGCAAGGTTTTGCTTTTTGTGACCGCAATCGCCATTCACAATCTGCCCGAGGGCATTGCCGCAGGCGTTGGCTTTGGCTCGGGAGACGATACCCGGGCGCTGATCATTGCGGCGGGAATCGCTCTGCAGAATATCCCCGAGGGCATGGTCATCATTGGTCCCATGCTGGCGGCAGGGGTAAAGCCTAAAAAGACCTTTGTGCTTGCCATGCTTACCGGCGTGGTAGAGGTGGTGGGAACCCTGATCGGCTATCTGGCGGTCAGCGTGGCATCTGCCATTCTGCCCTTTGCACTGGCCTTTGCGGGAGGCACCATGCTCTACGTCATCAGCGACGAAATGATCCCCGAGACCCACGCCCACGGTCACGAGCGCGGAGCGACCTACGCATTGCTGGTAGGCTTTTGCCTGATGCTTGTCACCGACGTTCTTTTGGGATAATTGCAAGGAGGAATCGTATGAAAGTGATTTTAGACGGCACACCGCAGGTGATCATGAGCAATCCCGCAAGTCGGCATAATTATTTTGCGTGGCCCTCGGTGGCAAGGCTTCAGAACGGAAGGATCGCCGTGGTAGCATCGGGCTTTCGCCTTGTCCATGTTTGTCCCTTTGGAAAGGCAGTGATCTCTTACAGCGAGGACGAGGGAAGAACCTACACGTTCCCGGCTCCCGTGATCGATACGCCCTTGGATGACCGCGACGCAGGCATTCTCGCCTTTGGAGAGAGGGGCGTAATTGTGACCTCCTTTAACAACAGCGTCAGATTTCAGCGGCAAAATCAACTGAACAACACCCAAAACGAGGCGGACAAGGCGTACATCCTGTCCTATCTGGATACGGTGGATCCCAATTTGGAAAAGAAATACTGGGGCGCCACCTATCGCGTCAGCCGTGACGGCGGCGTGACCTTTGGGGAGATTCAAAAAAGCTCCGTTACCTCGCCCCACGGACCCATCGAGCTCCGTGACGGAAGCCTTCTTTGGGTGGGAAGAACCTTTGCAGAGAAGGGATGCGTCCCCGAGGACGATTGCATCCTTGCTTACCGCATGGATGCCGATGGTAGCATGGAGCGGCTGGGAAGAATCGACAATATTGAATACGAGGGAGAGCGACTGCTTTCCTGCGAGCCCTATGCCATTGAATTGGAGGACGGAAGCATTCTTTGCCACGTCCGCGCCCAAAGAATATACGGCTCCACCCTGCCAAAGATGCTCACCACCTATCAATCGGTGTCACGTGACGGCGGCAGAAGCTGGTCCAAGCCCGAGCGGCTATTGGAGGATAACGGAGGTGCTCCGTCGCATATCATCCGACATTCCTCGGGAATGCTGATTGCCGTTTACGGATGCCGCAAAAAGCCTTGGGGCATCAAGGCGATGTTCAGCAGGGACGAGGGAAAGAGCTGGAGCGTTGACCACACGCTTGTGGTGGACGAGGTCAGCTCCGATCTTGGTTATCCCGCCACCGTGGAGCTTTCCGACGGCAGTCTCTTAACCGTATTTTACGCACACCCCGCCGCAGATCAGCCTGCGGTGATCATGCAACAAAAATGGAGGATCGAATGATGAAATTTACAGGTGTTATGCCGGCGCTCGTCACCCCTCTGAATGCGGACGAGACCATCAACGTAGCGGCGCTTGAAAAGCTCCTTGAGGATCAGCTGGCAGGCGGTGCCGACGGATTTTACATTGCAGGTGCCACGGGAGAGGGACTTGCTCTGCGCCCCTCGGAGCGTCGCGTTCTTGCGGAGGAATCGATTCGGATTCTCAAGCACCGCAAGCCCGCCATCATTCAGATCGCATCTACCGATTTCAATGAGGCGATCGCCCTTGCCAAGCACGCCGAGGCCTGCGGCGCAGAGGCAATTTCGGCAACGCCACCCCTCTTCTTCCGTTACGACGAGGATGACGTTTACAACTATTACAAGACTCTGGCAAACGCGGTGCATATTCCCATGATGATCTATTACAATCCCGCCGCAGGCGTTGCCTTTACCGCCAAAATGGCGGCGCGGATCTTTGAGGTGGATAACGTGACTGCCATTAAGTGGACCAGCTCGGATTATTTCCAGATGATGGAGCTCAAGCGTATGACCCGGGGCGATATGAATATTATCAACGGTCCCGACGAGATGTTTTTGATGGGGCTGAATGCGGGTGCCGACGGCGGAATCGGAACCACCTACAACTTTATGCTGGATTGGGTGCGCGGCGTGTACGAGTGCTTCCATGCGGGCAAGATTGCCGAGGCGCAGGAATATCAGAGCAAGATCGCCGCAGTCATTGGTGCCATTCGCCCCACGCCCATCATTCCCGCCACCAAGGCGATTCTGGAATCCAAGGGCTATGCGGTGGGCAATGCTACCTATCCTATGAAGCGGCTGAGTGATGCCGATCGCGCAACGCTTCTTGCTCGTCTGCACGAGGTGGGATGGAATTGAGAGCGCAAAAAACGGTTTCTTTTTCCTGCTTTTTCATAAAAAACGGACTTTACAAACAACCAAAACTATGATATACTATTTGAAAGAAGAATCATTCTTTCATACCAGAAAAGGAGAATACAAACATGGGATTTTTAACAGGTAAAACAGCCATCATCACGGGCGCGGGATATGCCAAGCTGTCGGACGGCAGATGCGGCTCCATCGGCTACGGCATCGCTACCGCCTACGCAAAAGAGGGCGCAAACCTTGTGATCACGGGACGCAACGTTGCCAAGCTGGAGAGCGCCAAGGAGGAGCTGGAGCGTCTGTACGGCATCAAGGTGCTGGCGCTGGCGGCTGATATTTCCGAGGGCTCCGATAACGAGAACATCGCCAAGGGTGTTGCCGAGGCGGCAATCAAGGAGTTTGGTAGAATCGACGTGCTGATCAACAACGCTCAGGCATCGGCTTCGGGCGTGACCATTCAGGATCACACCACCGAGCAGTTCAACCTTGCCATGTATTCGGGACTTTACGCAACCTTCTACTACATGAAGGCTTGCTATCCTTACCTCAAGGAGACTCAGGGAAGTGTCATCAACTTTGCTTCGGGCGCGGGTCTGTTCGGCAACTACGGACAGGGCTCCTACGCCGCCGCAAAGGAAGGCATTCGCGGACTCTCCCGCGTGGCTGCCACCGAGTGGGCAAAGGACGGCATCAACACCAACGTGGTTTGTCCTCTTGCTTGGACGGCACAGCTGGAGAACTTTGAAAAGGCGTATCCCGATGCCTTCAAGGCAAACGTCAAGATGCCCCCTGCGGGACACTTTGGCGATCCCGAGACCGAGATCGGCAGAGTTTGCGTACAGCTGGCAAATCCCGACTTCAAGTATATGAACGGCGAGACCGTAACCCTTGAGGGCGGCATGGGACTGCGTCCTTGATAAAAGCTTTATAAAAACAAAAATAGCGTAGCCTTGAGGTAAAAATTCATGGCTACGCTATCTCTTTGGATTCTTTGCAAATTTGTAGGGACAGGCGTCCTCGACTGTCCGGAAAGCAACAAATTTTGCTTTTTATGTGGCTACCAATCATAGCCGGATGCAAATTGAAAATTCTTTCGTTTCCGGGGCGTCGAGGACGTCGCCCCCTACGGGCAAAAATTCAAATCGCATCGACACGCCGAATGTGCGGAGAGCATCTCTTGTTTGATCGTAGGGGCGATTCACTCTTCGTCCGCCGAAACCATTGCAAAGTCAAAACGGGCGATTCGTGAATCGCCCCGCTTTATATCACAGAATTTTCTTAGAATCAGACGCCTGCATCTCGTATTGTTCTATGATTCTATATCGAAAATAATTGGCTTGACGTTCACTCGTGGCATTGCTTTGTTCAAGCTTTGAAATCCATTGATAATAGTGGGTGATCTCATGAACCAAAGAAGACAGGATCTGCTCATGTAACTCGTCTAACGTATATTCCTGCAACAGCTCTGTTTCAATGGCAGACGCAACACGAATCAATGGAGTTCTCTTTGGGAACCACCGAAAACTGCCGTATGCCCAATTTCCGTTTTTTAAGAGAATCTTCTCTGCGTTGATTACATACACGTTTATGTGAACGGGAAAGCTGTAATTCGTCCGCAACCATTTCGCAAAGGCAAGGTACTTTGCTCTGAGCGCGGGGGCAATTCCTTTTTGAATATGAAGCGAAAAGCCTTGATTTTCCATTCCCGATTTTATTTCAAATTTCTGCCAAAGATTCATATTCTCCCCCTTTCACGTTCAATATAGCCTATTCTTTTTATTTTTGTTTTTCAAATCTTATTCTGCTTCCGATACTCTCTTGGGGACACCTGATACATTTTGTGGAACATTTTGCTGAAGTAGAGGGCATCGTGAAAGCCCGCCATGGTGGCGATCTCGGTGACCGAGGCGTCGCGCTCCAAAAGATATTCCGCCGCCATGGAGAGACGGTACTGGTTGACGTAGGTGATGGGGGAGATTCCAAATTCCTTTTTGAACACGGCAAACAGATTGGAGGGCGACATATGCGCGCTTTTTGCCAGCTCCTCCACGCGGATCTCCTCGGAAAAATGCTTTTGAATATGCTCCAGCGCGCTTTGCATGGAGGCTTGAATGCGCGAATTTTTGGGTGTGGCAAGCTCACCGAGAAGAATCTTCAGAATCTGATAATAATCGGAATAGCGGTCAAAAATATTCTCGGCGGCAAACAGGGAATCAAACAGAACGTTCAGCTTTTCCTGCTGCTCCTTGGGGACGATGACGGGAAAATCGTAGAGAAAATCCGGGCGGTAGGTCTTGTTGATCACCGCATCGAGAAAGATCCAGCGTCCGCTCATTCGCTCTGTTTGGGGATCTGTGCGGTGGGTAATGGTTTGCTGAACCCCTGCGGGCGCAATGAAAAAGCCGCCGCAGCCCGTGCTCCCCGGCTTTTGATTGCCAAGCTGAATGGTGTAGCTTCCCTCGGTTGCCTGCACAAGGGAGAGCCTTGGCAGGATCTTGGTGTGGCAAAGCCCGTCGGTTTTGGTGGTCATGCTGTTTTCTCTGGTGTATTTGATATCGATCCGTTGTAGCTCCATAAAAATCACCTCAATAGTATTATACCTGAAACAATCCTTCTTGTCAACGCTTTCTTGTAGAATTTTCTTGTTTTGAAGGGCTTTTTTGAGGCGTTGAAAAAAGAGACGGAAAGAACGGATTTTCCTTGACTTTTTTTCACGGTTGTGGTATAATAATAAAGTTCTGTTTTGTCGGATCAGTTTTTATAGAAAGAATCGGAGTGGAATTTGTATGGAATCGAAAAGAAATTCCTTTACGGGAAAGCTCGGATTTGTCCTTGCCGCGGCAGGCTCTGCCGTGGGACTGGGCAACATCTGGAGATTCCCCTATCTTGCCGCAAAGTACGGCGGCGGTATGTTTTTGCTGGTTTATATCATCCTGTCCTTAACCTTTGGCTTCTCCCTCATGGTCGCCGAGATCGCCATTGGACGCAAGACCCGGCTCAGCGCCATCGGAGCCTATGAGAAGCTGGATCGGCGCTTTGGATTTATCGGCATTATGGCATCGATCGTGCCCGCCATCATTCTGCCCTATTATTCGGTCATTGGCGGATGGGTCACCAAGTATATTGCCGGCTTTGTCACGGGAGAGATGGAAGCCATGGCAAGTGCCGATTATTTTGGAGGCTATATCGGGGAAGCCGTTGAGCCTATTGTGTGGTTCGGCATCTTTCTTGCCATTACCGCCGTTGTGGTGATGCTTGGCGTGGAAAAGGGAATTGAAAAGGTGAGCAAGATCATGATGCCGGTGCTGATCGGCTTGATCCTCTTTATCGTGATCTACACCCTTTGCACCCTGGAAGGCGCGTGGGACGGTGTGGTTTACTATCTCAAGCCCGATTTTTCCAAATTCTCGATCATGACCGTGGTTGCCGCCATGGGACAGCTTTTCTACTCCATGTCGCTGGCGATGGGAATTATGATCACCTTTGGCTCCTATATGAAGAAAGACATCAGCATCTCCAAATCTGCTCATCAGATCGAGCTGTTCGATACGGGAATTGCCATTTTGGCAGGACTGATGATCATTCCCGCGGTCTTTGCCTTCTCGGGTGGAGATGAAAGCGCCCTTGGACAGGGACCCGGACTCATGTTCGTAACCCTGCCGCAGATCTTTGAGACCATGCCCGGCGGAGCCGTGCTCGGCGCGATCTTCTTTATCATGGTATTCTTTGCCGCGCTGACCTCTGCCATTTCTCTGATGGAGACCGTGGTTTCGATCATCAAGGACAAGACCGGCTTGGGACGCATCCCCTGTTGTCTGATCGTCATTGGAATCTGCATCGCGCTCGGTCTGCCCTCCTCCTTGGGATACAGCATCTGGAGCGAGGTCAAGATCCTCGGTATGCAGCTTCTGGACTTCTTTGATTTTGCAAGCAATAGCGTGCTCATGCCCTTGGTGGCACTTCTGACCTGCTTCTTTGTGGGCTTTGTTCTGAAGCCCAAGGCGATCATGGACGAGGTGGAGCTGAGCGAGCGCTTCAAGCAGAAGGGGCTCTTTTCCGTAATGATCCGCTATATTGCGCCCATTTGTTTGGTGGCAATTCTGGCGTCGTCGATTCTCGGCGCCTTCGGCGTGATCAGCATTTGATAAAAAATAAAAGAGGCTGCCTCACTAAGAAAAATTTGTACAAAAGCATGAAATAAGAAAGGCTCCCCTGTGTAAGGGGAGCTGGCACCGAAGGTGACTGAGGGGTTGTTTGGCGATAAAACGTTGCTTTTACAATCCCTCCGTCTCGCTTCGCGATCCACCTCCCTTTGCACAAGGGAGGCTTTTTTGTGCAACATCACTTTAATGAGACAGCCTCTTTTTGTTATCAAACGGCTTTGTTTATTTTACCACCGCAATGCTGTCGATTCCGTAGAAGCGAAAGAGCTCGGTATCCTCCCCTGTGATCACCTCGCCGCTGACGACGATGGGAATGGCGGGCGGACAGGAGACGGTGGGGGCGGCGCAGATCCTACCCACGGCGTTTTCCACGGAAACACGCTCGCAGGATGAAAAAATCGCCTCGCGGATGGAGAGCCTTTGCGCGTGATGCGCGTGGGGGGAGGGGATACTTGAAAGGGGCAGAGGTGCTTTTTGGGGAAGCTTTTGAAAGGCGTTTAAGAGCCGTTCAAGGTCGCATTCCCGTATGCTTGGGGTGACCATAAGCACCAGAATGCTGTCGTCGGCAAATTCCGCTTCGATTCGATGCAGTCGCAGATGCTCTGCCAATTCTTCTCCCGTGTAGCCGAAGGCGCGAGGCTGAAAGACGATTTTCAGGGGCTCGGATGCCTCTGCTTCAAAGCCCATCCGCGCAAGCCTTTGCTTCACGCCGTTGACCTTTTGCACACACGCGGAGAGCTTTTCGCGGTAGCCGTCGGAAAGATAGGCGTTGCAGAGATCCAGAGATTGCAGGATCAGATAGGAGGGGCTGGTGGAGGCGAAGACCGAGAGAAGCTCACGGGCGCGCTCCAAAAGAGAGGGATCGGCGTTTTTGGAAATATGCAGATAGGCGCCTCCCGTCAGCACGGGGAGGGTCTTGTGCGCCGAATCACAGCACAGATCGGCTCCAAGGTCCATGGGATGGAGCGAGGGCTTGAGAAATTTCAGATACGCGCCGTGGGCGTTGTCCACCAAAAGGGGAACCCCGTGGGCGTGACAAACCCTTGCAATGCCCTTGATATCCGAGATCTGTCCCAGATAGTCGGGGGAGGTGAGATAGACCGCCGATGGCTTGACATTGGAGGTCATCAGCGCCTCTTCCACTTCCTCGGGGGTCAGAACCGAGGAGCAGAGATGGGAGGATTTTTCCAATGGGAAGATCCATTCCACATCCAGATCCAAAAGGGCGCAGGCGTAGAGAAAGGCTTTGTGCGCGTTCCGCGCCGCAAGGATCGTCGGGCGTTCTTCTTTTTTCGTCTTTTCGGTTGCCAACGCCAGCATGGCTTTGATGGCAAGGGAAGAGCCCTCCGCCGAATAAAAGGTGTGGGCGGTTTCAAAGAGAGCGGTGGCGTTTTCCTCGCTTTCGGCAATGATGCCGCAGGGGGAATAGAGCACGTCGGCTCCCTCCACCTCGGTGATATCGAAGGGCTCACAGCCAAGAGCCGACGGGATTCCCTTGTGTCCCGGCATATGAAAGCGCGCGATATCAGACGCGGCGTATTTCTTTACAAAATCGAAGATGGGAGTCTTCATTGCTCCTCTGCCTCAACCACCTGCATCATTACGGCACACTCAATGCGCTTTTTGAAGAGCTCGCAGCCATATTCGTAGATGCCGCCAATGCTTCCGGTGGCGTGGTAGGCGTTTGCGGCGCATCCGCCGGAGCAGTAAAGCTTTGCCCAGCAGTCCTTGCATTCGGGGCGGGCGTAGGCATTGCAGGAGCGGAATTCATCCTGAATCGTCTTGTTGGTCACGCCGTCCCAGATGTTGCCAAGGCTGTACTTGCTGTCGCCCACAAACTGGTGGCAGGGGAAGAGCTCGCCCCAAGGGGTGACTGCCATGTATTCGGTGCCCGAGCCGCATCCCGTAATGCGCTTGTAGATGCAGGGACCGTGCTTCAGATCCAGCATATAGTGATAGAAGGTGAAGGGGCGTCCCTCCTTCTTTCTCTTGATCATTTCCTTGGCAAGGATCTCGTACTGCTCAAAGAGCTTGGGAAGATCTTCCTGCGTCAATGCGTAGGGATCATCGGGCGGGCATACCACAGGCTCCATGCTCAGCTCGGTAAAGCCGAGCTGGGCCATGTGGAAGAGATCGTTGGTAAAGTCCACGTTGTTGTGGGTAAAGGTGCCTCGCACGTAGTAGTTCTTGCCTTCGCGACGCTTGACAAATTCTTGGAATTTGGGAACAATGGTATCGTAGCTTCCTTTTCCGGCGTAGTCCACGCGGAAGTGGTCGTTGACCTCGCGGCGTCCGTCAAGGCTGAGCACCACGTTGCTCATTTCCTTGTTGCAGAAATCGATGACGTCATCATCCACCAGCACGCCGTTGGTGGTGAGGGTGAAGCGGAAATTCTTGTTGTGCTCCTTTTCAATGCTGCGGGCGTAGGCGACCAGCTTTTTCACCACGTCCCAGTTCATCAGAGGCTCACCGCCAAAGAAGTCCACCTCCAGATTCTTGCGGCTTCCCGAATTGGCAATGAGGAAATCGAATGCCTGCTTGCCCACCTCAAAGCTCATCAGGGCTCTGTCGCCCTGATATTTGCCTTGGCTCGCAAAGCAGTAGGAGCAGTTGAGGTTGCAGGTGTGGGCAACGTGGAGGCAGAGCGCCTTGATGACGTTGCTGTTGTTTTTGAAATTGTAGGCTAAGCTTTCGTACTTGTCCTCGGAAAAGAGCTTGCCTGCCGCCTCCAGCGCCTTGATGTCCTCGATGCAGGCAAGGATCTCGTCCTCGTTTACGTCGGGGAGGTTGCCGTAGCGCTCCATAATGACCTTGACGATCTCTTCGGGAGTGGATTCCTTGTACATGGCGATGATGTCATACGCCACCTCGTCCACCGTGTGGACCGAGCCCGAGCAGGTGTCAAGAACGATGTTATATCCGTTTAATTTGTATTGATGTACCATAGTGGTGGATCTCCTTTTTGATTATTTTTTGTGTCATCCTGAGCGCAGTCGGAATCCGAGCCACGCGAGGATCAAACGCGATTGTCGCGTTTGGGATCTCACAAAAAATATTTGTTTTTTAAGAGGGGCATAAGAATGCGAAACGCTGCCTTCCTGAAAAGACAGCGTTTTGGTCAGAATTTTTCAAATGAAATTACTTCTGATTCTCGCATTGCTGATTTGCAACGCCGCAAGAGGTCTTGCAAGCAGACTGGCAAGAGGTCTGGCACTCGCCGCAACCGCCGTTCTCTACGGTCTTTGCAATATCCTTGGTTTCAATGGTCTTAATTCTCATGATAAAAACCTCCGTTTTTCCATTGATGATCAGTAAGCGCGCACGCCCACTCATACTTCAATTTATTATAACACAATCCCAAAATATTGTCAAGAGAAATTCTAAAATCTTTTCGGAAAATGTGTTTTGATGTGAAAAAATTGAGAAACCTATTGACATTTTATCCCCCGTGGGGTATAATAATAACGGAGAGCACCGATGACGGTTGCTTCCATCCCAATATGATTAAAGAATTAACCGCTTAGGATTGGTAGTCGAGGCGGTTAATTCTTTTTGTAATGAGGTTCTTTTTGTGTTATAATATTTTCGGAAATTTTTTCAAAAACGCCAACCTTTTTCATTTCTTTGCCACTATATGGGCAAACGGTACCGGAGTAATGATATGGAAAAACAAAAAGCTGACGCCATCATCACAGAATATCTTCCCAAGATCTACGGCTTTTCGATCAAAAAATCCTTTTTGTATCAGGAAGCTGAGGAGCTTTGCTCGGATATTGTGGAGGAGGTCTATCTTTCGCTCCTTGCGGCTGAGGAGATCTATAACGTGGAAGGCTATATATGGCGTATTTCCGAGCACGTCTATTCCAAATTTGTTGCTTCTAAGAAGAAGCAATGTGGAATTTCGATTGACGGTTTGGAGATTGCCGACGAGACACCCCTGTGGGAGGAGGATCCCGAGGAGGAGATCCGTCTTTTGCGCCGTGAGATCGCCTTTCTGACGCAAAAGCGCAGACGCATTGTGTATTCCTTTTATTACGAAAACAAGTCGATTGCTCAGATTGCCAAGGAGCAGGGACTGCCCGAGGGCACGGTAAAATGGCACTTAAACAAAGCCAGAAATGAATTGAAGGAGGGCTACAACATGAAACGACCCATTGGAAAATTGGGGATCAATCCCATCACTGCCACAGGCTTCGGTCACAGCGGAAATCCCGGAAGGAATGGCAGAGGTCCCGAATATTATCTTGGGGACAAGCTGAGCCTCAACATTGTTTACAGCGTTTATTATGAACCCAAAACCAAGGAGGAGATCGCCCAAGAGCTTGGCATGACGCCCGTGTTTTTGGAGGATCGTATCGATTATCTTGAGGCAAACGGCTTTTTGGTGAAGGCTGCGGGAGACCGTTATACCACGTATGTCAAATTCGATCCCGAGACCTATTCACAGGAGCGCGAGGATACGCGCTTGAAAAAGAAGATGGAGATCGCGGAGCTTTTGGTAAAGGAGTTCGTTCCCAAGGTGCGTGAGGCGGTGAAGGATATGGAGGATGTCTACATCCCCGGCGGCAACTATGAGCTTTTGGAGGCAGCGGCAATTTTTTACGCCATTACCGACAACGAACTGCCCATCAAAAAGGACTTGTCTAAGTACAATATCAAGACTACGGATGGAGGAAAGTATATAGCCTCCGTGCATCTTCCCGCAACTCGATCGGATCCCGATTACACGAGCGATGTGAAGCATCCCTCCTATTGGGCGTGCGGGGACATGAACCGGTGGTCGGAAAAATATCCGACTGTGTATTCTTGGTCAATCGACACCAGATACTGCTCCCGCGAGGGTGCGTGGCAGAACAATCTGACCGAGGATTACGAATACCTGTATGAGTTTTTGACGGGCAGGATCGCGGATGACGATGCCAATGCCGAGAAATTCAAGCGCCTGCGGGAGCGGAAGTTCCTTGCCGAGAACGGCGACGTGAACATCATGATGATCAAGGGCGCGAAAAAGCATTTGTTTGATAAGCTCCCAAGGTTGGATGACGAGCTGAAGCAAAAATTTGTCGATTTTGCTCTTGAGGCGGCGACACTGGAGGCGAGCGACTATCCTCCACAGATGCGCGATCTGGTTATTTCTTGGATGGCAGGGGCATTTATCAATGCCGCCGTAGCACTGATGGTCATGGATATTCTTTACGCCAACGGAACCTTCAAGCCCTTGACCGAGCGCGAGAGGATCACCTCCAATCTGATCATGTTCTGCGACACCTTGCCGCAGGGGTGAAACATAAATTTTCCCTTTTCAAAGAACCCCCACAGTGAATGCGGTGGGGGTGATTTTCAATTCTTCTTTGCCACAAGGCTGCGCGCCCAGTTGATCTTGCGCAGGAAGATGAAGCCAAAGATGCACTTGAGCATTTCGGCAAGGGTTCCCGCAATATAGAGGGCGTAGATCGAGATGCTTGTAAAGTTGGCGAGAAGCGTTACGGTGGGAATGACGATGCTCCACATATAGACGCTGTCAAACAGGAGGGTGATTCCCACTCTGCCTCCCGAACGGAGGGTAAAATAGGCGGCGTGGGCATAGGAGAAGAAGGGCAGGGCGCATCCGGTGACCACGATCATGTAGGTTGCAAGGGAGCGGACGTTGTCGGGCGCCTTGTAGATCAAGGGGAAGACCTGCGCAAGTCCCATCAAAAAGAGTCCGATTCCGGCGGCGCAGGTGACCGAAAAGGCGATCATCTTGCGGTCGGTGTCCTTTGCCTTCTCGATCTCGCCAGCTCCCAGCTGGTTGCCCACCACAATGGCAATGGCGCTTCCAAGGGACATATAGACCACCGAGAAGAGATTGATGATGGTAACGGCGATGTTCTGAGCGGCAACCACCTCCAGACCGCAGGTGGAGTAGCTCTGATTGCGCAGGGTAATGGCGATCGCCCAGAAGAATTCGTTTGCCATCAGCGGAAGCCCCTTGGCAAGAATGCGACCAAAGAGGGTGTGAGGGATGTAGAGCGAGCGGTAGGCGCCCACCAGATAGGGGCATTTCTCCTTGTGAGAGTGTCCCCAAAGAATGAGGATGGACAGCTCCACAAAGCGTGCCACCACGGTTGCAATGGCGGCTCCCATAACGCCCAATGCGGGCGCGCCGAAGAGACCGAAGATGAGAACGGCATTGAGCACAAAGTTGGTTACCACGGCAGAGGAGCTTGCAATCATGGGGACCACGGTTTGCCCCGTCTCGCGCATGGTAGAGGCGTATGCCTGGGAGATGGCGTAGGGAATCAGACCGATGAGCATGGGCCAGAGATATTGCTTTCCATAGAAGAGCGCCTCGGCGGGGGAGAGCTCGGAGGCGTCGGATTCCATCTGCAAGAAGAGCTGAATGAGCTGATCGTCAAAGGCGGCAAAGGCGATGACACCAAGGGTTCCCGCCAGAAGATTGATCAGAATTTTGAAGCGGAAGGTATGACGCACGCCTTCCACGTCTCCAAGACCGTGGAACTGGGCGGTAAAGATGCCTGCCGCGCTGACGGCACCGAATACCAGAAGATTGAAGATGAAGACAAACTGATTGACAATGGAAACCCCCGACATGGCGGCGGTGGAGACGGTTCCCACCATAATGTTGTCGAGCAGATTGACCAGATTGGTAATGCCGTTCTGGATGATCATGGGAAGTGCTACGGCGAGCACTGTGTGATAAAATTTTCGATCTCCGATATAGCGGCTCAGGATTTTTGGCTTGGGCATGAAGCACCTCACAGATCAGACGTTTTGAAATTGTCCCCATTATATCATAAAAGATGGGAAAGTACAAGAGGGGGGCGAATTTTTTGCGAAATTTCTTGAAAAAACAGAGTTTTAAAAAATTTTTTCAAAAAGGTATTGACAAACGGGGAAAGCTATGATATAATATTCGGGCGTTGGTAAATTTGGCGGGATAGCTCAGTTGGCTAGAGCAACCGGTTCATACCCGGTAGGTCATGGGTTCAAGTCCAATTCCCGCTACCAGGCCCGTTGGTCAAGCGGCTAAGACACCGCCCTTTCACGGCGGTAACAGCAGTTCGATTCTGCTACGGGTCACCAACAACAAAAAGAGGATCGCAAGGCGATCCTCTTTTTGTTGTTGTCGATTTCTTTGGTGAATCAGAACTGTGCAAAACCATCGGTTTTGCCATAGCGTGCGCAACGGATATCTGCGGCATATCGCAAAAGGAAAGCGCACGCTTCAGTTCAGATTCTGCTACGGGAGATTTTCGGTTTTTAAAAGAGGATCGCAAGGCGATCCTCTTTTTGTTGTTGTCGATTTCTTTGGTGAATCAGAACTGTGCAAAACCATCGGTTTTGCCATAGCGTGCGCAACGGATATCTGCGGCATATCGCAAAAGGAAA
>SVSL01000046.1 GCA_015064315.1 Oscillospiraceae bacterium
CGATACGCCGATACGGAGCGAAAACCTTATCGTTTCCGGACCGTCGAGGACGTCGACCCCTACAGGCAAAAATTCAAATCGCATCAACACGCCGATACGGAGCGAAAATCTTATCGTTTCCGGGGCGATTCAAGGCTATCGCCGTGTCCGTTTATGGAAATTCAATTTTTCACCAATGGGCAATTTTTCGAAAGGCTCCCCTTGGGGGGAGCTCCCACCGCAGGTGGGTGAGAGGGGCATTGTAGGGCGGCGCCTTGGTGCCGCCGTTACAAACGGATTTCATTGAACCAAAACGGCGGGAGACAAGCCCCCGCCCTACAAGATGGCGCTCGTAGGAACGTTCTTTGAACGTCCCGAGAACAATGTTCTTTGATCCGCCTCGATCTGTTGATGCAGTTTGATTTTTTCGCCGGTCCCTACAAGTTTTTGGGTCATTCAAAAAGATAGCGTAGCCATGAAATAACTTCAAGGCTACGCTATCTTTCGGTTTTGAGGTGTTCTTAATGAGACAGCCCCTTTTTCCGTTATAAAAATATTGCCAGCACCAAGGGAATGGTGATCACCGACAGGGCGTGAGAGACCAGCACCATGCCTGCCGCCACCGAGGTGTCCTTTCCGTAGCCCGCAGGGATCACCACACTGTTGAGCCCCAAGGGCATGGCGGCACAGCCCACAAGGCAGGCGTAATAATATTCTCCGGGTTGGATATGGAGCAGATGGGTGATCAGCAGATACGCACCCGCGTTGACACAGGGAAACACCAAAAGGCGCAAAAAGGTTGCAAGATACACCGTGGAGTGGGAAAGCACCTTTTTCACGTTCATATTGGCAAAGGTGATACCCGTGATCATCATGGCAATGGGAGACATACAGCTGCCCAGCGCGGTAACGGTTTCGGTAACGGGAGTGGGGAGCTTCAAGCCCGAAACACCAATCACGGCACCCACCACAAGTCCGATCATAATGGGATTTGCCAAGCGCTTCAGCGTATTTCCAAAGCTCTTTTTCACGTCGCTGCTATCCATGAGCAAAAACGGAACCGCCCAACCAAAGTTCAACGCCCACAAGGGGAGCGTAAAGATCACGTAATACATACTGTATTGGGGGAAGATCGCCTCGATCATGGGAAGTCCCATGAAGCCGAAATTGGAAAACGCCAATCCGTAGGTGCAGATGTTCTTTAAAAAGTCATCCTTTCCCGAGATCAAGCGTGCAAAGGGAACGGCGATGAGAATGATCACACATTCCACGCCCAAGGAAAAGAGCAGCAGCTTCCATGCGCTCGAAAGAGTGTCCACGGTAAATTCCGAAATGAATTTTCCCATCACCAACGCCGGAATAAAAACGTAGGTCTCCAGCTTGGAGAGGGTCTGATTGGCGTTTTGGGGGAGGATCTTTCCCTTTGCCGCAACAAATCCCACACCCACAAAGAGTCCAAGGATCAGCATTTGGCGGAGAGCCGCCGCAAGCAAAGCATTTTCAAACATGTCAAAGCCTTCTTTCTGTCAAAAAAAATCCAAAGGACATTATACAACATCCTTTGGATTTTTGCAAGTCTTATTTTTGATTTTTGCCGGTTTTTTGATGTTTTTTTAACAATATTTTTTCAAACGCGGAACATCATGTCCCCGTACGTGGGAACGGGCCAGATATTGGATGCCGTCAGGGTCTCCATAGCATCCACGGCGGCGCGAAGCTCACCCATAATGGGAATGACGCGGTTGCAGTAGCACTCGGCGCGATCCTCGGCGTTCGCAATGGACGCAGCCTCGGCTTCGGCTTCCTTCAAACGCTCCACCGCACTGTAGGCCTCGGCGTTCAGCTTGGAGAGCTTGCGGATGATATCCTTTTCCACGGCGCAGGAAACGTCGGGACATACGGCGATCTTCTTGGCGGCGGCATCGGCGATCTGCGTGATATAGCGCTCCACGGCGGGAATGTAATCACGGGACGCCATCACGATCATGGTCAATGCCTCAATATTGATGATCTTGCCGTAATTTTCAAAATAGATCTCCTCGCGGGATTTCATTTCGGTTTCGCTCATGACCCCGTGACGGGAGAAGAGCTCCACGTTCTTGGGTGCCATCATTGCCTTGTAGGTATCCACCGAGGTCTTGAGGTTGGAAAGTCCGCGAGCGGCGGCTTCCTTTTCCCACTCCTCGGAGTATCCGTTTCCGTCAAAGAGGATGCGCTTGTGCGCCGAAAAGGTCTCCTTGATCAGCTGCGTAACCGCCTGGTCGAAGTTCTCGGATTTTTCCAGCACGTCGGCAAACTGACGGAAGGACTCGGCAACGGCGGTGTTGAGCACCGTGTTGGGCATGGCGATGTTCTGAGAGGAGCCCACCATACGGAACTCGAATTTGTTACCCGTAAAGGCAAAGGGAGAGGTACGGTTGCGGTCGGTGGTATCCTTGCGGAAGACAGGAATCGAGGGAATGCCCAGATCCATCATCTGCTTTTTGGCGCGATTGTAGGCAGTTCCGTCGATGATCGAATCGATGAGCGCCTCCAGCTCCTCACCCACAAAGATCGAAACAATGGCGGGAGGTGCCTCGTGCGCGCCCAAGCGGTGGTCGTTGCCTGCGTACGCCACCGAAAGACGCATCAGATCCTGATAGTCGTCCACCGCCTTGACAATGGCGGCAAGGATCAGCAAGAATTGCGCGTTTTCCTCGGGAGTCTTACCGGGATTGAGCAGATTCTTTCCCCCTGCGGTCAAGGACCAGTTGTTGTGCTTGCCCGAGCCGTTCACACCCGCGTAGGGCTTTTCGTGAAGCAGGCAGACAAGGCCGTGCTTTTCGGCGATCTTCTTCATATATTCCATGGTCAGAAGATTCTGATCCACGGCAATGTTTGCGGTTGCGTAAATGGGAGCCAGCTCATGCTGTGCGGGAGCCGCCTCGTTGTGCTTGGTCTTGGCGTTGATGCCCATTCTCCAGAGCGCATCGTCCAGATCCGACATAAATGCCGCGATACGGGTCTTCAGCGGTCCAAAGTAGTGATCCTCCAGCTCCTGACCCTTGGGAGCGGGAGCGCCAAAGAGGGTTCTGCCGGCATAGACCAGATCCTTGCGGCGGTCATACATGGGCTTGTCGATGATAAAATATTCCTGCTCCGCGCCAACGGTAACGTCCACGCGGCGGCTCTCGGTGTCTCCAAAGAGACGCATGATGCGAAGTGCCTGGGTGCTCAGCGCATCCATCGAACGCAAAAGCGGGGTCTTGGAGTCAAGCGCCTCACCCGTGTAGGAGCAGAAAGCGGTAGGAATGTAAAGGGTTCCGTCCTTGACAAAGGCATAGGACGCGGGATCCCAAGCCGTATAGCCTCTTGCCTCAAAGGTGGCGCGGAGTCCGCCCGAGGGGAAGGAGGAAGCGTCGGATTCGCCCTTGATCAGCTCTTTGCCCGAAAATTCCATGACCACCCTGCTGTTGCCCACGGGAGCGAGGAAGGCGTCGTGCTTTTCGGCGGTGACACCGGTCAGCGGCTGGAACCAATGGGTATAGTGGGTCGCGCCCTTTTCCATAGCCCATTCCTTCATGGCGTTTGCCACCTCGTTGGCAATGGAAGGATCGATGGTTCTGCCCGTAGCCATGGTCTTGGTCAGAGATTTGTAAACCTCCATGGGGAGTCTTTCGCGCATGACGTCGTCATTAAAGACCATGCAGCCAAAAAAATCCGCAATGTTTTTCATCATAGAATTTTACATTCCTTTCCTTTTACAGATAGTCCGATATATTATTATATAACAAAGGACACTGTTTTGTCAATCCTGCGGATAAAAAATAACCGAAAAAACAGCCCAAAATCCCCAAAAAAAGAAGAAAAAAACAAACAAAAAGCAAACACGCGGGAAAATTCCCTGTGTTTGCCTTTTGTTTTGCGTGATCGCTTACTCTTGAATTTCTTTAAAATCTTCCTCGTCCACGATGCAGCCGAACTTTTCGCCGCAAGCGGGGCAGATGAGATTTTCGGGATCCAGCTCCTGATCAAAGCATACGGTCTCGCCGCAGGAGGGGCAGATGATCTCAAAATAGTTGTCATCCTCGCACGCGCAGCCGTCGCAGCTCTCGCAGTCGCCGTCGCACTCGAACTCGTCATCCCAGTCCTCGTCCTCATCCTCGTCGTCCGGCTCCAGCTCGTCGTCCAGGAAATCCTCAACAACCTCCAGGTCGTCATCCAGCTCCTCAACGTAATCGTTGAGATAGTCCAGATCCTCGTCGATCTCCTCAATGTCAACCTGAATATCGGCGATCTGTTGTGCCATTTCGTCTACCAGCTCCAGAAGCGCGGCAAGGATCTTGCCCTCCTTGGTGGTCTTATCCAATTCCAGTCCGTCAGCCAGACCCTTAATATAAGCGGATTTTTCGGTGAGATTCATAATTCCCAATTTCCTTTCGATATTTTTTTATTTTATGAAAAATGGGAAAACCTTGACAAGGCAAAGTTCTCCCATTTTGATTTTCATTATGCTCTGGAAAGATATTCGCCGGTTCTGGTGTCGATCTTGAGCATATCGCCAACGTTGATGAACAGGGGAACCTTGATCTCAGCACCGGTCTCCAGAGTTGCGGGCTTGAGGGTGTTGGTTGCGGTGTTGCCTGCAAAGCCGGGATCGGTATCGGTAACCTCGAGCTCCACAAACGTGGGAGGCTCCACGCCAAATACGTTGCCCTTGTAGGAGATGATCTTGCACATCATTTCTTCCTTTACAAAGCGGAAGTTGTCACCAACCTTGTCGTGAGCAATGAGGGTCTCTTCCCAGGTCTCGGTGTCCATGAAGTGGTAAAGATCGCCATCGTCGTAGGAGTACTGCATATCGCGTCTCTCGATATAAGCGTTCTCAAACTTGTCGGTGGGGGAGAAGGTCTTCTCGATTACCGCACCGGAAATCACGTTCTTCAGCTTGGTGCGAACGAATGCCGCGCCCTTACCGGGTTTTACGTGTTGGAACTCAACGACCTGCAGAACGTTGCCCTGACCGTCGTCAAAAGTAATGCCGTTTTTAAAATCGCCAGCTACTACCATAATTTACCTCCAAAAAAACAGAAAGTCAAATTTGCGCCGGCAAACTCGTCCGGTCACATAGTTATATTTTATTATACACCGAAAAAATCGATTTTGCAAGGGCTTTTTCTCTCTTTTTTCGGTTTTTTTAAATTTTTTTTCGTTTTCTTTCTTTTTTTGCAAGAAACATTGACAAAAAAAGAGTTTTCCTCTATAATTATGGTAACCTTAATAACTTGGAAAGCAGGAAACCTCTATGAAAATTGTAAAGCTGGAGCTGATCAAGGTCAAGCCCCGTTGGATGTTTTTGAAAATGTATACCGATGAAGGAATCGTGGGTCTCGGCGAGCCGATTCTGGAGGGACACGCAAACGCCGTTGAGGCAGTGGTCAAGGAATTTGAGGAATACCTCATTGGAAAGGATCCCATGCAGATCGAGCACCACGTGCAAGCCCTCTACCGCGGCGGCTTCTATCGCGGAGGTCCTCTGATGCTTTCCGCCATCAGCGGCATCGAGCAGGCGATGTGGGATATCAAGGGAAAGTTCTATAACTGTCCCGTCTACGAGATGCTGGGCGGAAAATGCCGTGACAAGATCCGTATGTATACCCACATCAAGAGAGCCGGCGTTCCCGCGGAATTTCCTTTGGAGACCATGCTGGAGATTGCCGACGAGCGTCTGAGGGACGGCTACACGGCAATGAAATATTCCATCATCCCCCCCATCATGACCATCGATACCCCCGAGAACACCAAAAAGCACGTGGAACGGTTTGCGGCGGTACGCGAGAAGATCGGCATGGGTGTGGATCTCGCCATTGATTTTCACGGCAGAGTCAGCCCCGCCATGGCACTTCGCCTTGCCGAGGAGCTCAAGCCCTATATGCCCATGTTCATTGAAGAGCCCTGTCTGCCCGAGAACGTGGACTGCATGGTAAACATTGCCCGCTCCACCTCGATCCCCATTGCGGCGGGCGAGCGTCTTTTTGGAAAGTGGGAATACCGTCAGCTGCTGGAAAAGCAGGCGGTGAGCGTGGTACAGCCCGACCTCTGCCATTGCGGCGGCATCTTTGAGGCGCGCAAGATCGCGGCAATGTCCGAGCTTTATTTCGGCAGCGTTGCCCCCCACAATCCCTTGGGTCCCATCTCCCTTGCGGCTTGCCTGCAGCTGGATGCCTGCATCCCCAACTTCCTTGTGCAGGAGCACCCCGGAAACCCCGACAAATCCGACCTCGGCGTGGGCTATATCAAGAACCCCTTTGTCATTCAGGATGGATACATCGAGCTCCCCAAGGGTCCCGGTCTTGGCATTGAATTGGACGAGGAATCCCTGAAGGACAAGATCTACGACGGAGGCTGGTCCACCCCTCGCCTCTATTTTGAGGACGGATCGGTGGCGGATTGGTAAAACAACACGATTCCGTATTTTGCAGTATCCTGTTGATTCTGCACCTCTACTCAGAGTGTCACCCTGAGCGAAGGCGAGCTTGCGAGCCGTAGTCGACGTTTTGCGAGCGTATGCGAGCAAAACCAAGGAACGTAGTGACGCAGGGGTCTACAAGCGTCCCTGCTTAGACCCCAACGCCTGCGGCGTTGCCCTCCCTTGGGTCGGGTTCGATTACGCAAAATATCCCACTGGGATATTTTGCTCCACTCAGGGTGACACCACGAGGTGAAATGTTTTTTTAGAATCAACGGTGTAGTAATTTTATAGATAAAAGGATAAAAAGGAGCGCGTATGAGAAACGAGATCATCAACGCCATAGAAGAAAACAAGCTCATCGCCATTGTGCGCGGTGTCAAAAAAGAACAGCTGATCCCCCTTGCCGAGGCGCTTTACAGAGGCGGCATTCGTCTGTTGGAGGTCACCTATTCTGCCGACGGCAGAGTGAGCGATGAGGAGACCGCAAAATGCATCGGTATGCTGGCAGAGCATTTTCAAGGCAGAATGTTCGTCGGCGCGGGAACGGTTCTCACCGAGGAGCAGGTGGAAAGAACCAAGTCCGCGGGCGGCTGCTTCATCATCTCCCCCGATACGAACGCAGAGGTCATTCAAAAGACCCGCGCGCTGGAAATGGTCTCCATTCCGGGTGCGCTGACCCCCACAGAGATCCGTCAGGCACAGCTGGCGGGTGCTGATTTTGTCAAGCTCTTCCCCGTCACCTCCCTTGGCGCCTCCTACGTCAGGGCAGTTCGCGCGCCGCTTTCCAACGTCAGACTGCTTGCCGTGGGCGGCATTGATGAAAATAACATGGAGGAATACCTCGCCGCCGGCGCTTGCGGCTTTGGCATCAGCTCGGGAATGGTGAACCTGAAGCTGCTGGATGCCTGCGATTACGAGGGCATTACCGCCCTTGCCAAAAAATATACGGCGGTCATTGAAAAATGAGATATTTTATCACGGTTGACGGCGGCACCACCAACACACGGGTCGCGCTGGTCAAGGAGGAACAGATCCTGGAAACCAAAAGGATCGCGCTGGGCGCAAGAGCCGGCATAGACGGCAAAAAGCCTCTTGCAGAGGCGTTGAAGGATGCCATCGCGCAGCTTTTAAAGACACACGGGGTAGCCGAAGCCGAGGTGGAATGCATTCTCGCCTCGGGTATGATCACCTCGGAATACGGGCTCTGCACCCTGCCCCATCTGCTTTTGCCCGCAGGGCTAAAGGAGCTTCATAACGGCATGAAAAAGGTGGTCTTGAAGGAAATCTCCCCCATTCCCTTCTGCTTCATCCCCGGCGTTAAGGTGCTGGGAGAGGATTTTCTTTCCTCGGATATGATCCGAGGCGAGGAGACCGAGCTCATGGGAATTTTGGACAGATCCTTTGGCGATTGCGTTTACGTTCTGCCGGGGTCGCACTCCAAGGTCATCAAGACAAATCGGGATGGAAAAATCGAAAATTTCTCCACCCTGCTCAGCGGTGAGATGGCGCAGGCGCTCTCCGAGAACACCATTCTCAGAGGCGCTGTGGAGCTTTCGGTGGATTCGATCAACGAAGAATATTTAAAAAAAGGATATTTTTACTGCCGCGAGCACGGCATCAATCAGGGTCTTTTCAAGGTTCGGATTTTGAAGGTTCTGTTCGGCGGAAGCCCCGAAGAGGCTTATAGCTTCTTTTTGGGCGCGGTGCTGTGCGGAGAGGTGGGAGAGATCCTGCGGTATGATGCCGAGACGGTGGTCGTAGGCGGAAAAAGACAGCTTCGGGAGGCACTTGCGACGATTCTCAACGAGATCGGCAGCATGCGCGTGATCACCTTGACCGAAGACGAGGTGCAAAGCTCGGTCACACGCGGAATGCTCCGCATTTACGGCGCAAAATGAATTTTGCAAAAAATTTTAACGTCACAAAAATAAGGAGTGCTCGCTGCACACACAGCGAGCATTCCTTATTTGCTTGTAGGAAAGGGGTCTCCCCTCCCGAAAAAACAACCGTCGATGCAAAAAAGGGAGGCAAAATGCCGCCCCTACAATCATTTTTTTACCCTATCAACAATGCCGAGCGCGCGGCGAGACCGCCTCATTTGATTGTAGGGGGCGATTCATAAATCGCCCGTTTTTTCAACGTCAAGATTTTTTACAGGCGGACGACCAATGGTCGCCCCTACGGGTTCGCGCGTAATTTATCATTTTCGTGTCACCCTGAGCGAAAAAACGCGGAGCGTTTTGAAGTCGAAGTTTTGCGACGTAGGAGCAAAACCAAGGAGCGAAGCGACGACGGGGTCTCCTAAGGATTTTCCGTATCCCCTGTGCGGAGAAAAAACGCACGTTCGGCGTGTCGATGCGGTTTGAATTTTTGCCTGTAGGGGTCGACGTCCTCGACGACCCGAGAAGCAACAAATTTTGCTTTTTAAACGGCTATTGGTATGTAGCCACACGCAAAGCAAACGCTTTTTCTTCTCGGACCGTCGGGGACGCCGGTCCCTACAAGGTTTGAAAGGAATCGAATAAAAGAGCGTAGCCGGATCATTCCCGATTTCATCTATCCTTGATCGTAGGGGCGACCATTGGTCGTCCGTTTTAAAAAAACTTCGAATCCGTATGGACGAATTTGAATTTATGCTTGTAGGGGGCGACGTCCTCGACGCCCCGGAAAGCAACAAATTTTGCTTTTTAAACGGCTATTGGTATGTAGCCGCACGTAAAGCAAACGCTTTTTCTTCTCGGGGCGTCGAGGACGTCGCCCCCTACAGGCAAAATGTTTAACCATATCAACACGCCGATACGGAACGGAAATTTCATCGTTTTGTTGATTTGATGAAGAATTTGATTGTAGGGGAGGCAAAACGCCTCCCCTACTGCTTTGTTAATCTTCGCGAAGCACCAGCTCGTGCTCGCCAATAATCTTTCCGCTATGGTGATTGAAGACCACCTTGGCGCGTCCTTTGTCAAGGGTGATGGCGCAACCGATAAATTCTTTTTCCTTGGTCTCCTTGTGGCGGATGGGACGGGAGCCTATAACAACGGGACAAGCCTGTCCGTAAACGTCGTTCTTGCCTCCCACCTCCCAAACCTCGCAGAGATGTCTGTGACCGCAGATCATCAGCTCGGGCTTGATCTCGTCGCGCAGAATCCGCGACCACTCGGCGTAAAGCTCCTTTTCAATATCAAAGGGATCCTGCAGCTTGCTGAAGGTAAAGGGAATGTGACAGATCACCAATCGATGCTCCACGCCCGCAGCCTGATATTCCTTTGCGGCATTTTTCACCACGTCCTTGATAAATTCGGTCTCTGCCAGACGGAAGGGATGGAAGCAAACGGTGTTTCCGTATTCCTCGTGATCATCGTTTTTATCCTCGCCGCAGTCTAAAATCAGCGCCCAGACGTTTCCAAGACGAGCCGTGTAGTAGGTCTTTCCGTTCTTATGAGGAATATATTTGAGAAAATCCTCGGCGCAACGCCCTCTGGTATCGTGATTTCCGCGGGAGCACAGGATGGGAATATTGCCCTTTGCCACGCCGGACGCCAGCTTGAAGACGGTCTCCAGATGCTCAGGCTTGCCCGCGTGATTGGGAATGTCGCCGTTGAGAATGAGCAGATCGGTCTCGTCTCCAAAATATTCGCTTGCCGCAATCGGCTCCTCTACTGCGCTGTGGGTATCCGAAAGATGATAGATTTTGATGGCTCTGTCGGTGGGCAGAGGACGGAAATCATAGGTCAGACACACCTCTTCCTCCATTTCGGGAAAATACGCCTTGCGGTCAATGAGCTTGCGGTAGACCACGGTGTATTCCTTGGCAGCATCCAAAAGAGACGCGGGAACGTTGACCCTGTGGATCAGATCGCTGGAGCGCAAAACGCCGCAGGTATCATCATAAAACGTCCGATCTCCCACCTCGACCCGAACAATCGCCTCGGCGGCAAAGGACATCAAAATCTGATATTCATCACAGGCGGCAAACACCGCGGGATAATAGGGCATAACCTCGGTCACTTGATTTTTCATGAAAGCATCTCCTTGTCAATGGTTTTATTCAAAAAGATTATACCACACCCCATCATCTTTTGCAAGCATACGGGGAATATTTTTTGTAAATTCATTTTTTAAGGATTTTCCGTGTTCCCATACCCGAAGAAACCGCCGCACAATCGGTGTGTTGGTATGATTTGAAATTGATTATCCACCCTTTGCGGTGGAAGGAACACATGCGCACAAAAAACAATATCTCATCATATCAAAACTGCTTTTTCAAAGTCGTGCACTCCGTTTATTTGCCGTAAAATGATAAAAATCCACCAAAAAAGAAATTAAAATAGAATTGACTTTTGTCGATAAGTGTGCTATAATGGAGCTTGAGCAAAATACGCTTATCAAAAATCTTTTTTGAAGGATCAGGAGGAAAGCATGGCTAAAAATCTCGTTTATGACATCAAAGACAAACCAAAATTTAACAGGATGATCATCTTTGCCATTCAGCAGCTTCTGGCGATCATCGCCGCAACCATTGCCGTTCCCGCTATGGTTGGACACGGAATGTCTGCCGCCGCCGCTCTGTTTGGAGCAGGTATCGGTACCATCGTTTATCAGATCTTTACCAAGTTCCGTAGCCCCGTATTTCTCGGCTCCTCCTTTGCCTTCATCGGCTCCATGTCCGCCGCCTTTGCAGGCGCCGCTTCCATGAGCCTTGGCTACCTTGGACTTCTCATCGGTGCGATCTTCGCAGGTCTTGTCTACGTCGTCATCGCTCTGGTGGTAAAATTTGTGGGCGTTGGTTGGATCAACAAGCTCATGCCCGCCGCAGTCATCGGCCCAACGGTTGCACTCATCGGACTTTCTCTTGCAACTGCCTCCATCAACGACGTGTTCTCCTACGGTGATAAAACCCTGAACAACGAATTTATTATGAACGGAAAGCTTTGGGTATCCCTTGCTTGCGCAATGGTAACCTTCTTTGTAGTCATTTTTTGCTCCACCTACGGCAAAAAGATGACCAAGCTCATTCCCTTTATCATCGGCGTGCTGGCAGGCTATGCCGTTGCTATGATCTTTACCGTCCTTGGCTACCAGCTGGAAAAGGACGCGCTCAAGGTGATTGATTTTGCACCTTTTCAGGCACTGGTTGCCGACGGTGTTGGTCTGAAGACCTTCCTTTCCATTCCCGATTTTTCCTTCCTGGAAGCCGCAAAGGGCATAGAGGACTTTGAATGGAGCTACCTTGCTACCGTTGCGGTTGCTTATATTCCCGTTGCATTTGTGGTATTTGCAGAGCACATTGCCGACCATAAGAACCTCTCCAGCATTATTGAGGAGGATCTTTTGGAAAATCCCGGACTCCATTGCACCCTGCTTGGTGACGGCGTTGGTTCCGCCGTGGGCGCATTCTTTGGCGGATGCCCCAACACCACCTACGGCGAATCGGTTGGTTGCGTTGCCATTACCCGTAACGCATCGGTTGCAACCATTACCACCACGGCGATCATGGCAATGCTGATCTCCTTTGTTTCTCCCTTTGTAGCGTTCCTTGATTCGATCCCCGGATGCGTCATGGGCGGTGTTTGCATCACCCTGTACGGCTTTATCGCGGTTTCGGGTCTGAAGATGATCCAAAAGGTAAATCTGGAGGATCATGCAAACCTCTTTACCGTATCGGCAATTCTGATTCCCGGTATCGGCGGCATGGCAATGTCCATTGGTGAGGTGGTTATCACCAAGATCGCTTGCTCGTTGATCCTCGGTATCATCGTAAATATTCTCTTAAACAAATTCAAGAAATCCTGAGGAGGCTCAATCACCATGGAAAATTTCAAGAACGTTGTCATTTTTGATCATCCCCTGATCCGTCATAAGATCGCCATTCTCCGAAACGAAAAAACCAGCATGAAGGAATTTCGCGAGCTGGTGGAGGAGATCACCACACTCATGACCTACGAAAGCCTCAAGGAGGGTGTTCCCACCACCGAGATCGAGGTCAAAACCCCTTTGGAAACCTGCCGTCAGCAGATCGTTGCCGACGATGCCATCGTTATTGTTCCTATCCTGCGCGCAGGCTTGGGAATGGTTAACGGCGTGCACGTGCTCTTCCCCTCCGCAAAGGTGGGTCACATCGGTATGTATCGAAATGAGGAAACGCTGGTTCCCGAAACCTACTACTGTAAGCTCCCCACGGGAATTGAGGACAAGCTGGTGGTTGTGGTCGATCCCATGCTGGCTACCGGCGGAAGCGCTTGCGATGCCATCCAGCTGCTCAAGGATAAGGGATGCAAGCATATCAAGTTCATGGCGATCATCGGCGCGCCCGAGGGCGTGACCAAGGTTGCTACCACCCATCCCGACGTCAATATTTACGTGTCTACGCTGGATAGATGCCTTAATGATCACGGTTATATCCTGCCCGGTCTTGGTGACGCCGGAGACAGACTGTTTGGAACAAAATAATTTTTGAAACCTCAGCGGAGGGGAAGGCTTCTTACAAAAAGCCTTCCCCTCCACCTTGTTTTTTTAATCGTACGGGAAGAAAAACGCCTCCCGTATGATCAGATTTTTCATCATATCGACACGAAGAACGTGCGGCAAAACCACCTCATTTGATTGTAGGGACCGGCGTCCTCGACGGTCCAAGAAGAAAAAGCGTTTGCTTTGCGCGTGGCTACGTACCAATAGCCGTTTAAAAAGCAAAATTTGTTGCTTTCCGGACCGTCGAGGACGCCGGTCCCTACAAGGTTTGAGGAAAATCGGACGAAAGAGCGTAGCCGTGTAATCCACGATTTCCGTTCCTCTTGATCGTAGGGGCGATTCATGAATCGCCCGTTTATGGATAGTAAATTTTTTACAGACGGACGACCAAACACCACGCAAGCGTGGCGGTCGCCCCTACCTTATTCCCCTCTCACCCACCTGCGGTGGGAGCTCCCCCCAAGGGGAGCCTTTCGTAAAAATTGCCCATCGGTGAAAAATTGAATCTCCATAAACGGACACGGCGATAGCCTTTCGACGCCCCGGAAACGATAAGATTTCCGCTCGGTATCGTTTTGTTGATGCGGTTTGAATTTTTGCCTGTAGGGGTCGACGGCGATAGCCTTTCGACGGTCCGAAAACGAAAGAATTTCCACTCCGCATCGGCGTGTTGATGCGGTTAAACATTTTGCCTGTAGAGGTCGACGTAGCAAAGCGGCGCGAGCGTAATGAATGACACCACGGTGTGGTGTCAGAACGGGAGCGTGACCGAGTCGCAACGAGAACTCGACGACCCGGAAACGATAAAGTTTTCGCTCCGTATCGGCGTGTTGATGCGGTTAAACATTTTGCCTGTAGGGGTCGACGTCCTCGACGACCCGAGAAGCAACAAATTTTGCTTTTTAAACGGCTACCAATCATAGCCGGTTGCAAATTAAAAATTCTTTCGTTTCCGGGGCGTCGAGGACGTCGCCCCCTACAAGGTTTGAGGAAAATCGGACGAAAGAGCGTGGCCGGATAATTTCCGATTTCATTTATCCTTGAATCGCCCCTACGGGTTTGTGAGTATTTTATCGTTTTCGTGTCACCTCTGAGAAGGTTCGCATTCGTCCATTCCTGTTCTCACACTAACATTATGGAGCGGGCAGGGTTGGTGGTCCCTGACCGCTACCGGCAGTACCTTTCCGTCCGTTCGAAAAACTAACAAAAAGCAGTCACCCAACAAACGACAGAGGCACTGCACCTCAAAAAAAATAAAAAAACTTTTCCGTGAAAAGTTTTCGTCCACCTTTTTCAAAAGGTGGCGAGGTCAAGGGCGAGAAGCCCTTGGCGCCCTCCGCAGAGGGCGAAATCCCCTCAATCTCCCTCAAAAAAACGACCGAGAGCTTTTGTAGGACTCTCGGTCGTTTTTTTACACACGTCCTTTAAATTCCAAGGAACGCGCCGTAACGTTTCAGATTTTCTTTCAGGGCTTCCACGTTGATTTCGCGAACGCCAATACCCGCGCGGCAAGCCATTCCGGCCGCCACACCTGCCGCTTCACCAAGGGAGCAAACCGTGGGCATAATGCGGTAGGAGGCTTGTGCACAGTGATCCGAGGAAATGCATCTGCCCGCCACCAAAAGGTTTTCGGCTTCTTTGGGGATCAAGGAGCGATAGGGGATGGTGTAAAATTCGCCTTCGGGGAAGTAATAATGGCTGGTTCCGCTTCCTTCGGGATTGTGAATGTCAATATCGTAATTGCAGGCGGCAATTCCATCTTCAAATTTTGTGAACGCGCGACAGTCGCTTTCGGTCAGAACGTAATCCCCCACGATCATACGGCTTTCGCGCACGCCGATTTCGGAAGCCGTGGACATGAGAAAGCTGTTTTCCAGTCCATTGGCGTTCTGCTTGAGCCATTGGTAGATTTCTTCTGCTTGACGCCTTGCTTCAATTTCCGCCGCGGTGACGTCAAAGGGATCGGTGGGGTTCTTTTTTACAATACGTGTGGTGTTAAAATGCAGTACGTTGGGAACCAAAAACTTGAAGACCAAAATGTCTTCACGGGGATTTTTGATCGTTCCCGCTTTTTTCGCTTCGGCGTAAGCCATTTGAAAAGCAGGACGTCCCGCTAAAAATTTTTCTCTGTCCACGTTGCCTACACGGAAGCAGAGGGTCATGGGCTGGCAGAGGTGATCGGGCTCGCGTCCCAATACCGTGGGGCATCCCGCAAGATAAGCCAGCTGCGCGTCTCCCGAAGCATCCACAAAGGTGTTCGCTTCCAGCTCCACGGGTCCGCACTTGGTTGCCACGGAGATCGACTTGATTTTTCCGTTTTCCTTGCTTGCGGCATAGAGGTAGGCGTGGAACAAAAGCTCAACGCCCGCTTCCAGAACCATATCGTTCAGAACGAATTTTAACTCTTCTTCCAAAAAATGACGGTTGACAATGGCATTTTTTGCTTCCAGACGCTTGTTGATCTCGGTGAAGATGCCTTGAGAAAGCTCTGTGAGAACGCCGTCGATCTTGGTCGAATAGGGCATGAATGGATTGACAAGGCAGTTGACCGCCGCGCCGCCAAGAGCGTTTCCCTTCTCCACCAAAAGAGTCTTTGCGCCCTCTCTTGCCGAAGCAATGGCTGCCGCAACGCCGGCAAATCCGCCTCCAAGAACGATGACATCATATTTTTTCATGGGCGATTTCTCCTTTTTGAAAAGATTACACATAGAATTGATTGCAAGGATATTATAGCATAGATTTATTTGAAAGTCAAGCAAAAAACAGTAACAAAGCTTCTTCTTACTACCATTCAATCAAGTCGACAATCAAAGGGGATACCTTGCGGCATCCCCTTTGATTGTTGGCCTGCCCGAAAGGATTCTGAACCAAGCCTCGCGCCGCTCTGCGGCTCTCGGCGCATCATTGCTTCGCAATGTGCAAAGCTTCTTCTTACTACCATTCAATCAAGTCGACAATCAAAGGGGATACCTTGCGGCATCCCCTTTGATTGTTGTGAAGGGGCGATAAAAAAGATATTTTACCTTTTTAATCGATGGATTTGAACCCGTGTGCGTTTTTACATCGTCTGCGTGACGGGGGCTTGCGA
>SVSL01000047.1 GCA_015064315.1 Oscillospiraceae bacterium
TGTAGGGGGCGACGTCCTCGACGCCCCGAGAAGAAAAAGCGTTTGCTTTGCGTGTGGCTACATACCAATAGCCGTTTAAAAAGCAAAATTTGTTGCTTTCCGGGTCGTCGAGGACGTCGACCCCTACAATCAATACGCCTTTGGCTTCAAAGAAAAAGCGGCTAAGGGATTTTGCCTGTTTGAGTCCGCGCGCACAAGCTCGTTCCGCGGCAACACCAAGGCTTCATCAATTCTGAGAAGACGGGATCTGCAAGCCGCCCACGTCCTTTTGATTGCGCAGATCGTTCTTTCGGTACTCCGTTGGCGGGATCCCCATCTGCTTGATAAAGGCGCGGTTGAAGGTGCGCAGGGTGTTAAAGCCCACCTTTTCACTGATGTCGGTGATGGAATAATCGGTGTTGAGAAGATAGCGGCAGGCCTCCGAAACGCGCAGGGAATTGATGTAATCGTTAAAGCGCAGTCCCAGCTTTCCGCTGAAGAGATGGGAAATATAATACTTGTTCAGGTGCAACCGCTCCTCCAGAAGAGAGAGCGAGAGATTTTCGGTAAAATTCTGCGTGCAGAAGGAAACGATGGCGCGCAGAGCGTTGGAATCTCCCAAATGAAGTCTGGAAAGGGGCATCTGCGCAAGCAGCTCGGAAAAGAGCGCCAAAAGATATCCCTGCCGCATGGTGGCACCAAAGGGCGTGGTGTCGGCGTTTTTGCAGGCGTGATAGAGCGCCTCGATGGTTTCCTTGATGCGGGGATGGTTCGCCGCTCCCTTGATGACGGGGGAGTGGGGAAGCGCCAGATTGAACTGGTCGGCAAGCTCGGGCATGGTCTCGGGATTTACAATGAACAGATAATACTGCTCGGGGCCCAGCGTATCGTAATAATGGATCTGATTGGGAAAGGCGATAAAGATATCTCCGGGCTCCAGCTCACAGCGCACCGAGTCCGCATAGGCTACGGCGCGCCCTCCAAAGAAGCAGACCAGCTCGATCTCACGGTGAAGATGGGGGGAGCAACGCAAAAAGGTGGTTTTATTATTGCGCTCGGAGCTTCGGAAGGAAAGATCCGAGGTTCTTTTTTCATAGCGTAATTGATTTTGAGACATATGGGATACCCTCCTTTAGCGGTGATATCTTGCGGCGCGCTTCTTTTTGGAGGAAAGCTTGTAGAGAAGGAAGATCACGCCAAAGCCAAGTACTGAGGCACCAAGAACAATGAGGAGCGTCATCAGCGGTCCCATATCCTTTTCGGGCTTTCGGATCTCCACCGTGTCCAGCCACATCAGATATTCGGTGCCCTCGGGGGCATCTGTGTCGGCGTAGACCGTCATCACATAGGGCTGAGAGAGATCGATTTCGGAAGCAAAGCCTCCAACGTAGAAGATCGCCGTCTGCCAACGGGCATCGTTGTTCATTTCCACGGTGGCTTCAAAGGTGATATGCTCGGCGCTGTTCTTGGCAACGCCGTCCAGTCGCAGGGTGATCTTGGAGGTGGGGGTCTCCAGGTTCTGCAAAAGCAGACGCAGGGAGATCGAAAAGGCATTTTCCAGCTCCTGCCCATTGGGGCGTATGGCTCTGACGCCCTCGCCACCTTGGGCGGTGGCTTTGAGCCAGGTGTAGAGCACGGGGTAGCCCATGGATGCGGATGCCTCGCAGATGGGCGCGGAAAGTCCGTTCACGGCGGAAAAGCCGTTGGTATCGTTTTTGGAAAAATCAAAGAGAACGGTGTTCTTCTGTCCGTCGCTTCCCAGGGTCGCGTCACCTGTCAGCGCGCGACGGGAGACCGTTTCCGAAAGCTTTGCGTAATTTCCGAGAGAAAGCGCGTCCACCGTGGCAAGATCCTCGCTGGAAAGCTCCAGATCCATGGATGCAAAGACTCTGCCGGCGCGACGGAGACCTCCGTCCTCGGTAAACAGTCGGTAGGCACTCTCGCCCCCATCCTCGTAGTAGACCTCGTTGGCACCGGCGCCCACGGCAAGGCGATAGGCGTAGGCAACCATTGCCGCCTGCAGATCCTCATCGGCTGCCGAATAGGAAAGCCCCGATACGGCAAGGTAGGAGGGGGACAGGGAGAGATCGTTGAGGGCTTTGAAAAGCGTGGGAAGCTTGTCCACCGACACCTCATCCTCCGCGCCGCTCTCCCAGGGAGCCGTGCGACAGGTGGGGGTGATCATGGCACCCCATTGAGAAAATCCTCGGTGGGAAAGCTCCTCCGAGAGGAGAGAGAAGTATGCGACGGTATCGGAGTAGCTTCGATTCCCGAGGTGGAGATAGATTCGACCCTGTGACACGCGGGAGAGCAGGGAAAGCCTTGCCAGCTGTGCCACGTCTGCCGCGTAAGAAGCGCTTGCGCCCTCTGCGGGGGAGATCACGTATGCCGAAACGAAGCCTTGACTCGCATCCTCGCAGAAGCGATCGCCCATCTGCTCCAGCAGAGCGGTTACGGTCTCAAGATCTGCTTGCGCGTCCAGAACCAGCTCCAAGGAGGTTTGCATACCGGTGCGTGTCGCCTCGGAAACGCGGGCGATCAGATCGTTGAGGCAGGCACCGGAATAGCTGTGCTGACGGTCGTTGAAGCGAAGCGTATCGGAGCCTGTGAGCAGATCGGAAAGCGTTACGGAAACCACGGTATGGGTGGCACCCATGTGCCATCCGTCTTCCACGCCCTCCTTGTTAAGATAGCCCTTTTGCGTGCCTACCCAAGGAAAGCGGTCCTTGACGGTGGCGAGAAACTCGGGGTTCTTCACGCCCACGGCCTTTTCTGAGAGCAGAGTGCCGTCGGAAAAGGCAACCACGAAGGTGGAATAGAGGCGATTGATGCCGTTTTCTTCCACGGGAATGCGGAATTTGACCGAGCCGTTTGCCTTTTTCTCGGCAACGGGCTCCCTATCGGCAAGGTCCGAAAGCTTCTCGCCGGGGAAGAGCTCATACAAGCATACCGTTTGCTTTTTGTGGGCTTCCAGCGTGGAGGCGTTCATGGTGACCAGAATATCCATTTTTCCTTTTTTGATCAGCGATACCTCTCGGATGCCGTTTTGCGCCAAGGGGTCAGCGCGGCGGCAGGCGGGCAGAAGTGTCAGGCAGAACAAAAGGCACAAAAGGATGCAGATCAGCTTTGTCATTCTTGTTTTCATTCGTTTTAACGTCCTTCTTTTTCAAAATCGAGATAAAGCCTCGGCAAGCGCGCCGAGATCAGACACAGGGATTCATATTCGATGGTGCGAGCGGATGCCGAAAGGCGGGGGAGTGCCTCCTTGGTGTCTCCAAAGAGTGTCACCTCGTCTCCGATCTCTGCCGGAGCGTCGGTGACGTCGATCATGCATTGATCCATGCAGATCCGTCCCACCAAGGGGACGGCATATTCCTTGCCACCGTGGGAAAGCGTGACGCGTGCGCCTTCATATCCCCGCAAAAGTCCGTCGGCATAGCCGATGGGAAGGGTGGCGATCCTGCGAGGCGTGTCTGCCGTAAATCCGCACCCGTATCCAAGGGGCTCGCCGGGAGGCAGAGCGTGCAGATGAATGACCGAGGTCTTCAACCGCATCACAGGGGTCAGGGAAAGCGACGTGCCGCAGGGATCCACTCCGTAGAGAAGGATTCCCACCCGCGCGCCATCCATGAGGACAGGCGGATCTCCATGCAGGGAAGCGGCACTGTTGGCAAGATGGTGGAAGGGGATTGAAATACGCCTCTCCTCCAGCCGTTGCCTCAGCAGGGCGTAACGTCGGTACTGCAATGCCGTAAAATCGGCATGGGCAGACCCTTGCGGCGCGTCGGCGGCGGCAAAATGTGAAAAAGCACCCTCGATTTGCAGGTGAGGCTTGCGGCTGAGCTCTTCGATCTCTTCGACCGCGGAGTCAATCTCCTCGGAGGATCGAATGGGGATCCCGATGCGATTCATGCCGCTGTCCAGGGCAATATGGGTGCGCACCGTCACACGGGCGTTTTCGGCGGCTGCCGCCAATTCTTTTGCGTATGGATGGGAAAGCAGGGCTTGGATCAGGTGATTCCGCGCCAGCTCCGACACGTGCTCGGGGAGGGTATATCCCAGAATCAGAACCGAGGCGTGACTGCCGTTTTCGTTGCAGATCCTGCGCACCGCCATGGCTTCCTCAAAGGATGCAACTGCAAAAAAGTCACAGCCCTCCTCAAGGAGTGCCTTCACACACGCGGGAGCGCCGTGTCCGTAGGCGTCTGCCTTGACAACGGCAATGATGCGCGGTGTGCGCAGGGGGGCTCGCTCCTTCAGAAGATGCTTGACTGTACGAAAATTCTTTCGCAGAGCAGAGAGGTCGATCTCAACCCAAGACAGCGGCGCGCGAGGAATGGGAAATGCCGAATAGGCGCGATACAAAGGGCTCATGGCGCCGCCTCCTTTCTTCTTGCTTCGATGGAATTTCGGATGCATTTTCCGTCTCTCCTTTCATTATACCACAATCGGACAAATATTGCAATATTTTTTGCGAATGAAGTAAAAAAATAATTCATATATATGAAAATGCGGACAAAATATGCGCAAAGGAGGCTTTTTTTATGAGATGCCGAGGCGTTGGGAGACTTTTTTGGAGCGTCTGGATGCTTTTTTTCCTGATTTCCTGTGCCAAGGAGGACTCCAAGGATCTTCTGTTTTTGCAAGAGGGGTCCTTTTCTGCCGAGATCGAGGGAGAGCTTGCGGCGGCGGATGGAGAGGGGATGGCATTTTCGGCAACCGTTACGGTGGATCGCAGAGGCGATGCCGAGATCTATGAGATCTCCTATCTGACGCCGTGGGAGCTGGAGGGGATCACCGTGACGGTCACACGGGAGAAGGGCACGGGCGCGGAGCGGATCACGGCACGTCTCGGAACGCTTTCGGCAGACGTTTCCCATCACGCCGTAGCAGGCTGGCTTTCCCCTTTGGAGGCGCTGCCGGCACTCGCAAAGGAGACACCGGAGCGGCTGGCGCGAACCGAGTCGGGATATCGATTCGTGTTTCCCGAGGATCGGGTCCTGACGGTGGATGAAAAGGGGCTTCCACTTTCCCTGAAAACCCCAAAAATCAGCTTTTCGGTGCGGAAAATCCAGGTCTTGGATTAGGCTTTTTCGCTTTTTTGCACAAAACAACCTTCAATGTGCTATTCTTCGTGCAATATGCACATTGACATACGCGCATTTTTGTGTTAAAATTACAATAGACATTTTTATTATTGAAGCATTTGCACAAAAAAATATTTTTTTATTGTGCAGTATCACAACGGCTCAAAGAGAGCCGTTTTTCCTTGAACAGACGGAAAAATGAGAGATTGCGTTGAAAAAATGTTTTTTTTGCCGACGAATTGCAACCTGTTTCTGTGATTTTGCTGTATTTTGGGTAAAAGTTCACAAAAATGGCGCATGCCCCTTGGATTGTTTTGTGTTATATGTTATAATGTAAAAAGAGATCGTGTCGCCTGCGAAAAAAACAATGGTGCGCGGGCAAACATAAAACGCCAAAAAATACAAATCCTAATCAAAGGACAAAAAAACGAAAGGAGAGCGGAATGATCAAGGACGTCAAGGCACCCAAGAAAACGCTCTCGGATTCGTCGGTCTTCTCCCGCGACGCGTACGGATATTTCGGTGTCCATCCCTTGAAGAACCAAGAAGGCTACGTCTTTCGCGTCTTTGCGCCGTCCGCCGAGGCGGTCTCGGTTTGCGGCGACTTCAACGGCTGGGATCCGCGCGTTACCCCTATGAAAGAGATCGGGGAGAGCGGTGTGTGGGAGGCCTTTGTGGAGCAGAGACTCCCCGACGGTTGCAAATACAAATATTTTCTGCGCCGCGCGGAAAAAGAGTGCTTTAAGTCCGACCCCTTCGGCATCTGCGTCGAGGGCAATTCCAACGGCGCTTCGGCGGTTGCTTCGCTTGATTACGTCTGGCGTGACGGGGGCTGGCTCTCCTATCGCAAGAGGTGCTTTTCGTCGGATGCCGCCCCAAAGCAAGCGATTCACGTTTATCGGGTCGATCCTCTTTGGTGGAAACGCCATAAGGACGGCACCGCCTACACGCCAAGGGAGCTGGCAACCGAGCTGATTCCCTACGTCAAGCAAATGGGCTACACCCACGTGGAGCTGCTCGGCGTTACCGGTGGGCTTGCGACAAAAGGGATTTCCGATGCGTTCTTTGCACCGTCACCGCTTTTCGGTGCGCCAAAAGAGCTGATGGCTTTCATCGACTCCATGCACGAGGCGGGCGTTGGCGTGATCCTTTCATGGAATCCCTTTTGCTTTGCCGACACCGAGCACGGGCTCTCGGATTTTGACGGGACGCCTTTGTTTGGAGAGGCGCGGGAGGGCAAAGGCGTTTGCTTCTTTGATCTCGAAAGGCCTGCGGTGAGAAATTTTCTCACGGCAAACGCCCTGTTCTGGGTAAGCAAATATCACGTGGACGGGCTCTCGGTTGCCGCGGAGAGGGCGCAGGCGTTCCTCGCGGAATGGAAGGATTCCGTAAGGGAGCGGTTCCCCGACGTGATGACGCTTTCGGGCGAGAGGCGAGGGCTTCGCGTTACGGTCATGGGCAGTGAATTTGGCGACACGTGGACCGAGGACTGTCAAAGACCGCTTGCGTGGTTGCTTCTCGATCAGTATATGCACAACGAACGCCAGCTGCTCACGGCAAAAGAAAATCATGCGTTTCTTTCTTGCTCCACAGGCGATGGAGGCAAGGTGCTCAATATGGAAACCAATTAAGATTGATATAAAATTTTTTAGGAGGGTATACAGGATATGTTCAAGAAAAAAGAATGCGTAGCCATGCTTCTGGCAGGCGGTCAGGGCAGCCGACTCTACGCATTGACTCAAAAAACCGCCAAGCCGTCCGTGTCCTACGGCGGAAAATACCGCATCATCGATTTCCCCCTTTCCAACTGCATCAACTCCGGCATCGATACCGTCGGAGTGCTCACCCAGTATCAGCCCTTGCGACTCAATGAGTACATTGGCAACGGTCTGCCTTGGGATCTGGACCGCACCTTTGGCGGCGTTAAGATCCTTCCTCCCTATCAGGGACAGGGAGGCGCCGATTGGTACAAGGGTACCGCAAACGCCATCTGGCAGAACATGGAGTTTATCAATCAGTACGATCCCGAGTACGTCATTGTTCTCTCGGGTGACCACATCTACAAAATGGACTATGCCAAGATGCTGGCATACCACAAAAAGAAGGGCGCCGATTGCACCATTGCCGTCATCGAGGTTCCCATGGAGGAGGCAAGCCGCTTTGGCATTATGAGTGCTTACGAGGACGGAACCATCTACAAGTTTACGGAAAAGCCCAAGAATCCCGATAGCAACAAGGCTTCCATGGGTATTTATATCTTCACCAAGGATAAGCTGGAGCATTACCTGCGCGAGGACAGCAAGGATCCCGCTTCGGCAAACGACTTTGGTAAGAACATCATTCCCGCCATGCTGGAGAACAAGGAAAAGATGGTAGCGTATCCCTTTGAGGGCTACTGGAAGGACGTTGGAACCATTTCCTCTCTTTGGGAGGCAAACATGGATCTTTTGGGAGACAGTCCCATTCTCTCGCTTTCGGACGAGACCTGGAGAATTTACAGCCGTCACGGCGCGTCGGCACCTCAGTTTGTCGGCTCTGACGCAACGGTGATCAATTCCTCCGTGACCGCGGGCTGTGAGATTCTTGGCGAGGTACGCAACAGTGTGCTCGGCCCCGGCGTGCGCGTGGGCAAGGGAGCTGTTGTGGTAGACAGCGTGATCATGGCGGACGTTACCGTTGAGGACGGCGCCTGTGTTTCTTACGCGATTCTGGATGAAAACGTTACCGTTGGCAAGAACGCCACCGTGGGTGAGCCCCGCGAGACGGCGTCCGACATTGCGGTCATCGGAGCAGACGTCTCCGTTGCTGCGGGCAGTGTGATCCCCGCAGGCGCAATGATTTCCGAACAGGTATAATGGAAGGAGAACGAACATGACCGCAGCAGGATTGATCTTTTCCAATATTCACGACACCAGCATCCCCGAAATGACGCGGATGCGTACCATGGCGAGCATTCCCTACGGATGCCGCTACCGACTCATCGACTTTGCCCTTTCCAACATGGTCAATTCGGGCATTACCAACGTGGGTGTGATCGCTCACTATAACTATCAGTCGCTTCTCGATCACATCGGCACGGGCAAGGACTGGGATCTGGCACGCCGTTCGGGCGGTATCAAGATCCTTCCTCCTTATATCACCGCGTACGAGAACAGAGCGGCAGGAAAGCTTTACGAAAACCGCTTGGAGGCGGTGCTGGGTGCCAGCAATTTCATTAACCGTTGCAACGCCGACTATATCGTGCTGTCGGATTGCGACGTGATCCTGAACATTGACCTGAAGAAGGTGGTGGAGGATCACATTCAGTCGGGTGCCTATATGACGCTGGTGGGCAAAAAGATACCTGCCACCGAGACCTTTGAGCACGCTGTGAACGTGCTGACTGCGGACGAGACGGGAAGGCTGATCGATATTGCCTACTACAAGCCCGAAAACGAGGCAGTCAACGTGAGCACCAACATTATGGTGATCTCCCGCAAGGAGCTGCAAAACATTGTTTCCGAGTCCATCGCCCGCGGATATACCAGCTTTACCAGAGACATTATTTCGGCGCAAATGGCAACCAAGCTGATCCGCATTTACGATTTTGAGGGATGGGCGGCACATATTTCCTCTTTGGAGGGGTACTTCAAGAGCTCCATGGAGCTTCTGAATGCTGAGGTAAGACACGATCTGTTCGGCTCCCGTGACAACCGCATCTACACCAAGATCCGCAACAGCGCGCCCAGCAAGTACACGGCAAACGCCGAGGTCAAGAACAGTCTGATCGCCGACGGATGCGTGATTGACGGAACGGTGGAGAACTGCATTCTCTTCCGCGGAGTCCGCGTAGGCAAGGGAACGGTGATCAAGAACTGCATTTTGCTGCAGGACACTTACGTGGGAGACAACGTGAGCTTAAACTGTGTCATCAGTGACAAGAATGCCATGATCAAGGATGGCAGAAACCTCTCGGGACACGAGAGCATGCCCTTCTTCCTCGGTAAGGGACAGACGGTTTAAAAATAGCACAGTACCCAATATGAAAAGTTTTGATCAAACTTTTTCAAAAGTTTGCGGGGACAAGGGCGAGTAGCCCTTGTCGCCCCTCGCAAAGGGCGAAATCCCCTTACGGCGCTTTTCTTTTTGTTAGCTTTTTCTTTTGCGCCTACATGGTCAAAAGAAAAAGCGGCTGAGGAGTTTTCATAGTCCGAAAGATAGCGTAGAGTTGTTATCCACTTTTCTCTTTGACACTAAAGGCGCAAAGAGAAAAGTTAACAAAAGAGAAACGCCGGGAGTCATTTCGCCGCCTGCGGGCGTCGAGGAGGGCTACGCGCCCTCCACTGCGCCACCTTTTAAAAAAGGTGGACGAAAACTTTCACACTGTGTTTGTGCGAGCATTGTGCGCAAATTATCATTCTTCCAAAATGAAAGGAATACAACAATTATGAAAAAGCTTTTATTCGTCGGCGCAGAGGTCATGCCCTTTGCGGCTACCGGCGGTCTTGGTGACGTGCTCGGCTCTCTTCCTCAGGCTCTGGCGGCCTCGGGAGAGGTTGACGTGCGCGTGGTTCTGCCTCTTTACGCGGCAGTTTCCGAGGTGTGGCGTAAGCAGATGAAGCAAGAGGCGGTCTTTTACGTCCATCTGGCTTGGCGCGAGCAGTATTGCGGCGTTTACAGCCTCAAAAAGGACGGCGTCACCTACTATTTCATCGATAACGAATACTATTTCAAGAGACCCAATCTCTACGGGTTCTTTGATGACGGTGAGCGCTACGCCTATTTCTGTATGGCGGTTATGGAGCTGATGCATCGCTTGGACTACTATCCCGATATCCTCCATGCCCACGATTGGCAGGCGGCTCTTTCGGTGGTATACCTGAACTGCATCTATCGCAGTCGCCCCAGCTACGGAAATATCAAAACCGCCTTTACCATCCACAACATCGAGTATCAGGGCTGCTATGATTTTGCCATTCTGGGAGACGTGTTCTCCTTGGGCGAGAACGAGCATTCTCTGATGGAGAACGACGGCTGCATCAATCTGATGAAGGCGGCGGTGGAATGCGCCGACCGCGTGACCACCGTCAGCCCCCGATACGCCGAGGAGATCAAAACGGCGGAGTATGCTCACGGATTGGATAGCTGCCTCAATCGCAACGCCCACAAGCTGAGCGGTATCCTCAACGGCATCGACTACAAATATTACGATCCCAAGAATGATAAGGCGATCGCCGCAGGCTTTGGCGTAAGAAGCCTTGGCGGAAAGATCAAAAACAAGCTGGCGCTTCAGAAGGAAACGGGTCTGCCCGAGCGCGAGGACGTTCCCATGCTTTCGGTCATTTCCCGACTGGCGTCCCACAAGGGACTGGATCTGATTGCGGAATGCATCTACGACGTGGTTATGAACAACGACGTTCAGCTTGTGATCCTTGGCAAGGGCGAGGGAAAGTACGAGCAGTTCTTCCTCAACCTGCAGGCGTGCTTCCCGAACAAGGTGCGCGCGCTGATCACCTATGACCGCGATCTCTCCAAGCGCATCTATGCGGCAACCGATATCTTCATCATGCCCTCCAAGAGCGAGCCCTGCGGCTTGTCTCAGATGATCGCATCGAGATACGGAGCCATTCCCGTTGTACGCGAGACAGGCGGACTTTACGATTCCATCAAGCCCTTCTGGATGGATGGAAAAACCATGAACGGCAACGGCTTTACCTTTGCAAATTACTCCTCGTACGAGCTGGGCGACCGCATTGGCGCGGCGCTGGAGCTTTACCGCGATAAGGAGCTTTGCAAGAAGCTGGTCGTAAAGATCATGAAGACCGATTTCTCTTGGAAGGTTTCGGCAGAAAGCTATCTTGCTCTTTACAACGAGATGGCGTAACCCCCAAAAACCGAAGATTTTCGCATCGGCGAAAATCAACCTCGATTATTCATTATTCATTTTTCACTATTCATTATTCATTACCGTAATATCGGATTTAATACCACGGAGGCACAACCCTTATGAATTACCAACCCAACAGCAAAGAGATCAAAGAACAAATTGAAGGCGTCCTGCAACGCCATTTCGGCTGCACGGCGCAAGAGGCATCCATCGACCAGATGTATAAGGCGGCGGCAATCACGGTCAAAAATATCCTCAGCGACAAACGCTCTGCCTATAAAAAGAAGGTCAATAATGCCGGCGCCAAGCGCGTGTACTATATGTGCATGGAATTTTTGCTGGGACGCTCTCTCAAAACCAATCTTTGCAATTTGGGATTGGACCAAGGATACGCGGAGGCACTCAAGGAGCTGGGCTTTGATCTGGAGGATCTTTACGAGCGTGAGCCCGACGCAGGTCTTGGCAACGGCGGTCTTGGCAGACTTGCCGCCTGCTTTATGGATTCCCTTTCCTCCCTCGATTATCCCGCAACCGGATTTTCTCTCTGCTACGAATACGGTCTCTTTAAGCAGATGATCGTGGACGGCATGCAGGTGGAGCTACCCGACGTATGGCTCCCCGGCGGTGAGGTCTGGCTGATTCCCAGAACCGACCGCATCTATAAGGTTCGCATGGGCGGACGCGTAAGAGAGGAATGGAGAGACGGACATTGCGAGATTATCTACGAGGACAGCGAGGAGATCGAGGCAGTCCCCTACGATATGATGATCTCGGGTGCCGACAGCGCGGCGGTCAGCCAGCTGCGTCTGTGGAAGGCTCGTGATATTCAGCACTTCAACATGGGTCTTTTCACCCAGGGTCAGTATACCCGCGCGCTGGAGAACAGCAACCACGCCGAGGTGATCTCCAAGGTTCTGTATCCCTCCGATAACCACACCGAGGGTAAGCTGCTTCGTCTTTCCCAGCAGTATTTCCTGGTTTCGGCATCGATCCAGAGCATTATCCGCGATCACATGGCGGTTTACGGCAGACTGGATAATCTGCCCGATAAGGTGGCGATCCACATCAACGATACCCACCCCGCTCTTTGTGTTCCCGAATTGATGAGAATCCTCATCGACGATTATTTCTTTACTTGGGATCAGGCGTGGAGCATTGTGACCCGCACCGTTTCCTATACCAACCACACGGTTATGCCCGAGGCGCTGGAAACCTGGAACGAGGATCTCTTCCGCCTCAAGCTCCCCCGCATCTACACCATTGTCAAGGAGATCAACGAGCGGTTCTGCAAGGAGGCGTGGAATGCCTTCCCCGGAAACTGGGATCGCATTTCCAAGATGAGCGTCATCGGCTACAATCAGGTGCGCATGGCAAACCTTTCGGTCATTGCCTCCCAGTCGATCAACGGCGTGTCCAAGCTGCACTCTCAGATCCTCAAGGATTCTACCTTCAAGGATTTTTACAGACTCTATCCCACCCGCTTTGATAACGTGACCAACGGTATCGCCCATCGCCGCTGGCTCTGCTACTCCAACCCCAAGCTGGCGTCTCTCATTGACGAGTGCATCGGAACGGGCTACCGCCACGATCCCGAGAGCCTTTCCGAGTTCGCAAAATTCGCAGACGACAAGACGGTGAGAGAAAAGATCAGAGCCATCAAGCACGAGAACAAGATCCGTTTCTCCAATATGCTCTATCAGAAGACGGGACAAAAGATTGATACCCATTCGGTTTACGACGTACAGATCAAGAGACTCCACGAGTACAAGAGACAGCTGCTCAACGCTTTGAATATCATTGGACTCTATCTGGATCTCAAGGAAAATCCCGATCTGGATATGCAGCCGCAGACCTTTTTGTTCGGTGCCAAGGCGGCTCCCGGATATGCTATGGCGAAGAGAATCATCAAGCTGCTTTGCATGATCAGCAAGGATATCGAGCAGAATCCCCGCATCCGCGAGAAGCTCAAGGTAGTGTTCCTTGAGAACTACTGCGTTTCCATGGCGGAGGCGCTGGTTCCTTCTGCCGAGATCAGTGAACAGATCTCCTTGGCAGGCAAGGAGGCGAGCGGCACGGGATGCATGAAGCTGATGATCAACGGCGCTCTTACCATTGGAACGCTGGACGGTGCCAACGTAGAGATGCAGGAGGCCGTGGGCAAGGAGAATATCTTTATCTTTGGTCTGACTGCCGACGAGGTGGAAAAGCTTTGGCTGGAGGGCTACCGTTCGGCAAACTTCTACACCACCAACGAGAGACTGGCGCGCATTATCAACTTCCTGTCTACGGGATTTGCGGGTGAGTCCTTCTCGGATATCGCATCCTATCTGCTTGGCGGACAGGGCGGCGTGGCAGATCCTTATATGTGCCTTGCCGATTTTGAGTCTTACCGCCTCACTCACGAGAAGATGATCGATCTTTATCAGAACAAGGACGAGTGGAACAGAATGTCGTTGCTCAATATTGCGGCGGCAGGACACTTTGCGGCTGACCGCTCCATTGAGGAATACGCGCAGCGCATCTGGAGACTGAAGAAGATCAAATAACGCACGATGTTCGCACAAACCCAGTGTGAAAAGTTTTCGTCCACCTTTTTTAAAAGGTGGCGCAGTGGAGGCTGCGTAAGCCTCCTCGCGCTCCGCAGAGCGCGAAACTCCCCTATCGGCGTTTCTTTTTGTTAGCTTTTTCTTTGCGCCCGTGGTGTCAAAGAAAAAGCGGCTAAGGAGTCTTGCCTGCTTCAGGGCGGGCGACCAATGGTCGCCCCTACGGTCGAACAAGGCGAGCATGCCGATTGCGAGCGGAAATTTGTTCGTTTTCGGGTCGTCGAGTTCTCGTTGCGACTCGGTCACGCTCGGGTTCTAACATGCCCCCGGCATGTTATTCATCCCCTCGCGCCGCTTTGCTACGTCGACCCCTACAATCAATACGCCTGCGGTGTCAAAAGAAAGTGGCTAAGGAATTTTGTCTGCTTCAGGGCGGGCGAAAAGTGAATCGCCCCTACGGGTTTGCGCGCAATCTATCGTTTTTTGTGTCACCCTGAGCGGAGCAACGCGGAGTCGAACCCCGAAGGGGCAACGCCATAGGCGTTGGGGTCTCCTAAGGGTTTTCCGTATTCCCTGCGCGGAGAAAAAACGCACGTTCGGCGTATCGATGCGGTTTGAATTTTTGCCTGTAGGGGTCGACGTCCTCGACGACCCGAGAAGCAACAAATTTTGCTTTTTATACGGCTACAAATAATAGCCGGTTGCAAATTAAAAATTCTTTCGTTTCTGGGGCGTCGAGGACGTCGCCCCCTACAAGGTTTGAGGAAAATCGAATAAAAGAGCGTAGCCGGATCATTCCCAATTTCATCTATCCTTGAATCGCCCCTACGGGTTTGTGCGAAAATTTATTCTTTCCTCCGCTCAGGATGACACATAGACGGAATGTTTATAAACGCCGGTAGGGGTCGGCGCCCTCGACGACCCGGAAAGCAACAAATTTTGCTTTTTTAACGTCTATTCGTAGGGGCGCTTCACGAAGCGCCCGTTTGAAAAAATATCGAATCCGTATGGACAGGCGATGGCGATAGCCTTGAATCGCCCCTACCGTCAATGCACCCACTCAAATTCAAAAACCAACAGAGGCTTTCGGACGATGGGCGTCTGGGAGCCTCTATTATTATATTCCTCCGCAAAGGAGAATCAACCAACCATGTTAATCAAGGAACACGAGATTTTGGAATCTCAACAAACCGTCAAAATTGAAAAATACGCCAACGGTGTGCGCGCCGATCTGCTGGGCGCGTTCCCCAAGGGAACAGAGCTGAAGCTCCGCGTAATTCTGCCACGCACGTATGGCTTTGCCGCCGTGGTTCTTCGCATCGCCCCCGACGGCGGAGAGGAGAGGGATCTTCCGTTTTCCTTCTTCAATCGCAATGGCGACGAGGACATTTACGAGCTGAAGCTTGACACCGAGGCGCTCTGCCAGGGCGAGGAAAGCCGTCTCTTCTTCTACGAATACCTCTTTTTGCGCGGCGTGGATACCCTGTTTTCGGATAGCATCAACAACGTGGATTTTGCGCTTTCTCCCACCACAGGGAGCAAATTTCGCCTTTTGATCCATGAAAAGGATTTTCAAACGCCCGATTGGTTCAAGGGCGGAACGATGTATCATATCTTCGTGGACCGCTTTTTCAGAGGCGAGGGAAGCGTTGTTCTGCGAGAAAATTCCGAGCTGAATCCCGACTGGGAAAACGGCATCCCCCAGTACGCACCCAAAAACGGAATGCCTCTGACCAATCACATCTTCTTTGGAGGAAATTTGTGGGGCGTGGCCGAGAAGCTGGATTATCTGCAATCGCTGGGAGTCACGGTGCTCTATCTT